>CAILMG010000162.1 GCA_903835265.1 uncultured Methylococcus sp.
GGAGGATGCTGACCGCCAGAAAACCTAGGGCGGTAAGGACTTTCTTCATACAATCGGAATTGCGCATGTTCTGTTCCCTCACTCGATTTTGTAATGTGGATTGTTATTGTCTTTTTAATGGTGCCGGCTGAAGCTCAATGAGGGACATCATTAAGGGTCCCCGCTCACGATCACTCCTTGGAATATACCGAAGCTACCCGGCCAGTACAACCAAACATCATCGATGGGCCGAAGTATTTCACCAAGGATTCCCGCCCCAGTGGGCCGTTTGGTCATCAAAAGCTATGGACAGAATCTGCTCTTTAAAGTTCATCCGGTCACGGTCTTCGCAGGCGTTTCAAGGAAGAGGGGCTGCATCCTGTTGGTTTTAATCAAACAACCCAGGCGCTTCCATCAGGGTTTCGGTTTATCCTGTCACTTTTGCCCGTAGAGATCATAGTGCGTCACCTCATGTTTCGTTCATATCGACCTTATGTTTATCTCTGGGCTGCGTTGATGGGCGGCTGTAGCACTAGCCCCGTGGCTCCGAACTATCCTGCCCCGTCGGTGCGATCCATGGCGGAGCCTGTGGCGACCGATAGGGTCTCTGAAGCCGTCGCTTCTCCATCAAAAATAACAACCACGGAGCCTCTCCCCGCAGAGTCCATCCCACATGATCTCCCAACAGAACCCTTACCCCCGGGTGCTTCATCCTCTCCCTACGGCATCGACCCCATCCCGATGGGGTCATCTGAAGTGCCATCAGATCTCCAAGCGATGGCCAACGATCTCCCGAAAGAATCGTCGTTGTACGATGCGGGATCTCCAAGCGTAAACCCTGACATGCCCCTGAAACCCCCAGAAATAAAGAAATTCTTCTCCATGGAAGCGCCGCCTGCCGTGGTGGCACTTGAAGCGGATATTGAGGCCAGCTTTAAGAGTTATAACTATAAAAACGCGGCGGCTCAATTGGAGCGTGCCATTCGGATACAGCCAAAAAATCCCGAACTTTGGCATGTACTCGCTGAGGTTAGGCTGCGTGAACGGCAACCAGGACTTGCTGAAGACCTTGCGAAGAAATCCAATGCCATGGCCAAAAATCAAGTGGAATTAATTCAGCGCAATTGGATCATTATTGCTGAAGCGAGGCGCCAAAAGGGCGACGTTCAAGGGGCCTCAGAAGCGGTGGCAAAAACCTGGTGAACATCCCCATTTCTGACCTCTTTAGCCCTCAAGGGGCGCTCTCAAAGTCTCTTTCTGGATTCCAGTCTAGGGCCGGCCAAGTGGAGATGGCTGAATGCGTTGCATCCGCTATTCTCGGGGGAGGTGTCCTGGTTGCAGAAGCAGGTACCGGGACCGGAAAAACCCTGGCCTATCTGGTTCCCGCTCTTTTGGCTGGCAAGAAAACCTTGATCTCAACAGCCACCAAGACTTTGCAAGATCAGCTTTTTAAGAAAGACCTTCCGGCGGTCAGAAAGGCATTAGGGACCTCCCTCCGTATTGCCCTACTAAAAGGCCGCAGTAATTATCTTTGTCTCTACCGAGTTGAGAACCATCTTGGTTTTAAAGGGGGTATGGGACTCCTTGATGCCCGCCATCTTGAAACCATCAGGCGTTGGGCCAAAGTAACACGCACCGGTGATATTGCAGAAGTGCAGGATGTTCCTGAGCAGTCACCACTCTGGTCCCAGGCGACGTCGACGGTCGATAACTGCCTTGGATCTGAATGTCCTAAAGCCAATGATTGTTTTCTTTTAAGGGCAAGATCACTGGCCCGTGAGGCAGACCTTTTAGTCGTCAATCATCACCTTTTATGGGCCGATTGGACGATTCGCCAAGAAGGGCAGGGGGAGCTTTTCCCTGAGATGGAAGCGATCGTGGTGGATGAAGCCCATCAATTCCAAGAATCAGCGGCCCAGTTTCTAGGTCTCCGATTGAGTTCTCGTCAGTTCAAGGAATGGGTCAGTGATCTTGCGGTTGAGCAAGGCCGAGAAGCGCCTGATGTCGCAGAACTTTTAGAGCAAGCGGCACTTCTTGATCGGGCGGTCGATGATTTTAGGCTGTGTCTCGGGGTTGATGGCCTTAGGCAGCCTTTTCAAGGCCTCTCTCAGCGGCCTGATGTGGTTGAGAGCTTGAAGGCCCTTCAGGATCAACTGCTTGATCTTAAAGTGACACTGAAGCCTTTGATTGTGCGCGGCAAAGGCCTTGAAACGTGTTATCAGAGAATCTCTGATCTCAGCGGACGCCTTCACGATGTTTTGGATCAAACCGCTTTAGGGCATGTCATCTGGTTTGAGACACGTAAAAACGGTTTCTCACTGAACCGAACGCCCATCGATATTTCAGCAGAGTTCAATGCTTTAAGGGCAGCCAGACCAACAGCCTGGATCTTCACGTCGGCGACCTTGACGGTTGACGGCGACTTCGCTCATTTTCATCGGGAGCTCGGGATTACGGAATCGATTTCAAACTCGTGGGAGAGCCCTTTTGATTATCGCCAAAATAGCCTCCTCTATCTTCCTGAGGGCCTACCAGATCCAAATGGTCAGGGGTACGTTGAGGCGGTGATCCAAGCGGCTATTCCGGTTCTTAAAGCCAGTGCCGGAAGAGCCTTTTTGCTGTTCACCTCCCATCACGCTCTAGGTCAAGCAGCCCGATTGATTGCCCGCCAGATTGATTACCCTCTATTTATCCAAGGGCAGCAGCCTAAGGCGCTTCTTTTAGAGGCTTTTAAGCGGTCTGAACATGGGGTCCTCCTCGGCACATCCACCTTTTGGGAAGGGGTCGATGTCCAAGGCTCGGCCCTTTCGTGTGTGATCATCGATAAACTCCCCTTCGCATCGCCCAGCGATCCGGTGCTTAATGCCAAACTGTCCTCGCTCAAAGACCAGGGAATCAATCCCTTCATGTCATACCAGCTTCCACAAGCTATCATCATGTTAAAACAGGGCGTTGGGCGCTTGATTCGCGATCACCAAGACCGCGGTGTGCTGGTTCTTTGTGATCCAAGACTTCGCTCAAAACCCTATGGAAAGCGATTCATTGATAGTTTGCCACCGATCCCAAGCAGCCACGATATTAGGGATATTCAGCGCTTTTTTTTAGGGGCAGGGCCGATTTCTCCTTCATGAATCTTTTAGCCATCGATACCGCGACGGAGGCCTGCTCAGCCGCACTGCTTCTAGATCATCAATTGATCGAACGATTTCAAATTGCCCCAAGGCAGCATAATCAACTGATTCTTGGCATGGTTCAATCGGTGTTGGATGAAGCGGACCTCAATCTAAACGCATTAGATGGGATTGCTTTTGGCGCGGGGCCAGGTTCCTTCACCGGTATTCGGATCGCCGCAGGGGTAGCACAGGGACTCGCTTTTGGGCTTGGTCTTCAAGTGGCGCCCATATCCACCTTGAAGGCGATGGCGTTTGAGGCCTTCACGAAGAACACCCATGAGCTTGCTGCAGTCGCCATCGATGCCCGTATGGAAGAAATCTACTGGGGCGTTTATCGCCGTCACACAGATGGATCCCTTCATGCCCTTATTGAGGATCAAGTGATTCGCCCAGAGGATGTGCTGATGCCTGATGGCGAGAACATGTTGGCGGTCGGTACCGGATGGGCAACCTATGGTGACCTCCTTACAGCGAAGACCCAGAAAATCAACACCATCATTGAACCCCAGACCTTCCCGAGAGCATCAGCGATTGCACAATTGGGAGCATTCGTTCTAGCCAACGAAGAGGGGGTCCCACCCGAGTCGGTGTTACCCCTTTATCTGAGGAACAACGTCGCTAAAAAAATGGCCGAACGATTCAGAGTAGAATGACGTCATGTCACAGTATTTCGAGATACATTCCCAAAACCCCCAAGGTCGGCTCATCAAACGAACCGCGGAAATTCTCTTGAAGGGCGGGATCATCATCTATCCCACGGACTCTTCCTACGCGCTTGGATGCCGAATGGATAACAAGGAGGGTCTTGAGCGGATCCGAAGGATTAGGCGATTGGGTGAAGATCACAATTTCACCCTGATTTGTCGAGATATTTCTGAAATATCCACCTTTGCCAAGATCAATAATGAAGGCTTCAGACTCATCAAATCGATGACTCCAGGCCCCTTCACCTTCATTCTTGAGGCGACCAAGGAAACTCCGAAGCGACTCCAACACTCCAAGAATAGAACGATTGGAATTCGTTTGCCGGACGACCCTATCACTGAAGCGATCGTGTTGGAGATGGGCGAGCCTCTTTTTAGTACGACGCTGATTCTTCCTGATGATGAAACCGCGATGAGTGATCCTTTAGAGATACGTGATCGACTTCAAAAGGAAGTGGATCTCGTCATCGATGCCGGCATCATCGTTTACGAACCGACGACCATCATCAACCTCACGGGAGAGCATGCCGAGATTACCCGGCAGGGTAAGGGCATTGCGGACAATCTCCATTAAAAACAACGTCAGCTTTTTATTAAGGCACCCCTCATGGAAACCGAACTTCTTTCAACGGAACAGCTGATCATTATCAAGGTGTTGCCCCTCCTTTTTGCGATTACCATGCACGAGGTGGCGCATGGGTATGTCGCTAAACTATTGGGCGATGATACGGCGCAGCGTCTTGGTCGACTTTCCCTCAACCCGCTCGCGCACATCGATCCTCTCGGCACGGTTATCCTCCCCGGACTCATGCTGGCGATGGGCGGACACTTCATTTTCGGCTGGGCTAAACCGGTTCCCATCAATGGTGGTCGACTTACAAAAAATCCCCGTTGGGGGATGACCATGGTCGCGTTGGCTGGACCTTCCGCGAATCTTTTGATGTCGTTGTTCTGGGCTTTACTGATTCATTTAGCCGATGTGATGCCCAATGAGCTCTATGCGGTCGCCCTCGTTGAGATGTGTAAGTTTGGCATCATGTTCAACATTCTTCTCGCGGTCTTCAACATGATTCCTATTCCACCGCTTGATGGTGGACGCGTGTTAGTTGAAATCCTCCCTTACAACATGGCGCAGAAGTTCAGTCAGATCGAACCTTATGGGTTTTATATCCTTCTGGGGCTCATGTTTTCTGGGATCATCAATATTTTCGTCGCCATCCCGATGCATTTGTTGCGGACCTTGATGATGGCGGTTGCAGGGTTTTGATCCCGATGACCGAAGGCTCGGTAGAGGAGGGGACGGCTCTATTAGTTTCACCTCATGAAGGTCTTAAGGGGAGCCCGCTGGCGATGGTCATGGGTGCTCCCCTCCATGACTTTCCTGAAGATCTTTATATTCCGCCGGATGCTCTGGAAGTTTTTCTCGAGACGTTCGAAGGCCCCCTCGATCTTTTGTTGTACTTAATAAGGCGTCAAGGATTTTCCATTGTTGACATCCCTGTCGCCGACATTACCCGACAGTACATCACCTATATTGACATGATGGGGGAGCTTAAGATTGAGCTCGCCGCTGAATACCTCTTGATGGCAGCCATTCTCGCCGAAATCAAATCTCGCCTCTTGTTGCCTCGGCCTGAAGAAGCGGCCAATGAAGAACATGATCCGAGGGCCGAATTGATTCGTCGTCTGCAAGAGTATGAGCGATTCAAAGCTGCTGCGATCGACATGGATATGTTGACCCGACTCGAGCGAGATGTGCATGAGATCTCATGCGATACCAGTCAGATCAAGATCAACAAAGTGTACCCAGATGTCGATCTCCTCGAAGTCCTTGCGGCATTCAAAGAGGTATTGAAACGCGCGGATCGAATGACACACCATCATATCCAACGAGAACCCTTATCGGTTCGCGAAAGGATGACAGGGATCTTGAATCAGCTTAAGACCTCAGGTCGTCTTCCTTTTTCGGCACTCTTCGATGTGACCGAGGGAAGGGCAGGGGTTGTTGTTGCCTTCTTGGCCATTTTGGAAATGAGCAAAGAACGGATCATTGAAATCATGCAAGATGAGCCTCTTGGTCCTCTTGAGGTTCGCTCGCTCATCCGTAGTGAAGAAGAGGCGCCGCATTGGAACTGAAGCATATTCTTGAGGCCGCCCTGATGGCCTCAGGACGGCCATTGACTCTCGATGAGCTTGGGAGCCTCTTTGAGGACAAAGATCAGCCTGATCAGAGACTGTTGCTGACCGCTCTGGAGCAGGTCGAAGCCGACTATCAATCCCGTCCACTCGAACTTAAAAAGGTGGCCAGTGGGTATCGATTGCAGGTCCGAGAGGCCTATTCCCCGTGGGTTTCAAGACTCTTTGAAGAACGGCCAGGGCGTTATTCCAGGGCTTTTCTTGAAACTTTAGCGATTATCGCCTACCGTCAACCTGCTACTCGAGGGGAAATTGAAGACATTCGAGGCGTTGCGGTGAGTAGCGGCATCATTAAAACGATGCTTGAACGAGAATGGATCGAGGTGATTGGCCATAAGGAAGTACCAGGACGTCCTGCTTTATTTGGAACCACGCCTTACTTTCTCGATTACTTCGGTCTCACCTCACTCTCAGAACTGCCGCCGCTTCAAGACTTTATTGACCAATCTGCCAGTGACTCTGCTGGAGTTGATCGTCTCCTAGCCTCCATGAATGAAACCCAAACCGCCGGGATGGCGGATACGCCCCTTGAGATAAATGATAGACATGAGTGAAAAGCCCAGTAGCGATCAGAAGGACCCATCCGGGGAACGATTACAAAAGGTTTTGGCCCGCCTGGGGATCGCTTCAAGACGAGAAATCGAAGACTGGATCCGTCATGGCCGGATTACTCTCAATGGCCAATACGCGAAGCTGGGTGATCGTTGCCAACCCGGTGACCGATTAACCGTCAATGGTCGTGCCATTGATCTTGATGCGATGGACGAGCCAACGCGTGTATTGATGTACCACAAACCCACGGGGGAGGTGGTGACCCGCCGAGATCCAGAGGGTCGTCCGGTGATCTTTACTCAACTCCCACGGCCATCAAGGGGGCGTTGGATCGCTATTGGCCGTCTCGACATCAATACTCAAGGGCTATTGCTGGTAACGAATAATGGCGAATTGGCTAATCGGATGATGCACCCCTCCCATGAGATTGAGCGCGAATATGCGGTCAGAGTACTGGGACATATTGATGACAACATGCTCGAAAGGCTCACCTCAGCGGTAGAGCTTGAGGATGGTGTTGCTCAATTCGATAGTATCCGGAATGCCGGTGGCGATGGGGCCAATCAATGGTTCCACGTGACGCTCCGTGAAGGACGCAATCGCATTGTGAGACGCTTGTGGGAATCCCAGGGTGTCGTTGTGAGTCGGTTAATGCGTATTCGTTTTGGGAGTATCGAGCTGCCTCCACGATTACGTGCACGCACCTTTATGGAGCTCCCAGAAGAAATGATTGAGCGGATGCTGATGGATGTGGGCCTGCCGCTTGAAACAAAACCAGCCGCTCTTAAATCGAAACTTCAAGTGGGGGCACCTAAAAAGTATCCTTCCGCCAAATCACCACGCGGCGCGTCACCCTTTAAACGCGGACGTTGATCATCCAGGCCGTTGATGCTCGCAAAGGGCTTCAACGGCTCTGAAGCTACGCCGTACATAACCCTTAAAAGCGTCGACGCCTATATATGCGCATAATGTATATTATGTTAAATAGAGGGGATGTGTTGCTTTGATCGCGAAAAAAGATCAGGGCATGGTATCTTTTGCACGGGGGGCTGTTTTAACCATGAGAAACATCATTATGAAATTGATTTCTACATTAGGTGCCATCTCGATGATGGCGTTGTTGTCCATCAGCTCTGGGGCCTTTGCAGATGAAGCGCTCGCGAAAAGCAAGGGCTGCCTTAACTGCCACGGTATCGACAATAAAATTATCGGCCCAGCCTATAAAGATGTCGCTAAAAAATATCAAGGTCAGAATGTGACCGATCAGCTCGCTGATAAGGTGATGAAAGGCGGTGGTGGTGTTTGGGGCGGCATGGCGATGCCACCCAATGCGGTCACTAGTGATGAGGCCAAGCAGTTGGTGACGTGGGTGTTAGGGCTTAAGTGAGGAAAGATCCTCTAGGGGGCGCGAGACCCAGAGAGCGTCTTGCCCCCTTCCCTTCATTGCTGATCAGAGATGAAGCGGCTAACCATGACATCATTTTAGTACATAAACGCTACGCCAAGATTGAATTGGTCGGGTAGCGCGCGTGCCGCGGAGTTGAAATTTTGGTAGTCGAGTTTGACGGCCACATTAGTGATCGGTTTATAGGTTAGGCCCCCTTGAAAGATCCATTGATCGTAGAGTCCATCGTAGTTGGTGAAACCTGTGGGGACCTTGGCTAGGGTGTTATAAGCCTCATACCTGAAAAATGGAGCGAGATACTGAGTACTGTCGGTGAATAAGAAAGGCATCACATCGTAAGCAAATTCGGTGTACCAGCCATAATTTTGGCTGCCAATAGTTTCCTTTTTGGCAAGGCTTAATTGGGCCGCATTTCCGATACTCCCTACAGCGCCCAGCGCGCGCATTTCAAAACCCTTGTAACGCCACTGGATATGGCCCTCATAGAGTTGAGTGAGCGCATTCACTCTAGATCCCGCATATTCGTTGTCTTGACCTGAATTTCCGACCCAAGACGACGCCCCGACTTGTAATCCTGGTACAAAAGGCATGTAGTAGTCCAGTCGACCGGTAAAGGCAAAATCCTGAGCGAGCGAATAGGTTCCATTTTGGCGACCTTCGCTAATGCCCGCACTGGTGAAACCAGCAGCATCGAGACCATTAAGCCCATACATTCTGTACTGGAGTCCTTCTGCAAGCTGGCCCCAAATGCCGGCCCCCATTTCTCGCCAGGTAGTTGGAATAATGACCTGCTCGACCGTTGGTCTCCGGTTACCATGGAAAGTCGGTCCTTCATGGATTTCGTTAATGAATCCCATGGGAACGAGGAGGAGACCTGTTCTCACATTGGATTTCGGATTCAAGAGGAAATCAAGATAGGCAAATTCATTAGAGACCTCCCCTTTCTGTTCACTCCCCTCCCCTGTTGATCCATGTTCAAATTCAAACTCACTGTTCATGAGGATCCAGTCGTTGAATTTATATCCCACATAGATGACGGCGCGAGCATCATCAAATGTTGATTTCACTCCCTGACTATAGTTGGTGTAATACCATTCCCCGTAGCCCCCAATGGACAGCCCTCGATTGACGCGATAGACCTCAGAGGCAGCGGGACCTAAGCCATACTCCACTTTGTATTCCCTTTTATCTGGGATCAGAAGATTTGTTTTCAGCTTTTCAACTTCACTCGCCAGAATATCTGTTTTTCTTTCAGCATCAGACTTCCCTGCCCCTTGCGCCCTCGTTGATTGATTGGGAACTTTCAATGGATTCGATGCTTTTGATGCAAGTCCGTCCGACGATAGATGATCACTCGATGTCATTGCTGTCGTTGCAGACTTTGACGGGACCTCCAGTGTTCCTGACGGGTGACTATCCGTTGAGCCATTGACCTTTGCCTTCAGTGCTTCAATCTCCTTCTGCTGGTCCTGAATCAACTGCCACATGGCTTCCATGGTGACGCTTTTCTTTTTTGAGAGGGCCGCAAAGGAGGGTGTGATTCCGATCAAAATAAGGATGATTGTCAGGGAATGACGCATGACATTAGATCTCATGTGTAAAGCAAGGGCAAGGCGCACATGATAATCGTTCGCGTTTAAGATGGCAATCAACGATCCATGAAGACAGCCCAAAGCCACTCTGATAAGATGAGAACCCTTATCATTTGATGTTGATCATCAACAATGCAACGAAATGTACTGCGTTCATTGAAAAGCCTCCCCATTTTCTTCATTTTTGTTGTGTACTTTGCGCTGTCTGGCCCTCTCTTAGCCAACGTGTATTACAGCAAGGAGGAAGCCCTTGAGATCGCCTTTGGAAAAGACGGTCAGGTGGAATCGGTCCCGATTTTTCTGACCGAACAGCAGAAAGAAACGATTGAGAAGATCAGCCAGACGAAGCTTGAAGGCCAGCTTTATACGTTTTTTAAAGGGATGAAAGGCGATACTTTGTTGGGGTTTGCCGCCATCGAATCGCAAACCGTAAGGACCCAAGCAGAAACGCTACTGGTGGTTCTCTCTCCCACAGGCGAGCTTGTTAATGTCGAAGTTTTAGCCTTTCATGAGCCGATGGAGTACAAACCGCAGAAGCTCTGGTTGGAGAAGCTTTTCAAAAGACCGGTAGATCAACTACGGGCACATCATGGGGTTGATGCTATTAGTGGTGCGACATTGAGCGTCAAGTCTACCCTGGATCAAATCCGAAAAGTGATGGCGGTCTATCAGGTTGCGATAGCAGAGGCTCCCTAATCATGCGCTTCTTTGTCACCGGCGAGCAGCGACGCGAAGAGACGCTCAACACGCTCGTTCTTTTCTTCTTGGTCTACATGATTTTCCAGTGGATCAGCATTGGGCTCATGTATTTTCATAGAATGAGTCTTCGACCAAAGAGCATCATGGACTACTACCTCGGGAACCCCGAGAAGTTTACAGAACCCCGCAGCTACCAAAGTCTTCTTGAGGTCTCACACGCACATCTCTTTTCTATGGGAATGCTTGCAGTGACCCTCACGCATCTTCTCTTGTTTGCTCAGGTTTCAGAGCGGATCAAACTGAGACTCAGTCTTTGGGTTTTCTTTTCGATGGTGACCGATGAATTATCAGGGTGGTTGATCCGGTTTGTAGACCCTCTGTTTGTATGGGTCAAACTAGGTGCGTTTTTATGTCTAGAAATCAGCATGGCGATGTTGATTGCGCTGGTCACGATGTCACTCTGGCGGCAAAGGAGAGCACTAAAGCTTTCGGCGCAGCAGAAGCATTTTAGGAAAAGGGACAACCAAGCCCCTCCCCGTATGATCGGAGGCAGGACGCCACCTTCTGATCAGTGATTGGGGCGTAGCGGCTTTTTTTGGGTATTCAATACCCCGAATCGACAAGCGTAATCTGCCTCAAGCCAGCCAGGGGTTCCTGGTTTTGGTACACGCCAATCCGTGTTTTCAACGCTAGGTGCCTTTCTTTTATCGCCGGCGGGTGTTTTTTCGTATCGATCAAGATGTCTTGAGGATCCCGTTTCGCAATTGACTTCAACCAGTGAGAAAACCTCATGGGTCACTTTGCCGGTGACACTCCTCATGATGAACTTACTTTCGATGGTTGCCGAGTGGTCAATGTACTTTGCCGTTCCAAGGTCAACGAGGAATTCAAGGCCATAGGCATCACCGACCGTTTTCCAGACGCTCTTTGCAGCGAGTGACATAGGCACTAAGAGTAAAGAAAGAAAGACTATGGGCCACATATGATATTGCCTATAAGAATAAGACCTGTTGGTTTGGGCTTGCCGTTCAGACGTTAAAGGGGAACTGATAGCGAAAAGCCTTTAAAATAATGGAGGTAGGTTTTTCTTCGCTCATTTCGTACCCGGTTTTGATTTTTCGAATGGCTTGTCTCCGTCCCGCAAGCGGAGGACTCCATTCGGCTCAAATGAAAGCGGCCCACTTACGCGACCCAATGGATTCGACAGTGTAGATTATGGCCATCATCAATCTAAACCCAGCGTCGAGACTGTACGTGAAGGCTATGCTTCTGCATACAAATACCGCTAAAACTCACTAAACACCTTCCCGATCTCATCTGGTCGCCTATGATCCCTGGCCTCGAGCGTAGGCGAATCAAGCAACTCCGGCGTCCTATTGCAGTCGGCATCTTGCTCTGACACAAGCCCAGAGGAAACCCGAGAATTCATCTCAAGGCAAGATGAGCTGTCATATCAGACCCTGCCATCCGATTCCTGTCTAAATCTGAGGAAAACAATGTACCAGCCCTATTCCACCGTCACTCCCTACATTACCAAAGACGGATCAGAAATTCGGGAACTCATGCATCCATCTCTCCACGAAAATCGAAACCAAAGTCTCGCCGAGGCCACGATTCCAGTAGGCACGAAAACCCTGCTTCATAAGCACATGGAGACAGAAGAGCTTTATCACGTCACTCGCGGCGTGGGACGGATCACGTTGGGAGAGAATACTTTGGAGATTGTGGCCGGCGACACTATCTGCATCAAACCAGAAACGCCTCATTGCCTAGAAAATACAGGATCAGAGCCTCTTGTCATTCTTTGCTGCTGCAGCCCCCCGTACTCTCATGAAGATACCATTCTGACCCGATGACCCCTCCAGCCCTGAAACAACTCTAAGATCATCCGTGGCATGACGATAAAGACTCCCGAGCCGCCTTCTTTCTGGAACTATGGAAGGCGAATGACCTGAAGGACACTAAAGATGTCTACGCCACTTTATGGCCAATATTGTTCAGCAAGGCTCTTAGCGTTCATTGATTGTGTCTGAGAAAACTGAAGGACTTAGCTAGAGCTTGACGAAAAGAATGACCGATCAACTCCCACGTGATAGCAAGGCCCTCCACTAATCAGAATAACATCACAAACAGAACACTGCCCGAAAACAGAACGGGCGATTAGAAGAACCCCGCCGCCATCAACCGATCACGCTCCCGCCCGCCTGAAAACTTCCTCAGCCCACTTATTTAGACTCATCCCAGCCCTGGACGCGGCCCGCAGCGATGAAGCATGTATGGCGGGCTCAACTCGCAGCATCATACGGCCGGACGCTGGCTTATCAGGTGACTAGTCGAGGTCGCGGCAGGCAGCAAGATAATTGTCGATCGCCTAATGGAAGGCGGTTTTCAATTCGGCTACTGAAGAGCCATGAAACCCAATCACATCATTGATATTCTGCACGCGCCCAATCAATATCCGATCGTCAGTATCAAATACTGACCGGGGCTTGATAGCCTTTATAAGTCAGGGTGTTATTCAAGGTTGTATCCCTATCATGGTTAAGAAGTCCCGCGCATCCTCGATGCGGTATCGTGGATTCTTATCCTCTAAATTAGCTTCAAGCACGACCAGCAAGAAGTCAATAAACCCATTGCTGGATTCCTCGAAATCTTCACCCAGCGCGTTGATGGTAGTCTTAGGTTCAAGAACGATGTTGGATTTGCCCGCGGCGTGGTCGAAGAATCTCCAGCCGGACTCTTCAAGTAGCTTGTTGATCTTAATGCGGACTTTGACTTCTTTTGCGCACAATTTATTCTCGCTTTGATTAATCGAATTCATTATGAGTAAGCTGCAATCGTGTTGTCATCGCGTGTCAGCAAGTTCATCAGCTTTGGATGAATGAATAGCTTGTCGCGCCCGACGGTTCTTTCTTCTAGCACACCGATGTCAACGAGTTGCTTGAGATAGCGAGAAGCCGCTTGGCGACCGGCCATCTCTCGCTCGACGAGATTCTGAATTCGGCAGTAAGGCAAGTCAAAGATCAAATCGACTAGCTCGCGGCTATAAATTTTCGGGGCAGCCTGTTTTACATGCTTGATAGTCAATGTCGAAAGCGTTCGGATAGATGAAATCTTGGCGGTCGTCCAACGTGCCGTTTCCTCAACGCCCTGGAGTAAATAGATAATCCACGGCTCCCATGCTTGGCTGTGAGTGATATCGAGCAGCAGGCGGTAATACTCGGCCTTGTTTTTGATGATGTGGCGGCTGAGATACAGAATCGGTAGCGTCAGCAATTCCTCCTGAATCAGATACAAGCTGTTCAAAATACGTCCGGTGCGGCCGTTGCCATCGGTAAAAGGATGAATGGCCTCAAATTGGTAATGCCCCACTGCCATGCGGATTAAGGGATCAACATCGCGTGCTTCATGAAGATAGCGTTCCCAGTTGGCGAGTTTTGTCCTCAGCAAATCTTCACCGACAGGCGGTGTGTAGATCACTTCTCCGGTTGCTTGATTGGCGAGTGCCGTTCCGGGTACGCGCCTGACCTGCATCTCGATGCCCTTTATGCGAGAGCAAACCTGTTCAGCAGTGAGGGTATTCAAAGGAAATTGCTTGAGTGTCCGATACCCTTCCAATAGCGCACTGCTGTGGCGCAATGCTTCGCGGGTGGCTGGATCGGCATGCTCCCCCGCGCTCTGGTACTGAAAAAGTCGGTCTGTCGTGGTGACGATGTTTTCGATTTCCGAGCTGGCTTGTGCTTCAAGAAGTGGCAGAGCATTGATAAGAACACCCTGATTGGGAATCAACTCCGCTGCCTGTTTCAGTTCCGCCAAGGCTGTGCGGGCGGCGATACATTGCTTGAGTGCCGGGCGCGTTTCCACTTCTGCGGCTGGTGGCAAAGGGGGCAAGTCGTTATAGGGCTGATCTGGACGCCAATCGGTCATGATTTAATTCTTTGATTTTTGCGACACACCCCCAGTGTATGTCGCTGGCGACAACAGTTCAATCAAATATGTTGCTGGTTCTTAGAAAACGCAACATATTCAACCGGGCGGACGCCGCCACTCCAACAGGCTGCAACGTCAGGCTTGATCGGCACAATATTGCATTCGCCCTTTTTTCCTCTCGTCCAAAAGGTTGGCCAACTGCTGCAACAGCCTATGCCAGTATGGCATCCGATACCTTGTTGAACTGCGCAGGAGTCACCTTCGTGCGGATCAGGGTCACATACGCTTTTTCAAATGTTGGGCGGCCATTCGGATTCCCTGACTCCCCCTTCTAGATCATAAATCTATTCTCTGACTGTAGTCTCGGCCTCCTCAAAAGAGGCCTCGCGGGTTGATAACTAAACTGCACAGCAAGCTTAGGTGGAGTTCGAACAAAAAACTGACAATTGTTAGCCGCTGTTTTTTTGATGCCTCCCGCCCTAAAGAGAGAGGGTACGCATCACGAAAAGGGCTTGCAGGCAAAGCTTCGGTGGACGCAACCCCACGCCATTCATTGTGGGGAGGTGAATATTAATTTGGCCAGATAATGCCCGCAGCGTCTATAAAAAGAGAAGCGGAGCCGAAGCGCTTGGGTGTAGAAACGGCCTTAACCGCCGGGTTGACGTAAGAATAGATGATGGACATTAAAATCGAGAAGGACTAGACGTTGAATCTAAAATGAACGACGTCCCCATCGTGCATGATGTACTCTTTTCCTTCAAGTCGCCATTTACCCGCATCTTTGGCGCCCTGCTCTCCCTTGTATTGAACAAAGTCATTAAAGGCAATGACTTCTGCCCGAATAAAGCCACGCTCAAAATCAGTGTGAATAACGCCTGCTGATTGAGGAGCTGTAGCGCCATTCGGGATCGTCCAGGCACGCACCTCTTTGACCCCCGCGGTGAAGTATGTTGAAAGGCTCAGAAGCTTATAAGCTGCCCGAATCACCCGATTAAGACCAGGCTCTTCCATCCCGATTTCGGCGAGGAAATCCTCTTTATCAGCATCATCCAGCTGCGAAACCTCTGCCTCGAAAGCAGCGCATACAGGCACCACTTCAGCGCCCTCCTCTTTGGCATAGGCCTTTATTCGATCAAGGAAAGGGTTATTCTCAAACCCATCTTCCCTGACGTTCGCAATAAACATGGTGGGTTTATAGGTGAGGAGATGAAGTTCTCTTAATAAGATTTTTTCATCCGGGGTGAGGTCCATGGTCCTTACTGGCTTACCAAGATCAATATGAGCGAGAACCGCTTCAAAGAGGACCTTTCTAGCCAGTTCATCCTTATTACCTGATTTAGAGGCCTTGATAGCGCGCTGTAGAGCGCGATCAACGGTCCCCATATCGGCTAAGCTCAATTCTGTATTGATGACCTCAATGTCTGAGAGAGGATCTACTTTGCCAGCGACATGGATAACATCTTCATCTTCAAAACATCGAACCACATGGGCGATGGCATCCGTTTCACGAATATGTGCAAGGAACTGATTGCCAAGTCCCTCGCCTTGAGAGGCGCCGGCAACAAGGCCTGCGATATCGACAAACTCAATGGTTGTGGGAACCACGCGTTCAGGTTTAACAATCTCAGAGAGCGCATCGAGCCTTGGATCTGGGACTGGAACGACACCGATATTAGGATCAATGGTGCAGAAAGGATAATTTTCGGCCGCAATGGCCGCTTTGGTTAGGGCGTTGAAAAGCGTTGATTTTCCAACGTTTGGCAAGCCGACAATTCCACAGTAAAGCGTCATAATTCGTAATGCGAGCTAATTAAAGTAAATTAATGGAGAGTTTTTTTCGTATGGAAGCACCGGTCCAACAAAGGATCGATGGCTTTTAAAAGCCGATCAAGTGATCCTCGGTTGGCAATCAGATAGTCTGAGCCATTGGATGCAGCAAGAGAGCGGGCCGATGGATCCTCCAAAAGTTCAGTAACGACCTGACCCAGGGCTTCGGAGCTTTCAACCTGACGCCCTGCCCCTGCGTTCACAATCTGCTCAGCAATGTCCTTAAAATTCATCATAAAGGGACCAAAGGTCACGGGTATTCCAGCGGCAAGTGGTTCCAGCGGATTTTGTCCCCCATGGGGGATGAGACTACCGCCTACCGTCGCGACATCGGCAGTGCCATAAAA
>CAILMG010000163.1 GCA_903835265.1 uncultured Methylococcus sp.
CCCAATGAGGCTTTTATGAAGACCTTTGTCGTTAATACGTTGGCTCCCATTCGGCTTGCAGAAGCCTTTCTTCCCAACCTCATGAAAGGTCAAGACCGTCTTTTGGTGGCCATGAGCTCCTGGCTTGGCAGCATTGAGGACAACACGGAGGGAGGTTATCTTCCGTATAGAGCCACCAAAGCCGCCTTGAATGCCGCGATGAAAAGCCTCGCGATCGAGTGGCGGCCCCTGGGGGTCAAGGTCCTGATTCTCCACCCCGGCTGGGTTCGGACCGATATGGGTGGCCCCAAAGCCCCCCTTTCGATCGCAGAAAGTGTGGAGGGAATGGTTCAGGTGATCTTGAATTTTAAGGCTTTGGATACCGGGGCATTCCTGAATTATCGGGGAGAGACCCTCTCATGGTGATGGATCAAAAAGGCTTTCTTGGCAGGCGGGTTTCGTTGTAATGAAGGATTCTAAGACGCCTCTTGAGGGCCCCTTATGGGCGTCTGACGCCCCCTTTAAGGCGATCCTGAATACCTTAAGCGATGGGGTGATCGTGACCGACAGTCGGGGTCTGATTTTGCTTTCAAATCCCGCGATCGAGCGGGTTTTCGGCTACCCGTTGCAAGAGCTCATTGGGGAACATTTTGGGCGGCTGGTCCCTCATCTTCCCGATACCGTCGAAGGTCAGGGCGGCATGATGTCAGTCCTTGGACAGGGCCTTGAGGTGCATGGCCGCCGAAAAGACGGTCTAGAGGTTCCTTTGATTTTGTCCGTGGGTGAGATGGAGGACGGCCCTGATCAGCGGTTTGTCGGTATCTTCCATGACATTAGCGCCAGAAGGGTTGCTGAGGAGCGGCTGACGCTCCTCTCCAGTGCCGTTGAGCAAGCGCCGGCCGGGATCCTGATTGCTGATCTCAAGGGAGCCATCGAGTACATCAATGAAGGCTTCACCCAGTTGACTGGATTCACCTCCAGTGAAATGGTGGGCAATAATTTCTTGCTAGAAGGTGCGGTCCTGCCATCGATTTCAGGGAATGCCTCCCTCACCTGGCGACTGTTATCCATGGGACAGTGGAGCGGTGAGATCACTGATGTGACCCAGGCGGGTATCCCTTTTACTGCCATGGTGACCTTCTCGAAGATCCAAGATCAAAGGGGTCAGCCCATTCGCTTGCTCGGCCGGTTTCAGGACATGACGCGGGAGAAACAAGATCAAGAAGCCCTCAGAGAGAGTGAGCGCCGCTTCAGTGAGGTGGCCCTCATGGTGGGCGAGTGGCTTTGGGAGCAAGATCATGAAGGTTACTATACCTACAGTAGTGAGGCCGTCAGCGATATCCTTGGGTACCAGCCGGCGGAGATTTTGGGTCGGCACTATCGGGATTTGATGACGGCGGAGGACCAGCGATTATTGCGGGAATCTCCCTCTCCAGTGACCCGGGAGATGCGTCCTTTTAGAAAGCTGATCAACCATTACCGGCATCGGGATGGTCACGAGGTGTTCACCGAATCTACCGGCAAGCCGCTCTTGAATGAGCGCGGTGAAACCGTTCGTTGGCGAGGCGTTGATACGGACATTACCGCTAAAAAGCGGGTCGAGGACATGGTCCGACTGCGGGAGAGGGCGATCGAGGCGGCCAGCGTCGGTATTGCCATTGCTGATGCTGGGACCCATGAGTATCCGACCATCTATGTGAACGCGGCCTTACTCGAGATGACGGGTTACAGCGAGGAGGAGATCCTAGGAAAAAGCCTGCGTTTTCTGCAGGGCCAGGGGACCGATGAAAGGGATCGTGAAACGATTCGAACAGCGCTCCACAGCGGTCATCGCTGTGAAGTCGTTATTAAAAATTACCGAAAGGACGGTTCTGGATTTTGGAACGAGCTGTTGTTATCGCCAGTTTGTGATGAAAAAGGCGTCTTGACGCACTACATCGGGATCATCGCCGATGTGAGTGAGCGTCGTCGGGCTGAGCATGAACGTAACGAATTGGCCATTGCGCGTCAGATTCAGATGTCGTTGTTACCGAAAAGGCCCCTCAGGCTCCCCGATATGGAGGTGGCGGGACTTTGTATTCCTGCCGCTCAAGTCGGCGGCGACTATTACGATGTCATTCGGCATGGGGATTGTGTCGATTTGGTGGTGGCGGATGTCTCCGGGCACAGCGTTGGGGCGGCACTCCTCATGGCGGAAATGCGAAGTTCCCTAAAAGCGGAGCTCCGCCGGTCAAGGCCCGATCGCGATAGTACGGCGCAGCTTTTGGCTGCACTCAATGACGTCCTGTTCCAAGACCTTGATGGGGCTGACCTTTTTATTACCCTCTTTTACATGCGCTATCATCGGATCACCCATCAGTTACGGTTTGCAAGTGCTGGCCACAATCCTCCGCTTCTCTTAAGACACGCGGAAGCTGAATGCCAGCTTCTCGATGCGGAAGGCATGATCCTTGGGGTCAGTCGTGACGTTCGTTTTGAGGAAAAAGCCATCACCCTCAACCCATTAGACCGGATCCTCTTCTACACCGATGGAGCCACCGAGGCGCAGTCAGCGCAGGGCGATTTCTTTGGTACAGAACGACTTGCCGAAGCGTTTGTGGCGCTTCGAGAGGACTCCGCGGAGTCGACCCTCGAAAAGCTGATTGAAAAGCTCCGAGTGTTCCACGGGGGGGGTGTGTTCCAGGATGATATTACCTTGGCAGCGCTGGCCCTGATGGAAAGCAGTGAAGACCCTTCGGCGTGAAGCCCGTCCGCGGTCATTTTCAAAGAATGAAATTCAGAAAATCGGAGTGGTGATGTCATGGTTCAGCTGAGGGCAAAGTGGGCAGCGCTGGCCTGTGCCAGTGTTTTTTTTGTGGCTTGTTCGACGCCGGCACCGGAACCGGTTGCGATCAGGCAGCCGGATCTCGTTCATGGAAAGGCAGTCTTTAAGGCCCAGTGCGCTCGTTGCCATGAACAAGGCCGAAACAATGCGCCTTCAATCAAGGATGCCGAAGAGTGGGATATTCAAACCTTGAAGACTCCTGGCGTCTTCGCTCGGCATGGAACGCTTCGAGGCGCTCCTCGAGCCTCGGGGATGAGCGTACTTTCGAGTTCTGACGAGGTCGATGTGCTGACCTATATCGAGGGTCAGGTGAATGAAATAGATCCCCGGTACTAATTGAAAGGGGATTTTTTTTTGAATTCACAGAGATCCCGGATCACGCACGCGGTGCACTTCGGTTGACGGGCGGTACAGACATACCGTCCATGGAGGATGAGGAGGTGATGGGCGTCTTTCAAGAACGCCTTCGGGGTGGTTTTTAGAAGTCCTTTCTCGACGTCGAGGACCGTTTGACCCGGCGCTAGCCGGATCCGGTTGGCGAGTCTGAAGATGTGGGTATCGACCGCAATGGTCGGGTGACCAAAGGCCGTGTTCAAAATGACGTTAGCGGTCTTGCGCCCGACGCCCGGCAAGGCTTCTAGCGCTTCGCGGGAGGAAGGGACCTTGCTGTCATGGTGCTCGATGAGGGCTTTTGAAAGTCCGATGAGATGCTTGGCTTTGCTGTTAAAGAGGCCAATGCTCCCGATATAGCCCTTGAGGCCCTCTTCTCCAAGGGACAGCAGGGCTTCTGGGGTGGCGGCCCTTTTAAACAGGGCCTCTGTGGCTTTGTTCACACTTTTGTCGGTCGCCTGGGCTGATAAGACGACAGCCACCAGAAGTTCAAACGGTGAAGCGAAGATGAGCTCCGTTTGAGGGTCTGGTATCGCTTTGGCGAGGCGCTCGAAAATCTGTTGACGTTGATTCTTGTTCATTGCTTGAACCGCGGCTGACCTGTCTCTTTAAGATGTCGTCCCAGAGCCTTTTGAAGGCGATGGTCTTTGGCCTGAGTGATCCTTTAAGAGAACATGTTGGAAAGGCTGTTGCGGTCTCCCCCGAGCCATGATCAGATTCCTTAGAGCGACCAGGCAGCCAAGGGTCAGAAAAGCCCCCGGTGGCAGGAGAGCGAGGAGGAAACCATCGAAATCCTCGATGACCGTGACCGACCAGTTTTTGGCTGCATCTCCAAATAATTGATCGGCCTGCCCGAAGAGATGGCCTGTGCCGAGGATCTCGCGGATGCTTCCAAGAAGGATCATGACCCCCGTAAAGCCAAGCCCCATGAAGGCGCCATCCATCAGGGCCAGTGGGATGGGTTGCCGCGAGGCAAAGGCCTCTGCGCGGGCGAGGATCTGACAGTTGGTGACGATGAGTGGAATGAAGAGTCCGATGCGTTCATGGAGTTCTGGAATGAGGGCTTTCAACAGGAGATCGACCGCGGTGACCATGGCGGCCATGACCAACATAAGGAGGGGAAGGCGCGCCGCCTGAAGGAGGTGGTGACGCAAGCCTGAGATCAGGCCATTGGAGGTGATGAGGACAAAAGTGGTCGCGAGACCAAGGGTGAGCGCATTGACCAGTGATGTCGACAGCGCCAAAAGGGGACACAGGCCTAGTAGCGAGACCAGCGCTGGATTATTGCTCCAAAGCCCTTGATGGGCCAGGGTCGCCGTGGTGTGCCAATCAGTCTTCATGGGGCGATGGCTTTAGGTGGTTGGGTTTCGCTGGCCGCCCCGAATAAACGTTCTCGGTGGTCATGGACCAGCGAAAGCCCGTTGCGGACGGCTTCAACGACGGCGCGCGGGGTGATGGTGGCTCCGGTGAACTGGTCAAAGGGTCCTCCGTCCCGACGGATCCGCCAATCTCCCAAGGGCGGATTTGACAGCGATTTGCCGATGAAGGAGAGGATCCAGGCGGATTTTCGTGCCTCGATGAGATCACCAAGCCCGGGGGTTTCCTGGTGCCTTAGGACTCTGACGCCAGCGAGATTCTCGCGATGATCAACGGCCATCAAGAGTTCAATGGGTCCATTGTAGCCGCCTGGCGCCAAAATTTTAAAGGCTGTCGCGGCCACGGTTCCCTGGCGCCGAGCCAGAAAAAAGGCAGTGACCTTGGGTGTTCCGAGACGTTGATCCTCTATCAAGATCGGATGGTCAAGAAGATCCTGATCAAAGGGGATGCTTCCAAGGACCTCTTGAAGCTTGGCCCTGGTCGCCGTTTCCTGGTGCCGCTTGATAGATTCAAGGGTGAGCGCCTCGATCAAGGCGAGGGTGCACAGGGCGATAAAGGCAAAAATCCCCAGTTGCCTTGCCGGTGGGTAACGCCTCAAAAAGTCCCGGATCACCAAAATCATCGACCTTCCGGTGCGTTTGATCCTGTCAGTTGAGCTCATCATCGGAGCTCTCTTTCGGCATGGCGGCGATCATGGATTGCTGTTTACGGCGAGCTCTCTCGATCGCCTCCAGAATCTTGGGCGAGCTGTTTTTTTCGAGAGCCACTTTCCTTTCAAGACGGATTCTCTCGCGTTCCATCTCTTGGCGTTCGAGACGGCTGATTCTCGCTTCATAACGCTGGCGGGCGTGATGGGCTCTTTCTCGCTCCTGCAGGACCCTTGCTTGTTGCTCCTTGCTGAAGAGGAAGGTCTCGACCAGGGGAAGATGGCTTGGGCAGACCACATTACACGCGCCGCATTCGATGCAATCACCGACATGGAGCGTCACGAGGGTTTCAAGTTGAGCGCTGCGAGATGCCCGGTATAAGGCCTCTGGGAGAAGATAGGCAGGGCATGCATCGTTACAAGCGCCGCAGCGGATGCAAGGTTCAGGAAGGGGAGGTCGGGCGGGCGCTTCGAAGGCGAGAATCGCGTGGGTTCTCGGGGTGACGGGACTCAAGCTGTCCTTGATCTCAAATCCCATCATGGGCCCACCATGCCAGAGAAGGGCATTTGGCGCTAAAAGTCCACCGCAATAGTGGATCACATCCTGGATCGGTGTTCCCAAACGGACCTCGAGATTTTTGGGCGTCCTGATGCACTCCCCGCCGACTGTCAGAACACGCGAGGTCAAGATTTCACCCTGAGTGATGGCACGGCCCAGGTTAAAGAGGGTGCCGACGTTCTGACAAATAACCCCGATCGTTTGTGGTATCTCGCCGCTTGGAACCTCTCTTCCTGTCAACCGCTCGATCAATTGCCGCTCACCACCGCCGGGGTAACGGCCTTCCACCCTTGACAGTCTGAAGCCTTCTCTAGGGAAGGCCTTCAGAGCCTGATGGACGGCGGCTAAGGCGTCAAGAAGGTGCTCATCGATGGCCACCAAGATGTTCTGAATGCCCAGCACACGGGCTAAAATTTCAGCCCCCTCGAGGATCTCTTGAGCACGCTCCCGGATCAACTGGTCATCCCCGCTGACATAGGGTTCACATTCAACACCATTAACAATCAGGGTATGGAGAGGGGTTTCGTTTGAGGCCTTGTGGGCCGTTGGAAAGGCGCCGCCACCCAAACCCACGATACCGGCTTCCTGAAGGCGCCGAATGAGGCGGGTCCGGTCTAGGTCTCTGATCGAGAGCGGATCAAGGGGGGGGGTCGCCCGATCGAGGCCATCGCTCTCAATCTCAACGGTCAGGGCGCTTCGGCCTTGAGGGTGGGCAAAGGGGGCCTCAAGAAAGGCACGGACCGTCCCCGAGGTGCTGGCATGGATCGGTGGATCCAGAGCACCGCGGCCACCGGCAATCACGGTCCCCCGAAGGACATGGTCCCCTGGTGAGACTCGTGGCACGGCGATATGGCCCTGCCGCTGGCGAAGGCTATAGGACATCAAGGGTGAAGGCCCCAAGGATTCGATCGGAAGGCCTGCGGCCGATTTCTTCCGATCAAGGTGGATGCTGCCTTGGGATTTGAAAGGAGGGAGACGCATCATTGATGGACGAAAGGATCAAGAGGCGCGGCGCCTGGAGGGGAAACGAGGTCGATGCAGTCTACGGGACAGCTTGGAAGGCAAAGTTCGCAACCCGTGCATTCGCTCGCGATGACGGTATGCATAAATTTAGCGGCACCCAGGATGGCATCCACCGGACAAGCGCTCAGGCAAAGGGCGCAACCGATGCAGCGGGGTTCATCGATCACGGCCACCATGGGGGGCTTTTGAAGGCCATAGAGGGGATCCTGGGGTTTGACTTCTCGGCCTAAAAATTCGGCGAGAAGGGTGATAGTCTCCGCCCCCCCTGGGGGACACTGGTTGATGTCGGCCATTCCATGAGCGATCGCCTCGGCGTAAGGCCTGCAGCCGGGGAAGCCGCATTGGCCACACTGAATCTGAGGTAATAGGGCGTTGATGTCCTCTGTGAGTGGATCCTTGGGCAGCTGAAAATGGCGCTGGCCGATTGCCAGCAGCCAGCCTAAAAAGCCGAATAAGAGCGTCAGCGCCAAAATCGCGAGCAGCGTCATGATTTAGGTCCTGATGAATCCTTGAAAGCCCATGAAAGCAATGGCTGCAAGGCCCGCGGTAATAAGTCCAATAGCCGATCCCCGGAAGGCCTCCGGAACATCCGCCCCCTCGAGCTTTTCTCGATGACCTGCAAAGAGCACCAGAACGAGGGTAAACCCCAAAGACGCCCCCAAGCCAAAAACAAAAGACTCCATCAAACTGTATTGATGACGCACATTCAATAGCGCAACCCCAAGGACAGCGCAATTGGTCGTGATCAACGGCAGGTAGATCCCAAGCACCTCAAAGAGTCTTGGGCTTCTAGCCCGAATGACCTGCTCGGTAAATTGGACGATAGCCGCGATCACCACGATAAAGACGATCGTTCTGAGATAGCCGACGCCCAAGGGCTCCAAAATGGATTGATCGATCAGATGGCTAAGGACCGAGGTCAGGGTCAGAACGAAGACGGTGGCAAGTCCCAGACGGAAGGCCGTTTCCTGACGCTTTGAGGAGCCCATTAAGGGGCAGAGCCCGAGGAACTGCGTTAACACCAGATTGTTCGCAAAGGCGCTACCGAAAAGGATGAGTAGATAGTGCTTCATGGCGTCAGGTTCAAGACGGTCATGGGACCTACACCCTCGAGTCGCTGAATCGACCAATGATCCATCGCCCATGAGAGGATCTCTTCTTTCGAGGCATCGGCGAGATCCTCTGGCACGGGGTGTGCGAGGTAATCAAGGAGTTGCCGAAGGCGTTGGCGGGGTGTTTTGATCTCCGCCGCTTCGGCCAAGGACCGTTTGCTGAGTTTTGCGCCGCTCGGGTCAACCAATAGTGGGGTATGGGCATAGCGCGGTGTTGCAACCCCTAATAAGTGCTGGAGATGGATCTGGCCGGGCGTCGATGGAAAGAGGTCTTCTCCTCGGACGATATGGGTAATGCCGGCCGCGGCATCATCAAGGACGGTTGCGAGGTGGTAGGCGTGAACTTGATCTCTCCGATAGAGGATCAGATCCCCTTGAGCCTTTTGAAGATTCACCCGAAAAGGGCCTTTGAGTCGGTCGATTCCTTCGATCATCGTCCCCTCCACCCGGAGCCGCAGTGCGTGTTGGCCCGATATAAACCGCTGGCTCTTGTGGCGGCAGGTTCCGGGGTAGACGGCATGAGGCTTCGGTGATCCACCAAGACGAACTGGCCTTGGGCAGTCACAGGCATAAAGAAGATCCCTTTGGGAAAGGGTGTCAAGACCTTCTTGATAACGGTCTTGCTCAAGGCTTTGATAGACCACCGGACCATCCCAGGAGAGCCCTAAGGCCTCGAGGCTTCTCAGGATTTGATCAGAGGCGCCAGGGCGACTCCGGTAGGGATCCACATCATCAATACGCAGCAACCACTGGCCTTGGTGGGCTCGGGCATCAAGAAAGCTTGCAAGGGCTGTGACCAAGGACCCCAGATGGAGTGGACCACTCGGGGTTGGCGCAAACCGTCCGCAGTAACGGACGGCGTCCATGGCATTCGGTGGGTCCAACCGGCACCCGGAGGAATTCCAAAGTCCCTTAGCCGACCTGACGTTCGCGCAGTTCGTCGAGGGTCTTGCAGTCGATGCACTGGGTTGCCGTCGGCCTCGCTTCAAGCCGTCTTAGGCCGATCTCGATGCCGCAGGTCTCGCAGTAACCATAGTCCCCCCGGTCTACGTTCTGTAACGATTCATCAATCTTCTTAATCAGTTTCCGCTCGCGATCCCGTGTCCTTAATTCGAGGCTGAACTCCGATTCCTGGGTGGCCCGATCATTCGGGTCCGGAAAATTGGCGGCCTCATCCTGCATATGGTGTACTGTCCGGTCGACCTCGCTCATCAGCTCGTTCTTCCAGTGCGCGAGGATTCGTCGAAAATGTTCGACTTGTGCCTCGTTCATGTACTCTTCCCCCTCCCCAAGGTGATATGGTTCGAAGGTGAAGGGTGTTGGTTGTGTCGCAGATTTGGTTTTGCTGGACATGGTCCTCTCCTTACCGTTTTCGAATAAATCCTGCAAGTATAGGCAGAAAGCTGCTGTAAGGGAAATGGTCCATCAGGACGCCCAAAATGAGGGGGCCTTCCTCATGATCATCACATTGAATAGACCCCATTCATGAAAATCGCCGATCGAATGGTCAGCATAAAGCCTTTTGAGGTGATGGCGATTCTGGCTCGCGCCCGTCAGCTAGAGGCAGCAGGCCGGGATATTATTCACATGGAAATCGGCGAACCCGATTTTCCGCCGCCGCCGTTGATGATCGAGGCGGCCCATCACCAACTCAAGAATAACCCGCTTCGCTATACCGCTGCAGCCGGTCTTGAGCCGCTTCGGGAGGCGCTTTCAGCCGACTATCGAAGACGCTATGGCCTCAGGCTGGATCCGCGACGGATTTTCCTGACCCCCGGGGCCTCGGGAGCCTTGATGCTAGCGCTTGGCGTCCTAGTCAACCCTTCTGACCACGTGCTCATCGCAGATCCAGGCTATCCCTGCTATCCCAATTTCATCAGGCTCTTTGAGGGTATTCCGAGGCGCATACCGGTGGGTCCTGACAGTGGTTTCAATTTGTCGGCTGCGGGCGTTCGTGACGCCTTTGACGAACGTACCCGGGGCATTATTCTGGCGTCCCCTTCGAATCCGACGGGGACGGTTCTTTCTAAAGGCGCCCTTCACGCCCTGGTCAGTGAGGTGCTGGCCCATCAGGGATTTTTGGTGTCCGAGGAGATCTATCATGGTCTTGAATATGGCATGCCTTCTGAATCTGCCCTCACTGTTTCGGATGAGGTCTTCGTGATCAACAGTTTTTCGAAGTTTTATGGCATGACGGGTTGGCGTCTGGGTTGGATGGTGGTTCCCGATGCTTTTGTCGATGCCGTCGAAAAATTGGCCCAGAATCTTTTCATTGCGGCACCTACCTTGCCACAGCTGGTCGCGGTTCATGCCTTTGATCCTCGAAACCTCCTGGAGCTTGAAGCTCGGCGTCAGGTGCTCGAGGAGCGCCGGAATGTTCTTCGTGATGGGCTTTTAGATCTTGGATTTCAATTACCAGCGAACCCAGAGGGCGCTTTCTATATTTATGCCGACGTTTCGAAGTGGGGGCCTGACAGCGGATGGCTCGCCCATCATCTTTTGGAAGAAGCAGGCGTTGCTGTGACCCCCGGAAGGGATTTTGGTGATCATGATCCGGAGCGCTATTTAAGATTCTGTTACACCGCTCCGGTCCCGAGAATTCAAGAAGGCCTAGAACGGATCGCCCATTTCCTGAAGGTTTGGGATCCCAAGCCTTGATGCTCCTCGTTTTTTTACCCTACTGAGACCCCTCTATGACGCTTAGAACCTTTTCAAAATCATCCGTCCATGCCCTGGCGGTCCTTCTGCTTGGGCTTTACCTTACGGGGTGTAAACCCGCTCAAGAAAAGAGTGGTCAGGCCCTTGCCGCGAGTGCCGCGTTTCTTGCTGACAATGCCACCAAGCCTGGGGTGATGGTCACTTCTAGTGGGCTTCAGTATCAGATCCTTCAGGAGGGCGAGGGGCGGCGTCCTGAGGCGAGTGATATCGTGCGGGTTAATTATGCTGGAAGCCTTATTTCAGGGCAGGAATTTGACCGGGGTGAAGGGATTCAGTTTCCCTTGAATCGCGTGATTCCGGGATGGACCGAAGGACTTCAATTGATGAAGGAAGGGTCTCAATACCGATTTTTCATCCCTTCAGCGTTGGCCTATGGTGAAGCGGGCGCGGGCGGTCAGATTCCAGGGAATGCCGCCTTGATCTTTGATGTTGAACTATTGAAGGTCGGTAGCCCCTGATCCTTTCAAGGGAGGTGTGTCGCTTCACGTTTGACCGGCACTTTTCCATTTAAGGAATAAGATCCTCGACCCTGTTCGTGGCCTTATCGCAAGTCGGTACGGCCTCTGCCAGGGTCATTTTGAGTTTAAGGCTCAGGCTTTCACCGGATAAGGTTTCAGTCACCATTTCATTGAGCGGCTCACAGGCCCTCACCATGTCTTTTTCAGCTTGGTCCAGTTCTTTTGATTCGGCCGCGAGCTGATCAATTCGATCTGTGGAGGCCGCCATCAGTTCGGCCATGACCTGGTTATGGTGCCGAAAGACCTCTTCGACATACTTCGAGAATTCTTGCTGTGACATGACCACTTCTTCACCCGTACTCTTTCGAGTGGTCACGGTCGTACAAGCGCTCAGCACCAACAGGCTTAGAAAAAAGAGAGGATGCAGCAGACGATTTATGGTGCAGGCAAGGTCCATTCTTGATCCAGTCGTTAATACTCTTTGGAGGACTGAGGTTGTTCTGTTGGGAGCTGAAGAGACATCCAGACCGTTGCGATCAGAACGATGACCCCGAGAGCTACAATGGCCGCGAAAGATCCTACGCCGAGTCCAACGCTGAGGGAATAGAGTCCCATGCTGAGCAGGATCGCCGTGTTCTGGAAAAAGTTCTGCGCCGCAACCGCCCGTCCAGATCCAATGCCTTGTTGGCCGATGGCCTGAATCGCCGCATTGAGAGGAACCACAAAAAGACCCCCGCAAATCCCTATCGATAGCAGAACCATCTTGGCGGTGAGCGTTGTTTTCATCAGGGCGAGCAGGATGAAGAGGCAGCCCATCGCAAAGCATGCAAACCGGGCTCTTCGAAGCTTTTCAAGAGGGATCAGCCGCGGCACAATGCCGGCCCCTATGACGATGCCAATGGCCAGGAAAAACGTCAGATCGGCAATGTCAGAAGCTGACTGGGTCCCAAGAACCTCGGGTGCCCAGCTGATCAGAATCACTCTAAGCGTTGCACCTGAGGCCCAGAAGAGGCTGAGTGCCCAGATGAGGGATGAGGCCCTCGGTGCTTTGAGGAGTCGTTTCATCCAACCCATTAATTGTCCCCACGCTGAACCGTCCTCAACCCCACGTTTGGGTCCTTGGCGGTAGGGGAGTCTTTGGGTCAGAAGACCTGAGATCAGATACAGCCCCATCACCGTCAATAGCGCTACCGAAATGGAATAATCGGCCATCCTAGCGCCACCGACGGTTCCAAGAAGGATGGCCGCGATGGTGGCGCCCTCGACCCATGCGTTGGCCTTGACTAACGCGGAGGCTCCCGCGAGATCCGGCAGCATGCCGTATTTCGCGGGACTATATGTGGCTGCCCCGATCCCGATGATCGCATAGCCAGCGATGGGTTCGAGTCCGAGATAAATGGAAAGGGTTCCTAGAACCTTTAAAAGATTGGCGCAAAAAAGGATGGTGGGTTTCGGATAATGGTCAGCTAGAGTGCCGACCCACGGGGTCAATACAACGAAGGCGATCAGAAAGGCGCTTTGAAGGGCAGGGATGTACCAGGCACTTTGATGATGGGTTTGTAGCATCATCGCGATCACGGTGAAAAGCACCGCGTTATCACCAAAGGCCGACAAAAACTGGGCGCCGACGAGCGTCCGCAATGCGTTGTTCATAAAGATTCATCCGCCGGAAGCAGGAGGGCCAGAGCGGGGTAGTCCACCTTGCCGGAGCCTAAAAGGGGAATCTCTTTGGCGTGGAAGATGTCTCTTGGAATGTGAAGTTCGCTGTAGCCAAGGGTTTGGGCCGCCCGGGCAAAATCGCTGCGTTGGGCTTCTTGAAACGCGGTAATCAAGATGATGCGCTCCCCCTTCCTGGGATCAGAGAGGGCGAGAGCGGCGTGGAGATGCCCAGGCCAGGTTCTGTTGGCGATCTCTTCGACCGCCGTTAGCGAGACCATCTCACCACCGATTTTGGCAAATCGTTTGACCCGCCCTGCGATCGTTACGAAACCCTCATCATCCACCGTGACAATGTCCCCAGTATCATACCAGCCATGACCAAAGCGGGATAAGGGTGGCTCGAGTACGCCGGGTTTTTCTGGGCGAAGATAGCCCAGCATGATATTGGGGCCGGCGACGTGGAGTCGACCGCCTTCGAGGACGCCAGGGACTTCTTCCAGTTGCCAATCAATGCCAGGCATAAAGCGACCCACAGTCCCTTCCCGGTAAAACATCGGCGTATTCGCGGCCAGAATCGGCGAGGTCTCGGTGGTGCCGTAACCCTCCAGAACGCGAAGCCCAAATTTATCGACCCAAAGCCGACGCGTATCGTCTTGCAATTTTTCAGCGCCGGCAAACACGTACCGAACGCTGTAGAAGTCATAGGGGTGAGCATGCTTGGCGTAGCCTTGAAGGAAGGTATTCGTCCCAAACAGAATGGTGGCGTTAAGGTCGTAGGCGATTTCGGGGATGATTCTGTAATGAAGCGGAGAGGGGTAGAGAAAGGTGCGCATCCCATAAAGCAGCGGCAAAAGGGTTCCGGCGGTGAGGCCGAAGGCATGGAACATCGGCAGCGCATTCAGGATCGTATCTTGGGCATTGAGATCCAGTCGGGCTGCGAGCTGTTCTCGATTGGCCAGGAGGTTTCCATGAGAGAGGACAACCCCTTTGGGGTCGCCTTCGGATCCTGATGTGAACAGAATCACGGCCGGATCATCGGCGCGATCCCGCTGCCGCTTTTGATACCAGAATGAGGCCGAGAGACAGCCGATGAGGGCTCTCAACTTGTCTTTGCCGCTAATCGACTCCCGAAGATCTTCTAAAAAGATGACGCGAAGGTCAAGGGCTAAGGCTTCAACGACGCTTTCCAGTTTGGCATTAATGACAAAGCGCCGCGAGGTGATAAAGGTTTTGATTTCAGCGGTGCGGCAGGCCGATTGAAGATTCTTGAGTCCAGCCCCGAAATTCATCATGGCGGGGGTTCGGCCATGCAGTTGGAGACCCATCAGGACGGACACGGTGACGTTGGCATTGGGTAATAAAAGCCCAATGTGTGCTCCCTTCGGGGTCAGCGCCGCCAGTTTTCGCCCGAGCGCCAGGGTCTGTGCAATCAGGCCGTTGTAGCTCATGGGTTTTCGGCCAATGTCCTCCAGCACGGAGTGACCCCCGCCATGGATTCGTCGTGCATCGAGGAGGGCTGCGAAGAGGGTTTGTTGGTGGTTTCCGGTTTCAAACATCATGTCGGTCATGATGTCGGTCAGCATGAGTCCCATTCGATGGCGGCGCTCGTGGGCGTCTGCACCGGCTGGGTGCGTCAGATCTCGGGGCGGCAGAATATTGAGCGTAATAGGGGGGAACCAGCGAAGCCTTACCACCCCATGCATGCGCGAGACCGGCGTGTATTGGGCGCCATCGATCCGGATAGGGAGAATGGCGGCCCCGGAGCGTTCGGCGACGAGTGCTGCCCCATCATAGACTTTCATCAAGGCCCCGGTGACGGTAATGCGTCCCTCAGGAAAGATCACCGCTTTCCGATCCTCCCGAAGGAAATTGGTGAGCGATTTAATCGACAAGGGCTGTTGCGGATCCATCGCAAAGACCCGGGCAAAACGGAGTGCTGGCTGGATCCACCATTGACGGGCAATCTCGGTATTGATAGCGAAGGTGACTTCATCCGGGAGAAAGGCCCATAGCAGCAGAGGGTCGAGATAGGAGCTGTGGTTGGCCACAATCAAAACCCGCTCACCCGCGAGCCGGAAGTGGTCCATGCCGGTCAGCTTCACTCTAAAAAGGATGGTTAAAAGCCAACGAAGAAGTTTTTTGGTCATGAGAATAAAAATCGTCTTCAGAGGAGGGCGCCTTGGGTGATCGCGGAAACAATAAGGCGCTAACGGCCTGAGATGGCCTCATTTGGGGTTCTGCGGTCGAGGTCGTCCGATCCTAAAGTCACGAAGTTCGACTATAGTAATCGATCCTCGGACCTAAAAAACCAAGAAACCGCTTTTCCCTATGACCCCGATTCGAATTCTTCTGGTCTTTGCCTGGTGGATAGGGCTTTCGGGTTGCCAAACAGCGCCGCTGCCGAAGGCGCCCTCAGAGGCTATGGAATCGCTTTACCGGTCCCATTTTAGGACTCAAGACGGCTTAATTCTTCCCGTCCGGACCTATTGGCCCCCTGAGGGTGCGCCAGAGGCGATTGTTGTTGCGATCCATGGCTTGAATGACTATCGCTTTGCCTTTGATGGAACCGGCCGTTTTTTGAGTCAGCATCAGTTGGCGCTCATCGCCTATGACCAGCGTGGTTTTGGCATGGCACCTGGCCGGGGAGAGTTTGCTGGGGCCATGACCTATGCGGAAGACCTTACCCGTCTTGTGAGGGCTGTCCATCATCGTTATCCCGGTATTCCAGTGATCCTCCTCGGGGAGAGCATGGGCGGTGCCGTCGCCATTGCGGCCTTCACCTTGAAGACACCACCGGAGGTTGAGGGGGTTATTCTGTCGGCGCCAGCGGTCTGGTCTAGGGATACGATGCCGGTTTATCAGCAGATGCTTTTAGCCCTCGCCTCGATGACGGTTCCAAGTCTTGAATTGACCGGAAGTGGTCTTAAAGTTCAAGCCTCAGACAACATGAAGATGCTTCATGAGCTTGGCCGCGATCCGTGGGTGATCAAGGCGACGCGCGTCGATGCGATTGCTGGGCTGGCCGATCTCATGGACATCGCCCAGTCTAAGGCAAGCGAGCTTCGAACGCCCGTGCTCGTCCTCTATGGCCTCCATGATCAAATTATTCCGAAACAACCCATCGATCGAGTGATCGAAAAGCTTGCCCATCGAAAAACCGCACGGACCGTTCTCTATCCGATGGGTTATCACCTCTTATTAAGGGACCTTCACGCCGAGATCCCGCTTGGCGACATCCTGGCTTGGCTCAAGGACCATCGTGCACCCTTGCCTTCCGGGTTTGAAGTCAAAAAGAACGTCCAGGGATCCCGCCACTAACGCTAAGATCGGGTCTCAGCGAATCGGCATCGATGGCGCGACCGTCCGATCTTGAGGGTCATGGGCCTGGCCGCCTCAATAGTTCAAGTCTCGCAGTCCCTTCTTGCCAATGCAGCTGACCGATATCCACCCAATCCGCGGCCATGTTGCGGTGACGCAGGTCATAGGACCACTCGGTAGGAACCTCGACGTGCTTTGATTTGATGATGAAGTGCGCGTCATTCAGTGAAATGCCTAATGTGGTGGCGTAGAAAGCCGTTATTTTTTTCGAGAACTTCTCGAGTCGATCGAGACTCATGTGAGAGGTGATGGCCACATTCGCCCACATGGACTGGATGCGTCCCCAGTTGGGCGAAACTAAGCGCCCTTCCTGATTGATAAAGGGGAGCCAGATCTCATCGCCTGAGGGCGCCTTGTAGGTCAAAGCGACGATTTGGTTGTAATCATCGAAGTGATCATGAAGATAAAGCGCATGTGGCGAAATGCCCAGGAAGGCATGCGACAGGTTGATCACGGAGTCGCTGGCTTGATCGATGACGGCGAGGAGGGGATCGCTGGGCTTCGTCCCGGCCCAGCGGTAGAGGACTCCATAGTGAAGGGTGCTGTTCATCTGGAGGACCCCGACCAGCACTAACAGTTTAGTGATTCTGAAAGCCTTTTGGCGATCGGTGGCATCGCGTTTGAGAAGATTTGAAAGAGGATGCTCGGCCATCACATCCAAGGTCGCCAAGGGGATGCAGTGATCGCTACAGGCCACTCGCGACCGTTGGTCGGCGACCGATCGATAGTGACGGCGCGCCAGATGATAGATCCCTGGGACTCTTAGTAACCAGCCGATGGGTGCACTCCAGCCCATGTGTTCCATGATGGCGATATAAGTGTCGATGCCCGAGCGGACTTGACTGCCTTGATCAACCGAATAAAGATCTTTGAGGAGCACCTCCTCTCCTATCTCTCTGAGCTCCGGGACATCCCTGGCCTTTGATTGAAGGCCCATAAAGGCCACCCCGTGGCGGATATCGAGAGGCTGAAGGACACTGACCGTTCGGGTACAGAGTGGACAGCCCTCATCATAGAAGACCCTGAGCCCTGGTGAATCGGACGTGATCCAGGTCCCAAAGGTTCGCCACCAGCCAAAGGGGACCAACAGCAGATAGTGGACCAGCATGGCAAAGCCAAAAGGATAGACATTCAGTGCCAGGATGATGCCGAGGTGAAAGCTCGATCCGAGGATCAGGAGGGGGACCCTTAAGGATTTGAACCACAACAGGAAGAGGAAGATCAGCTGAAATCCCATGACGGTATAGCCTATGGCGGTTTCAAGCCAGCGGACGTTGAGCAAGGGGCTGATGTCGAGGGGCGACATGTAATAAGGCATTGTTGGCGGCAACCAAGCACCCATGCCGTTCCGCCAGAATTCCGAGGACACTTTATGAAGCCCCGAATCGAGATAGACGAGGCCAAGGCTGATGGCTAGGGGCAAGGTATACGCCAGCCGAGGGACATCGTTAGGCGCCGCATAGGGCTGTCCTGGGACTGAAAATCGAATGGCCCAACGCAATCGATCCAGCGAGAAGCCGCGCTCTGAAGGCAGAAAGATCAAGAGTAGGCTGCTACCGGTCATCAATTGGTCGAAGCCACCATCAAAATCTTGCCACATCGGAGTGAAAATCACGAAGACGACCCAGAAAAGGTAATTCATGACGGCACAACGACGGGTGTGATAGCCGAGGACCAAAAAGAGGAGGATGACCATCCATGCGATCAGGAGGACATGAAGAACCGGGGAGGCCCGATCCAGGTAAGGTAAGGGGTCGAAGATTAAATGCCTGAAGTAAAAAAGGAAGATCACTTCCTGAAGCGCTACTAGGGAGAACGCGATCCGAAAGAAGGCGAGACCTGTGGCAGGGACCCGTTGGGTCAATTGACGCTCAATGGCATTCTTTAAGATCTGAAACATGAAGCGTTGGTCATCGCAGTGAAAAGGGGGAGGGGCAGGTGAGGTGAGGTCGGCAAGTGGGCGACCGTCTTCTCACCAAGAGACAGTCGAGAAGATCAGTCCCGGGCGTCGCGCCATCTCCCCTTGAAGAGGAGGTCGCTCAGGGGCTTCCTTGACCTTTCGCCTTCTTCTCGTGTGATAAGGGCTTCTGGGATTTGATCTTTTGGTTGCTGATAACCGATAGCGATCATCGTCAGGCAGTCCACATGATCTGGCATAGCCAGACGGGTTTTAATCTCTGCCGCTTTGAACCCCCCCATTTGGTGAACCATGAGACCCAGGTGGGTCGCTTCGATGGAAAGACTCATGATGGCGGCGCCGGTATCGTAGGCAGCCCAACGGTTGGTGCTGCCATTCCCAAAAAGGGTTTCAGCGGCGGCCAGTATCAGGATCGGGGCGGCCTTGGCCCACGTTTGATTCGCTTCGACCAGGCAGCTGGCAGCCATATCGAAGGCGTCTGGGTCTTTAAAACGATCAAACAGCACCAGACGCCAAGGTTGCTCGTTGAAGCAGGAAGGGGTCCAGCGGGCGGCCTCAAAGAGCTTCGTCAATGAGGCTTGATCGACAGGTCGGTCTTCATCATAGGCGCGTCCACTCCAGCGATGGGCGAGTTCGTCCATGATCGGTAATGCGGTGTCGGCTTTTTTCTGAAACATCGAGAGGGGTTCCTTGCTGGGGTGGGGGGATTAGGCGATCAAGGGTCGACCGGCGAGGGCTTCCAGAATGGCCAGAGGACCTGCGGCGGGATTGACGAGATGCTGTGGCGGCAGCTTGAAGGTTTGTTCCAGCATAAACTGTCCGCCGATCGCGGCGTGCAAGACTTGATCTGAAAACACCACCCAGGTCGTCCCAGGGGGGAACTCAAATCGCTGTTGGGGAGAAGTCTCCTGATAGACAAGGTCCTTTTTACCCAGATCATGAAGCTGACCCATGTAGTGGTCATAATCCGTGCGCCGCGACTTAGTGAGCCTGACTTGTTCCATCAGCCAAGCTTTGCCAGGGATCGGCGCTTGAGCGTCTGGAAAGAACCGCTGCGCATGGGGAAGGAAGGGCTCACCGATGCGCCAGACTCTTGGAAGGCCCGTCGGGTTGAGGTTAGTGAAGACCCTCAGGAGTCTCTTGCCGCCGGTAGGATTTGATGGGAAGGAGTCGACGTGGAGGCGGGTATCGTCTTTCCGCCAGCTTGTCTTTCGGCCTTCGACTCGGGCCGGCCGGAAGGAGGTGAAACCTTCCTTTAATCCTTGCTGGTATGCGGGGAAGAGGCCTTCGATTAGTTGCCGGGCCTGATGGCTGAAACGGGCCATCATCACTCTCAGCTCGAAAAGGTCATTCACCGTTCCTTGAACGCCTTGCAGCGGCGCGTGGTCACCGCGATAGCTGATGTTTTTCGTCTTGCCGTCGGACCACCGTTCACTTAGAAAGCGGGCCTCCTGAGGCTTGAGCTCAAAGGGAAGCATCGGGAAATACAACACCTTGCCAGATTCAAGGATCTCCTCCTGAGGGGAGGTCGGTTCGACCGCCGCCTTTGGGTCCCAGTGCCGGAGATTGAATTCACGAATTACGTCTAAACCCATGGCGCCTCCTTATCAGCGTTAGAACCCCGTTTTAGGGGGAAACTTATTCTAACGCCGTTCTGGAGATAGAAGGTCTGCGATGAAGGTTTAGTGGGTTGATGCAATGGAAGAATAGAGCGCAAGGGCGTTGATCTTAGTGACCTCGGTGTCGAAGTCTGATCCTCGCTCAATGCTTTCCTTCAGAGATTGGATGGCTCGGTCGCAATAAACCGGGTCCGCACTGTAGATATCCCTAAGGTAACAGTCTAGCAACTCACGGGTGATGAGGCGGTCTTTCCTGGCGATCATAATGCTGGTCTCCTTGCGTGACGATAGGTCCAGAAGATCTTGTCAAAGCCCAAACCGGGTGGGTCCTCAATTAGAGAAGAAGGTGGCATCGAAAGTTCCAGAGTGTCCTAGACCTGTGGCAGAATCATCTATCAACTCAATCCAACACCGAGAGGAGTGCTATGAAGAAGGAATTCATGTCGGTCGCGGCCATGATCGTGCTGGTGGCCTGTTCTTCTGGCGCCCCCGTCAGGATCAGTGTTCCCTTCGAGGAGGGAAAGGCTAGAGCGATGCTGAAATCGGGAGATAACCAAGTGAGCGGACGGGTCATGGTCGGGCTTTCGAGTGGCACCATCGTTACCTGTGCGGGGAATGTGGTGAGTCTGGTGCCGGTCACCGCCTATGCGAGGGAGTGGGCGCGTCACTTTTATGAACTTGATACGGGCCGTTACGGGACGCTGAATCAGGCGTTCCGGATGGACTCCAGGGAGTCGCCAGTCAAATTTGTGGGAGCTGATGCCTTTTATGCGGCAACCCGGACCACCCGCTGCGACGAGGATGGTGATTTCAATTTCGAGAACGTCGCTAATGGGGAGTTCCTGGTCGTGGCGAAGACGCGTTGGCTCGGCAAAGATCATGACTATTATGATTTTATGTACGGGGTCAATGATGCGCAGGAGGAGGATGGTTCGGTGATGGAAAAGATCCGGTTGAAGGGACATGATAGCGTCGACCTTCAGTGGGCCCCCCCGAGTCCCGAACTTTTGGGTGGGCAGGGCTTGGCCGGTGGTCGCTGACCCTCCTTTTGATGGTGGCTGCTCGGTCGAGTGAGAGGGCTGGCGGTGCGAGGCTTCGCCCACTTTTGATGCGGCATCAGGCTCTGGCTGTTCTCCTATGGTCATGATGCGCGCGGCGCATCGAGAGGTTCTATGGGGGGCGTTGGCCTTGGTGTTCAGTCTTGCGTCTTTCGGTCCTGCCTATTCTGGATCATCAGCGCATGAGCATTCTGGCGGTGGCCATCGTATTCGGGTGACGCCGGATTACGAGCAAAATGAAGACGGGCTCCTCTTGACCGAGGAGCCCAATATCTATCGCAACGCGCTCGATAATAATACGTTCCTCGATTATCAGACGAGCGATTCCTGGGATTTTGGTGTCTACATGTTGAATATGCCCGTGGTCCCCGGAAGTGATAATTATGACTGGGACTCCTATATCAGTATCGCCAAATTCTTCTTGCCAATCCCCGATTTGACGATCGGTCTTGGGACGCAGAATGGAACCACCGTGTTTTCAAGTCAGCACAGCTACCACAACTTTAATTTTGCTAAGGCCGCGTATCACTTTGATGAGACATTCACCGCTTCATCAGGCGTTTTCTATGTCAATAATGCGCTGTCGGGGACGTCTCAGAATGTCGGCTTCATGCTCGGCGTTGATATTCATCTGATCCCCGATCGTTTCTGGATCGAGATGGATTATCAAAGCGGGGTCACTCAAGTGAGTGGGTCGGTGGTCAATGTGTTTTACAAGCCTGAAAAACCCTATGGGTTTTACCTCGGCGTTCAGGTTCCGGCGGCCACAACGTCGAGCGATTTTATTGGGACCTTGGGTGTCATGGTGTATGCGAAGGAATTAGGGCTAGCCCTTTGAGGTGAGGCCTTGTGATCGGTGGAGGGCGTCACCACTTCAAGAGTCTGATCCAGAGGTTTTTTTTGGCGTCATCAATCCTGACTTTCTCTCAATAAAGGATTTTTGATATCTCAGGGAGGGAGAGGGCCTGATGCATCGACAGGAGGGTTTTTCTAGAGTGATGACCGATGAGGATCTTATCGCGCTTCAGGCGGCGTTTGAGGCCTTGGAGCACCCGAGTTTTGCTGCAAGGCTCAATCATGTCGTCGGTATGCCCGTTGAATCGGCGCTTAAACTGCTGCCGCCTAAGTGGTATCGACGCATCCACCGGGTGGCTGATTCCTGTGTAAAGCTCGCTCTCAAAGGGATCATTCGGCAACGTGTGGTGAACATTCGGGTGGCCGATCGTGGCCATAAAATGGTGGCGATGGCGGTGGGGGCGGCGGGTGGCTTTATGGGGGGGGTGACCCTCTTGATGGAGTTGCCGATGACCACGACCGTCATGCTGAGCTCGATTACAGAGATTGCCCGGCGCGAGGGGGAAGATCTTGAAAGTGTTGAGGCTCAGATGGCTTGCCTTGAGATCTTTGCTCTTGGTGGGCGAAGTCCTGAGGATGATGCCGCTGAAACCGGCTATTACGGCGCCCGTCTGGCGCTTGAGGCGCCGATTGCTGAGGCGGCCCGATATCTCAGTGCCGCAGGAACCACTTGGCGCGGCCACCCCCCGGCCTTAGTCCAGGTGGTGGATGTGGTGGCGCGGCGTTTTGGGGTGGTCCTGACAGAGAAGGCAACAGCTCAGATTATCCCGGTGATCGGCGCCTTGGGGGGGGCTTTTCTTAATAAGCTCTTTATTGAGCATTTTCAGCGGATTGCGCGGGGACATTTCACGATCCGCCGGTTGGAACGAAAGTACACGCCGGACAGTATTCAAATGGCCTATGAAGCTCTGAAGGCCCCCTCTCAGGACCGTCCCTTTTTGGGTGGCCCTAGCACTTGAAATAACCCCAGTGATCAGTCGTTTTTAGAGATCGAGAACGAAATCGCTCTGAACCGTTTTATGCGCGATGGGGTTAAAGCGTGATCCGCGCTCCCGAAGATGCTGCATGAGTTCGTTGGCTGTAATGCCAAGGAGTTGGGCAATGGTCGGCAAGGTCCAGGAGGGGGCTCCGTCGCTGATGCTGAATTGATCCGCGGGTGGCAGGCATCCTTGGCTGATCAGCGTGTAAACCGTCTGAATCTCGGGGGGCGTCGGCTTGGCGTCGAGATCCACCGCGCGCTGGGATGTTAGCTTGGATATACAGCCACAGCTCGACGCGGTGCCGTTTCTAAGGGTGATCGCCGATATCATCTTTTCACGGCCGCACCGGCATAAGCAGCGGTAGCGGATGTCCGCTCCGATTCGGACGGGGTCGGCCGTCACGACCCAATGCCCGTAGCGGTCACCCATGCTGATTTTTTGCGGCGTTTTCTTTTCCATATCGCTGATCTCCCATCGGACTTTTTTCCTGTGATCGCTTTGAGGCGAAACAAGGGCTCATGTTTCAAAATGTCGTGTATTCCGATCAGCAATAAGTATGCCGACAACTTATTAGGTCGTCATTTGGCTCTCACTAGGTCTCCTTCGGAGTGCCCCTTAGGCTCTTTTGGCTTAAAAAAGAGGGGGTTAAAAAGCTATCCACAAAATCTGGGGATAAGTCTGTGGATTTTTTGATCCAGCGAGCGCTCAGTCGGGCTTCCGTTAGATGGGTTTATTTTTTATCTATTTTTAAGCCATTGATTTTAAATGGCCATGTCTTTCTTCTTCGATGTGCGTGGCTGGGCTTAGGTGGGTCTATGTTCCTGTGGGTGACTGCGTCATTTCGCGCACAGATTGTGCGAAATGAGTCACCTTAGGGCTTGTCTTCGGGAGGCTATGGGCGTTTTTTGATCGGGCTTATAGAGGTCTTCTGGGTCATTTGGCCCCCATAGATTGGGGTCTCACGTGATTTCCTGAGGGCTCAGATTTAATCTGGCATGGGATATGCAGTTGGTTCATGTGACGCAGTAGTGTCAACTCTCTCTCCTTCATAGCTGGTCTTGGACGTGTGCCCATGGTCTTCGATAGCTCGGTGATGAACCCTTGGAATCTCCTCCACTCAAGGGGGCACATCCGGGACCAGTTTTTTTTGGAGTGCTTGACCCAACATGGAATGAAAAAGACGATGCAACAACCCATCTTCATTCAAAGCCCAAGCGGATACGCTGAACTCGTCCAGTTTTTTGAAACCGTTGCGGTTCCTTATTCGGTCCACGATGTCTCCGCCTTCAATGCGATTTATCGCTGCATCTATCCAACCCTCTCGCGACAGGAGAGGCGGTCGGCCGAGACCCTGGTTGATCAGATGATTGAGCGCTTAGAGCATCCTGAAGTCGCCGCAAAAATATACGGTGTGGTTTGATCTTTAATGGAGCAACGAAAGATGAACCAGGTATCTATTCAAATTCAAGACGCTGGGGGTAACTGGGTGACGGTGATCCTTTCAGGCTACAAGAGCCCCGAAGAAGTCTTCCAACTCCTTCAAATGGCAAAAAAATCAAGGCCTGGGAAGACCCTTCGGGCCGTGACCCTTGAACAACCGTCTCCGATTCGGAATACCTTGAGATCTTCAGAGGCCTTGGATCAGCGTGCCTAGCTTTTCGCCCATTTTGACTGGGTGGCCAGGCAGCAGATCGGCCTTCCATTGAACGGCTTGCTGACCAAAGAGGACAACGATGGTTGAGCCCATATTGAAGCGCCCCATTTCGGCCCCTTTTTCAAGTTGCACCTGACCTTCAGGGTATTGAATCGAGGTGACCTTCGTTCCGGTCGGCGGGGTGACCACGCCGTGCCAAACGGTCTCGATACTGGCGACAAAAATGGCGCCGACCAGCACCAGCGCCATGGGTCCCATGGCGGTATCAAAAAGCGCCACGACGCGCTCGTTCCTTGCAAAAAGACCTGGGACACCCCTGGCAGTCGCATCATTGACACTAAAGAGTCTCCCTGGAACATGGACCATTTCCTTTAAAGTGCCGCTGATCGGCATATGCAGGCGATGATAATCCCGTGGCGAGAGATAGATGGTTGCAAAGGTCCCGTCTTCAAAGGGAAGCGCCCGATCCTTGTCGCCGCCGAGGAGCGATAAGACGGTGTAGTCGATGCCCTTTGCTTGCACGATGGAGCCCTCTTCGATGATGCCTTTCTGACTGATATAGCCATCTGCTGGCGATGCTATCCCACGAGGGGAGGGGTCAATGGGGCGGGCTTCGGGTTTGAGGGCTCGCGTAAAAAAGTCATTAAAACAAGCGTAGGCCAAAGGATTAGGCTCCAAGGCGTCGCCAAGGTCGATGCCATAGGCCTTTGAAATCCTTTGAATCATTTGTCTTTTGATCCAGGGATTCTGGCTGTGAGTCAGTCGCCCCATCACTCTTGATAGGAGATGGTGGGGGAGTGGGTATTGACCCAGTACAAAGAGCTTTTCAAGCAAGGACATGGGATATTCTCGTTCGATCAAGGGGAAGGTTCTCGGACTGAGTGTGGCTTCTGACTGCCGGACTGATGGTCTTTCAGGAAACGCTGGTAATTTCTATAGGTTTCCCGGGTCATCAAGGCAGAATCAAAAGGCTGCGTTCTAAAGCGGCGGAGCTCTACTTTATGGCGAACAGCCCGAATCCAGATCCACTGGGTCCCAAAGTAACCGACCACCGCGCCAACGTGCATGAGGATGATGCAGCCCACCAACAGGGGCATCCCAAATTCCATCGCCTTGTCGATGCTAAAGAGGCTTGAGAATTCATCAAAGCTAAAACTACTGGAACCTAAGGCCAAGGCTCCGACCTTGTAGGCCACATAGTAAAGGGGGATCCAGGTCAGGGGGTTGGTGATCCAGACGAGGGCGACGGCGATCGGGAGATTGGCGCTGCAATAAATCGCCCCAATGGCCGCAAAAACTTGTTGTAAGGGGAGTGGTGGGGTGTACATCGCCCAGAGACCGACGGCCATGGCTCTCGATACGGAGCGGCGGTTGAGGTGCCAGAGGTTGGGTGAAAAGAGCTTATCGCCGAGAAATCTCAGTGCTTTGATGCTTCGGACCTTAGCAGGATCGGGGAGATAGCGCTTGAGGAGCTGCTTGGGCATCCGGGGTCTCTCCTTCGTTGTTGTTTTTATTGGGGACGTCTTGGCTTTCAGCCATTTTCCTATTGTACGAGACTTGTTTAAACGGGTATGACATTTTTGAAAGGGCAAGGCCTCACCCCTCGGCTTCCTTTCCGCCTCCCCATTGATGAAAGGCGCGATGATCAAGTGATCGAATGGCGATGAGGGCGATGATAAAGAGCATCGCAAGGTAGGCCCCGAAAAGCCCAAACGCATGATCGACCCCTAATCTTCGCAGTAAGAAAGCGATGAGCAGCGGCGCGGTGCTCCCAAAGATCGGCGAAGCTAGATTGATGGCGATGCTGACACCGGTGTAACGGACTTCCGTTCCAAAGAGCCCGGTGACAGCGGCAAAGGCGGCGCTGGTGTAAAGGCCTAAGAGGACACTAAAGGTCAAGAAGGTGAACAAAATCGGGGTGTCGCCGAAGAATCCCGACATGCCAAGGGTTAGAGGATAGCTCAACACCAAGAGGCATAAAGCACCCACGACCAAGACACTATTATAGCCAAAGCGATCAGCGTGTGTGCCGCCCACCAGGGTCGTGGCAAGCGATAGCGTCAGACCTAAGGTCGTTGTCAAAAGCGCCCGGGTCGCCTCGAAATGCAAGGACGAAATCATGAAACTGTTGAAATAGACAAAGGCGAAGAAAAAACCACAGGTCATCGGCGTTAGAACGGCGACCCCTAAGAGGACGCGACGCTTGTAGCGTTTGATGATGGTTCCAATTGGATTATGGATTAGACGGTCCTCGGTCTTTGCGATTTCATAGAGAAGACTTTCCGGCATTTTTTGACGAATTTTAAGGCCTAGCCAGGCGGCAGCCAGGCCAAGGATAAAAGGGATGCGCCAGCCCCAAAGGGTAAAATCGGCCTCGCTTAAGATCAATGAAAGACCGCTAGAAAGAAGGGTGCCTGTGAGAAGCCCCAGGCAGGTGCTGGCCTGGATGAGGCTCGAGGCCAAGCCGATCCGCCGCTTCGGTGTATGCTCGAGGACATAGGTCACGGCACCGCCCATTTCCCCTCCAAGGGCCAAGCCCTGGAGAAGACGCAAGATCACCAGAAGGATGGTGGCGGTGATTCCGATGTTTTCAAAGGGGGGCAGGAGGCCGATGGCAGCGGTCGGAAGAGCCATCCCCATGATCGAGAGTGACAGCGCTTTTTTGCGCCCAAAGCGATCGCCGATGGCGCTAAAGATCAAGGCCCCGATGGGCCGCATGAAGAAACTAACGCTAAAGACGGCAAGGGCGGCTAGGACGGCGAGACCTTCTTCCTCCTTGGGAAAGAATGTCTCGCCGATAAAGACCGAGAAGTGGCCGTAAAGGGCAAAGTCATACCACTCGAGGGCATTGCCAATAATGCCGGCGATCAGCGCTTTCTGGGTAAGTTTGTTCATCATTGAGCTGCGTGATGGAGGGCTTGAGCGAACCTCGTCCGGGTGGCTTAGCCCGTTCGGGATTTCATTCAGGGACTCAAGGGGTGAGCTTCCGGCTTAGGCTCTCTAAGAAGCAAGTTGTTGACCGCCTCCCGAGGGGGCAGTCCCTCATAGAGGATCCGGTAAATCTGTTCGGTAATCGGCATTTCGATCTGGTGACGCTTCGCGAGTTGATAGACGATACGGGCTGTCGGGATCCCTTCGATTTCTTGTCCGATCGACTGCATGATACTGGCGGGATCAAGGCCGCGGCCAAGGCCCACCCCAAAACGCCGGTTTCTGGATTGATTGTCCGTACAGGTCAAAATGAGATCACCAACCCCTGATAGGCCCATCAGCGTTTCAGGTTTTCCCCCGAGGGTGGTCCCAAGACGAATCATTTCGGCCAGTCCTCGAGTAATCAGCGCGGCACGAGCGTTTGCGCCATAGCCGAGCCCGTCGGCCACCCCGGCGGCGATGGCGAGTACGTTTTTAATGGCTCCTCCGAGTTCAACGCCCATGACGTCGGGGCTCGTATAGGCCCTGAACTTCGGGTGATGTAAGAGCCTGATAAGGTCCTCAGCAAACGCCTCACAGGTTGACGCCACGGTGATTGCAGTGGGTTGGCCTAGGGCCACTTCGCCAGCAAAGGTGGGACCCGAGAGAACGGCTGCCGGCGTCTCCCTGCCGAGGTGTTCGGCGACGACTTGGTGGAGGGGGTGGCCGCTCTCGAGTTCAAGACCTTTGGTGGCCCAGGCGACTCGAGTTCCTGTCTTGAAGAGGGGCTTTAACTGATGGATCTGGGATCGAAAGGCATGGCTTGGTACAACGATCAGCCACAGGCGTGCATGGGCCGCAGCAAGCTCTAGATCGTGACTCACCCGAAGGTTGTCTGGGAAGTCGATACCTTGGAGGTAACGCTCATTGGCGCGCGCCCTTGAGAGGGCATCGATGTGATCCTTCTGGTGACCCCAGAGCAGCACGTCATGACCATTTCGAGCCAGGACCAAGGCGAGGGCCGTCCCCCAGGAGCCGGCCCCAAAGACAGTAATCGGCGTCACCGAAGGATGGCTCTAATGGGACGTTGCCATGAGCGAACTGGAGCCATCTGGTCGGTTTCCTTAGTGACTCGTGACAGACTCTGGGTTCTGCTGCATCTGCTGAAGGTGTTGCGCATAGAGCCCATCGAAGTTGACTGGGGCCAATAGCATCGGGGGGAAGCCGCCTTTGCTGACCAGGTCCGAGACCACTTCGCGGGCATAGGGGAACAGCAGGTTTGGGCAGTAGCTACCGAGGAGGTGACCCATTTCTTCGCTGGCAAAGCCCATGGCGCTGAAGATGCCGGATTGGGTGATTTCAACCAGGTAAGCCGTTTTCTGGGTGATTTTCACGGTCAAGGTCACCGTGAGGCTGACCTCATAAACGTTATCCTGGACCTGAACCGCACTGCTGCTGAGGTTGAACTCAACTTCAGGTTCCCAAGTCAGGGTGAAGATGTCGGGTGAATTGGGGGTTTCAAAAGAGACATCCTTGACGAAGATCTTCTGAATGTTGAACTGACGTTCTGCCTGCGTAGCGTTTTCCTCGGCCATGATATTTAGTTGATAACTGGTTGGATGAAGTGAAAGAGAGTGGGGCGCCTTACGTCGAGTGACTTACTTGCGTTTCTTAGTGACGGGAAGATTTTGATCCTTCCAGGCAAAGAGACCGCCCTTGAGTTCGTAGACTTGAGTGAAGCCGAGGCCGGTCAGCTTTTTGCCAGCGGCGAGGGACCGGGTTCCGGACTGGCAGGTCACAATGACGGCGGAGGCTTTGTGGCTATCCAGTTCTACGGCCCGTTCGTCGAGCTTGCCGAAAGGGATGTTTCTGGCGCCTTCAATGTGTCCTTCGGCAAATTCAGCGGCTTCTCGAACATCGACTAGGAGCGTGGCATCGTCATTCAAAAGGATAACGGCTTCCGAGGGGGAGACCATCTGGTGCTTTCTGAAGAGGTTGTCCAAGATGTCTTGGATCAGAAGAATGGTCACGAGAAAGAGCGCGCCGGCCATGAGGTAGTGATGACCGATGAATTCAAGCAGTTGATCAGGGCTGATATTGAGGTTCATGTGGGTGTCCGGTGTTGGAAGAGGTTAATTGAGCTCAGGGCAAAAGACGTCACGCATCAGTGTGATCAGCTTTAGGGTTCTTTTATCGTCCACATAATAGAAGACCCGATTGGATTCCTTGCTGCTCCCAAGAATTCCCTTCTCCCTTAAAATTGCGAGATGTTGCGAAATATTACTCTGCGTCGTGCCGCAGGCATCAACGATTTCTTGGACACTGGCGCGTTCCTCGCCGAGTAGACAGAGAATTTTGAGCCTGAGCGGGTGTGCCATGGCCTTGATGCAATAAGCAGCTTGAGCGATGTCCTCTTCGCGGTTGATCAGATCTTCCTTCATGTCATTCGATATTTCCTGGAGACGTCCTCCATCAGGCTCCAAGGAGGGCCAGAGTGACGACGAGCGAGTGAAAAACAGCTAAAATCGAGTCAGTGGGGTCATTGAGACATCACGCCCCATCAAGATCCACGCCCTATCGCTCAAGTTCCATAAGAACTCAGCCGGAGATTATACGTTGAACTCGCATCGCCCTAAACCCGTAGTTTTGATAATCCTCGATGGATTCGGCTATAACGAATCAAGCCAATACAATGCGATCGCACAAGCTAAGACGCCAAATTGGTCCGGTTTGTGGGCGACTTGCCCGCACACCCTGATCGAATGTGCCGGTGAAACCGTTGGGTTGCCGGATGATCAGATGGGCAATTCGGAGGTGGGGCATCTTCATCTCGGGGCCGGACGCCTCATCAATCAGGATTTCACCGCCGTCAATAAATCCATCCGAGATGGATCGTTCTTCACCAATCCGCAACTGACAGCAGCGGTCGACAAGGCCCTAGCGGCTGACAAAGCATTGCATATATTTGGCTTGCTCTCGCCGGGTGGCGTTCACAGCCATGACCTCCATATTCAGGCGATGGTGGAATTGGCGGCCAGAAAAGGTCTTAAGAAGATCTATATGCATGCTTTTCTCGATGGCCGCGACACCCCGCCACAGAGCGCTAGGGATTCCATCGTGGGCCTTGAGGCCACGTTCAAGAAAGTGGGTACAGGCCGTCTTGCTTCAATCGCCGGTCGGTTCTTCGCCATGGATCGGGACAACCGATGGGATCGTGTTGAGAAGGCCTATGAGCTCATCGTTGAAGGCACAGGGACGTTTACCGCAGGCTCCGCGTTGGAGGGGCTGGATGCCGCCTATGCGCGCGGTGAAACAGATGAGTTTGTGGAGACCACCCTGATTCTTCCTCCGGGGGAATCCCCGGTGCACTTGGAAGATGGCGATGCCGTGGTGTTTATGAACTTTAGAGCCGATCGGGCTCGTGAAATCACCAAAGCGATCAACGATGAGGTCTTTTCAGGCTTTCAGCGCCGCGCGGTTAGAAAGCTTGGCACCTATGTCACCTTGACCGAATACCATCAGGACTTTACTTATCCGATCGCTTTCCCGCCGGCATCGATCACCCAAACGTTGGGGGAGGTCCTCGCAGACCATGGCCTCACGCAGTTACGGCTGGCTGAAACTGAAAAATATGCCCATGTGACGTTCTTTTTCAATGGCGGCAAGGATGAACCTTTTGACGGCGAATCACGAATCCTTATTCCATCACCTAAGGTCAAGACCTATGACCTTCAGCCTGAGATGAGTGCCGTTGAGGTGACCGATGAGATGGTGAAAGCGATTGAGAGCGGTGTCTACGACGTCATTATCTGTAATTACGCCAATGGGGATATGGTTGGACATACCGGCTTCATGGATGCAGCGATTAAAGCGGTCGAGACCCTCGATGCAGCCTTGGGCCGAATTGTGACCGCTCTCGATAAAGTGGGTGGTGAACTGTTGGTCACCGCGGATCACGGCAATGTCGAACAGATGGTGGATCCTGATACGGAGGTCGCGTTGACCCAGCACACCACGTTCCCGGTGCCCTTCCTCTACCGAGGCAAGCGCGGCCGGACGCTCGCCGATGGGGGGAATCTGGCAGACGTTGCGCCGACCCTCCTCGAAGTCCTTGGGATTGAAAAGCCGGTCGAAATGACCGGGCGTTCGTTGCTTCTCTAAAACGAGCTGAAGCCGTTGCTTTTCGGCTTTGAAGGCCTCGGCTCGTGGGTGGTCGGTCTCTTGCTGATCTCAGGTCTTGGATTGTCGAGTGCGACCTTGGCTGAACCCGATCGTGAGCCGCTGCAGGAGGTTCGGGGTGAAATCGCCACGACCCAACAGCAGCGGGAGGCGCTGATGGCGATCCGTGATCGACTGAATCAACAGCTTTCTGAGATTGAGCTCGAGCAAGGTCAAATGGCTAGAACCATTGGCGAACTGGAAGCACAGTCGCGGGTTAGAGAGAAGCGCACAAAGGGTTTACGGCAGCGCCGAGACCAGCTGCAAGCTTCCGTTCGGGAGCAGCAGAAGACGTTGGCCGGACAGCTAAGGAGTGCCCACCTGATTGGCCGGGAGGATTGGCTTAAGCTCCTGTTGAATCAGGAGGAGCCTTCTCATTTGGCGCGTGTGCTAGCCTATTATGGGTACCTCGGCCGGGCGCGATCGGATCTGATCCGAAAGCTTGAAGGAGACCTTGAACAAGTCAGGATGACCGAAGCGGAGCTTCAAATCGAAGCGGAGCAAAAAACCTTATTGGGCAAGAAAACCCAAAATGAGCGGATGGCCCTCCTTGAATCCGGTCGTCAGCGTCGCCAACTCCTGAGGAGCTGGGATCGGGAACTGAATGAAAAAGCCCAACGCCTCAGCCAGTTAAAGGAAGACGAGAAGCAACTGGAGCTGCTGATCGAATCCGTAAAAGATCAAGCGGTCAACAAGGCGATTCCCGAGAGCCCCCAAGGGGGGACTTCCTTGGCGACCGTTATAAAGGCGCATTGCCCGCCCACAGGTCCCGTGGCAGCTCGGTTTGGTAGCCCACGTATGACCGGTCGGTGGGATGGTCTCCTGATCGGGGGCAAGGAAGGGGCTCCCATTCGGTCCGTGGCGGCCGGGACCGTCGTATTTGCCGACTGGCTAAGGGGTTATGGTCTTCTGACTATTATTGATCATGGGGGCGGGATAATGAGTCTTTATGCCTTTAACCAGACGCACTTCAAGCAGAAGGGTGATGCGGTAGCGGCCGATGAAGTCATCGCGACGCTGGGTGCGAGTGGCGGCCGAGACAAGCCCGGACTTTATTTTGGAATTCGCCGACAGGGAAAGCCTGTCGACCCCGTTCTTTGGTGCCAAGAGGCCCACTGATCTATTCCGTTTCGAGATTAACTTCATCTAGGGATCTTTATGTTGCGACAGAAACACCTCAGGGTTCTGGTATGTGGTTCGCTATTGAGTCTTGGTGCTGGCCTCCCTGGCCTCAGTAGCGCGGAGCAGGCGCTAGCCCCAAAGGCCGAACCTCAACCGGATTCGACGCAAATCCCCTTTGAGGGGCTGAAAACCTTTTCGGAGGTCTACGGCCGCATCAAGCAGGATTATGTCGAACCGGTGAAGGACGACAAGCTTCTTGAGGACGCCATTCGGGGCATGTTGAGTGGCCTCGATCCCCATTCCGCGTATCTCGATAAGGAAGCCTATGACGAATTGAAGGTGGGTACCACCGGCCAGTTTGGCGGGCTCGGGATCGAAGTCGGCATGGAAAATGGATTTGTGAAGGTGATTTCACCGATCGACGACACCCCTGCTCAGAAGGCGGGTGTCAAGGCTGGCGATCTCATTATTCGTCTCGATGACAAGCCGGTGAAGGGCCTGAGCCTTAATGATGCCGTCAAGATCATGCGGGGTGAACCGGGGAGTCCCATCGTTCTGACCATCGTTCGGGAAGGGGCGGAGCAGCCGATCAAGTTGAAGCTGGTCCGCGACATTATCAAGGTCAAGAGCGTCAAAAGTCGGTTGTTGGAGCCCGGGTATGGCTATGTCCGCCTATCGAGCTTCCAGGCGAAGACGGGTGAAAGCATGGTCGAGGCGATTGAAGAGCTGAAGAAACCTGGAAAACTTAAGGGGTTGGTCATTGACCTTCGGAATAACCCTGGCGGCGTTTTGAATGCTGCCGTGACGGTCAGTGATGCCTTTATCGATGATGGTCTGATCGTCTACACCGATGGCCGAGTCGAGGATGCGAAGATGAAATTCAATGCGTCTCCAGGTGACCTTCTGGAAGGATCGCCCATCGTCGTGCTGATCAACGCAGGCTCAGCCTCCGCTTCCGAGATTGTTGCAGGTGCGCTGCAGGATCATAACCGAGCGATCATCATGGGCGAAAAGACCTTTGGCAAAGGGTCGGTCCAGACCATTTTGCCCACCAGTAATGGTGCGGCGGTCAAGTTGACGACGGCCCGCTACTTTACGCCATCAGGCCGTTCCATTCAGGCTGAGGGGATTGCCCCTGACGTCTCGATTTCGAAGGTCAAGCTTGAGGCGGCCACCCAGTCCGAATTTGGTCCCTTGAAGGAAGCCGATCTTGCGAACCATCTCGAGAACAACAATCCAGGTCCAAAGCACGAGCCGATAAAGGATTTGCCGGTGACCAAAGAGCCAAAGACCAAGCAAGAGATTGAAGAAGCGCTCGCCCTTCAGGATTATCCCCTGAACGAAGCGCTCAATCTTCTGAAGGGCATCAACATTGTCAAGAAGCCGGTCACTAATCCGGCCCAGAAGGGCAAGTAGTTTAAGCTTCTTCGTGGCGGGTCATCTCGTTGAGAGGTGGCCGGTCACTGCCCGGGCCCTAAGGCCCGCCTCCGTATAAGATCCCTTGCGGATCGTCCACCATCCTATTTCAGGAAGACTGAAAAGGATTCCATTGAATGCCGATTCGAGATCCCGTCCTTCATCAGTGGGGAGGTTCAAGAGGCCTGGACCGATGGCAGCCATCGCATAGATCAGGTTGGCCGCTCCGAAAAGGGGCCTCGTCCATGCGGGTTGCTCCGTAAAAAATAGAAAGCGTCCATCTGAAGGTCTTGGACTGTAGAGTGTTCCCGTGAGGGTGGTGCTCTCCTGAAGCGCGATCGGTAGATCCTCCCCATGATCACTCATCGCAGCCAGCTGCCGATTTCGATAGGAAGGGGAGCGGGTGACGACCAATGGCCGATAGCGCTGCCTGACCAATTCGAAATAGCGGTAGGGAACAAAGCTTTGCGATAACAAAGGATCGATGTGGCCACCGAACGCGAGACGTTCATCGGCGTTTTTGAAGCTCCCTTGAATAGCTCGATTGAGTTCGGTGACACAGTTGTGGGTAATCAGTTGATAGCCATAGTGGCCATCAAACCATTCCCAAAATCGATGTCTTCGAGCTTTAGCCCTGATCAGTGCCGCTTCGAGAGTGCTATCGGTCACGACCAGATTATTCAGATGTTCACGCCCCTCACCGCGAGGGGGGCCGGGTGTCCGTTTGAAGTCTGCAGCCCGCTGCGCTTTTTGAGCGGACCACAATTCATTGATTTCAGAGGCTCCAATCTCCATCCGATGATAGTCCCATTCGTTGGGCCTCGGGTGGGCGAAGATTTCCTCACGGGACGCCGTGACTTCTCGAGTGAGCTGATTCAAAAAGAGGGCTTCAAGGCGCTGTTGTTCCTGATCATTGGCTTCGAGGTGCCGCGGTTCCCCTTCAAAGAGAGAAAGAAAAAAAAGGCGATTTCGAGTGAGCGATAAGGCCACGCTTTGGTGGCGGGCCAGGGCCAGTAAGAGAGCGCTTCCCCCTCCTGGGTAGGGGGTCTTAAGGCCTCGGATGATGCTTGCTTGAAGCTCTTGGAGGTATCCTTGAAGCCATTGCCTTGCAGCGCTAGAGGGAAGGGGGCCGGCATCAATGAGGGCGCCTTCACGGAGGCGCTCCTTCCCATCCATCACGTTGAGAGCAAGTTGTCGACTGAAGAGATCCGCTGCCTTTTCAGAAAAGGTAGGAGGGTAATCGGGGTATGGCTGTTCCTTGAAGGAGAGCCCTTCAAGGGTTTCATCATAGTGAAGGTTTCGAAGGGTTTTAAGAAGCCTTGCTTGCTCCTGGGTCGAGAAGGAAGGTCCTGTCTGCTCGATGAGATGTTGACGAAGGCTTTCCTGAAGCTTTTGTGGGGTTTTTGCCGGTTCAAAAAAAGCCCTTTCCTTGAGCAGCACTTGGCCTCCGATCGCGAGGGTCTCCAAGAAGCTAATATCTTGTTCAAGGGCTTTTAGATAATCGGTTTGCCGCTGTTGAGCAATGAACAAAAGTCCGAGATGTTGCCGGAGATGTTCCGCGTCCAAAGGCCTTACTTGAAGTTCGGCCGTCTCGATATTCCGGTTCTCGATGTCGTTATAGACCCAGCGAAACCGAGACCAGTCATCCCGGGTAAGGCGGGTCGTGCCTTGTTCATTTTGGAAATGATAGACCTCGTCTTCCAGACGAAGGGCGACATGGCCGCCGCTGGAGCCCCCGACATTCGCATCGATATAGAGAATCTCAACCCGAGGTGCCTTAAAGGCGGCTCCCTGAAGTGGCCAGAGTCCAAGGATAAGGACGAGGGCCGCCCGAGGAAACAAGGCCAAAAACTCGGTTTTAGTAGCCTTCCTCAATAGACTTCAGAGCATCCTTCTTGCTGGTCAGGACTTTCTGAAGGTAGGGGAGCTGACCAATGTTCTGTTTGGCGATACCCGCACGCTTAAGACCTTTCCCGATGCCGGTGAAGGTCGCCTTTTCCTCCGCCCAATCACTGATCTTTGATTGGGCCGCGGTTCGGCTTAAGGCATTGGCGAAGTCATTCGCCGACATCTGTGAGCCGGCGATCGAGAAGGTCAGGTTAGCCACATCATCGGTGTAGGAGCTCTTGGCCTTGTCGGTGGCCTCTTTGGGGCTTGAGGATTTAAACGGCGACCTCGAGGATTCGGCGCTAGATTCAAGGGACTCTGAAATAGAGACGGAAGAGTCTGAGATGGAGCACGCCGACAGCAATCCAGTGAAGACGAGGAGAGCGGGGCCTTTGATTAAATATTTTGCAGCAAGCATGAGAGTCCCTCAGGGTCTATGGATGGGCTCGGCGACGGAAGAGAGGCTGAGGTTGGTCACTCGCAGCCTGATAGGTGACCGTGAATTCCTCGAAGGCCTTGAGTCGGTCTTTAAGGTCTGTTCCAGGAGCGAATTCGAAGGCATTAGCGCCCAGCCGATGGAGAAAGAACATCTGATCCCTGATGAAATCGCCAAGGACTCGGATTTCTCCACGAAACCCAAGGCGTTCCCGGAGAGATCTAATCTGGGTAAAGCTGCGCCCATCGGTAAACGGATTCATTTCAAGGACCACCATCGATAAGAGGGGGAGATCTTCTCCTAGGTCATCGACGATTTCCGCTGGAAGGAGTCGCACAGCGAGCGGTTGACCCGTGGCTAAAAGCGCTGATTTTTCACTTTGCCAGCGGGTCAGGGACACGCTAAAGGCCCCCTTCGGAAGGGCGGCATCTTGATCAAGATGAGTCAAAGTATCGGCTTGAATGCGGCCGTCCTTAATGATGTCCATAAACACGCTCCTGGAAGGGCTCCATGCCGATGCGGCGAACGGTATCAAGAAAGGTTTCTTCTCCTTCACGAAGATCGCGATAGGTCAGGAGAATGTGTTCAATCGTTTGGGTCACCTCGATCTTCGCGACGGACGGCCCCAGGCGTTCACCAAGGCTCGCATCGTTACTTGAGGATCCTCCAAGGGTGATCTGATACCACTCCTCCCCTTTTTTATCGACGCCAAGAATACCAATGTGGCCGACCGTATGATGGCCGCAACCATTCATGCAGCCCGAAATGTTGATCCTTATATCGCCAAGATCATAGAGATAGTCAAGGTCATCGAACAGCGACTGGATCCCGGTAGCGATCGATATAGAAGCGGCATTGGCGAGGGAGCAGAAGTCGAGCCCTGGGCAGGTGATCATATCGGTGGCGGTCCCGACGTTCGGGGTCGCGAGCCCCAGGTGATCCAAGGCCTGCCAGAGATCGAGGAGATGCTGCTGCTCAACATCTGCCATGACCAAATTTTGGGTATGGGTGACTCTGATTTCCCCAAAGCTGAAACGGTCCATCAGGTCTGCTACCGCATTCATCTGGGTGTCGGTCATATCCCCAGGCGGCTGGCCATGGGGTTTTAGGGAGAGGAAGACGGCCCGGTAGCCCTTCATTTTGTGGGTGACCGTATTGCGGCGAACCCAGGCCGCAAAGGCCTGGTTCCGGGCGATTTGCTCCTCAAGTGCTGGATCCACTTCTGGTAGCGAGAGGTATTGACGGGTCTTGAAGAAGGCACTAACCCGGTCGATTTCGGCCTGATCGAGCCGCATCCCATCACGAATTGTTGCCCACTCTTTTTCAACCCACTGGGCGAAGGATGCGATGCCGGTTTCCTTCACAAGAATTTTGATGCGCGCCTTATATTTGTTGTCGCGGCGACCCCACTGGTTGTAGACCCTCAAAATGGCCTCAAGATAAGAGAGAAGATCTTCTTTTGGGAGGAAGTCACGAATCACCACGCCGATGATCGGTGTTCTCCCAAGGCCGCCTCCGACTAAGACCTCAAAGCCCACCTCGCCCCTCGCGTTTTTAATTAGCTGGAGACCAATGTCATGGACTTGAGTGGCGGCCCGATCGCGCTGGGCGCCGCTAACCGCGATCTTGAACTTTCGGGGCAGGAAGGCAAACTCTGGATGCAGCGTTGACCACTGCCGGATAATCTCGCAGTAGGGTCTCGGATCCTCAAGCTCATCGGCGGCAACGCCGGCCAAATGGTCGCTGGTGGTGTTGCGGATGCAATTGCCACTGGTCTGGATCGCGTGCATTTGAACCTTAGCAAGATCATCGAGAATGTCAGGAACTTCCTCAAGTTTGGGCCAGTTGTACTGGATATTTTGACGCGTGGTGAAATGCCCATAACCTTGATCGTAGGTTCTTGCGATATGAGCGAGCGTCCGCATCTGAATCGAGGAAAGAAGGCCATAAGGAATGGCCACCCTGAGCATCGGTGCGTGGCGCTGAATGTAAAGCCCATTCATCAGTCGTAACGGGCGATACTGATCTTCGGTCAGTTCACCTTCTAGAAATCGCCGCGTCTGATCGCGAAATTGTTGGGCTCGTTGGTTAACGAGCGTTTGGTCGTAGTGATCGTATTGATACATAAGGCAATGGGTCCGGCCGCTCAAAATCCTTGGGGGTAGCCCCTAAATATACACTGATCCGGGGGGTTTCTGGAACTCAGACCGGCCTTAAGGCTCACCTTTAAGAGGACCCGCTCTTTACCCAGTGAAAATGCAGTGTTTTCTCTTCGGCAGACGAAATCCCTTATAATGATAGGTTGTGTTTCCCGGACTCCGGTTGGCTTTGGTAGCGCGCTGGAATTTTTTTTAGAAAATCTAAGAGGGCCGTGTCTTGATTCGCATCATTCTATTGCTGACGACGTTACTTTTTCTGCCTGAAATCGCCTCTGCGGAGGAATCGGCGACTCTTGGACTCACTGGGACCCAACGCGGCCTTTACTGTGTCCTTATCTTTATTATCTCCTATGCGTTTGTGATGACGGAGGAGTTCACACACCTTAGGAAATCAAAGCCCGTCATTTTGGCGGCAGGCATTATCTGGGCTCATGTCGCTTATCTAGCCTCCTCCAATGGGGTCCCCGCCGAACAGGTCCATAAGGCGTTCGAGCATGATCTCAAGGAGTATTCTGAATTGTTCCTATTCCTTCTTGTCGCGATGACCTACATCAACGCGATGGCTGAGCGAAATGTTTTCGAAGCACTGAGGTCCTGGCTGGTCAGCCGCCGTTTTGGTTATCGGAAGCTATTCTGGATCACGGGCATCATTACCTTCTTCCTGTCATCGGTTGCCGACAATCTGACTTCGGCCTTGCTGGTGGGTGCCGTGGTGATGGCGGTTGGCGCGAATAGCCCCGCTTTTGTGGCTTTGGGATTTATCAATCTGGTGAGTGCCGCTAACGCGGGCGGTGCCTTTAGTCCTTTTGGTGACATCACAACCTTGATGGTCTGGCAGGCGGGTAAGGCGGAATTCTTTGATTTCTTCCACCTTTTCATTCCCTCTATCGTGAACTTCACGGTCCCGGCCGCGCTGATGCACTTTGCGATTCCTGATGATGCCCCACTTGAAACGGATGAAGAACTTGTCGAGATGAAGCCCGGCGCACTGGTGATTTGTGGTCTCTTTGTGCTGACGATTGCAACAGCCGTTAGTTTTAAGCAGTTCCTGCATCTGCCGCCTTTTATGGGCATGATGGTCGGCCTTTCGTTCCTGATGCTTTATGGTTACCGCCTCAAGCTTCTATTCGGTGGCGAAGGCAAGTTTGACGTGTTCCACAACGTCCGCGATGCCGAGTGGGATACCCTTCTATTCTTCTTTGGTGTGGTGTTTGCGGTTGGTGGCCTCGGCTACATCGGCTACTTAGAGCTGGCTTCTGTGGCCATGTACGATGGCCTTGGCGCGACCACAGCGAATATCCTGATCGGTATTCTCTCAGCGATTGTAGATAACATCCCCGTGATGTTCGCGGTCCTGAGCATGAACCCTGACATGGATCTCTATCAATGGCTGCTCGTGACCCTGACCGCCGGTGTTGGTGGAACCATGTTGTCGGTGGGGTCTGCGGCAGGTGTTGCTTTGATGGGA
>CAILMG010000164.1 GCA_903835265.1 uncultured Methylococcus sp.
AGGAGTTTTTTGCGGTAGGCCCGCTCCAGCTCCTCAGGTTCGATGTTGACATACCGCAACATATCATCGGCGCCATCACCGTGGGTCGGATCCAGCATCTGATAACCACCGGTCCCGTCCAGGGCAATATTGATCGAATGGGTATCACCGAAGAGGTTGTGCATGTCGCCTAGGATCTCCTGATAGGCGCCGACCAGAAAAATGCCGATCAGGTAGCTTTCGCCAGGGATCGGTGCATGGAGCCTCAGGGTGGATTCAAGGCTCTGGCGATCAATGTAAGCATCAATGCGGCCATCAGAGTCGCAGGTCAAATCCTGAATAACGCAGCGTCGGGTGGGTTCCTCCAAAAGTCGCTGCAGCGGCATCACCGGGAACACCTGACCAATGGCCCAGGCATCGGGCATCGACTGGAAGAGGGAGAAGTTACAGAAGACCTTGTCAGCCAGGCGATCATTTAATTCATCGAGAAGCTCGCGGTGGGCTCTCAGGCGAATGTCGAGACCCCGGCGCACCGCATGCGAAATAGCGGCATTGAGGCGCTCCGCCTCCGCCAGCTGGGCCAGTGACATCTGCCCTTGGACAAACATCGCACGGGCCTCAGCGAGGTCAAATTGAGCGTCGTGATAGATGCCGACCACGGATTCATTGGACAGCCGGTCAAGGCACTCGGCAAGATCCTCTAAAGGGGCGGCATCGATATCGCGGGGCGGTGTAGGATCTTCTGGAACGGATTCAACGTCCGTGATATGGGTGATCAGCACGGCATGATGTGCGCTCATGGCACGCCCTGATTCTGTTAGGAGATCTGGATGGGGCAGTTCATATTCGGTGCAGACTTCGCTGAAGGCTCTGATGATCGAGGCCGCATACTGGTCAAGGCTGTAGTTGAGGGAGCATTCACTGGTTGAGCGTGTCCCTTCATAGTCGACCCCAAGGCCGCCACCGACATCAGCCACCTGGATGTCGGCACCCAGTGCCCTCAGTTCTGCATAGTAGCGACCGGCTTCACGGACGGCTGTTTTGACATGGCCGATGTCGGCAATCTGGGAACCCAGGTGAAAATGCATGAGCTTGAGCCAGCCGAGTTTACCGAGTCGCTTTAGGTCTTCGACCAACTTTAGAATCTCACCGCTGTGAAGACCGAACTTTGATTTTTCGCCGCCGCTATTTTGCCATTTGCCGGCACTGATGCTGGAAAGGCGAACGCGAACCCCGAGTTGCGGGTCAATCCCAAGGGCTTCGGCTTCGTTCATGACGACGGCTAGCTCAGAGAGCTTTTCAATCACGATGAAGACATTGAGCCCGAGGGTGCGGCCGATCAGCGCCAAGCGGATATAGGAGCGGTCCTTGTAGCCGTTACAGATCACAATCCCGGCCTCTGAGAGGGCCAGAATAGCGAGTAATTCCGACTTGCTTCCAGCCTCAAGTCCAACGGGGTAATGCTCATTGTGGATGATGCCATCGACGACGCCGCGTTGCTGGTTGACCTTGATCGGATAGATGGGGGTGTAATGGCCGAGGTACTCGAATTCTTCCTTAGCGGTATTGAAGGCTTCGGTGAGGCGGCCGATGCGATCCCTCAAGATATCCTTGAAGCGGACCAGAACCGGGAGGGCGAGGCCTTCCTTCCTAACGGAATCGACGATTTCGACCAGATCGACGGTGCCATTTTTGGGGGATCCGGCGGGGTGGACGACCACATGGCCTTTGTCATTGATGTCGAAATAGCCCTCGCCCCAATGTTCTATGGCATAGATTTCCCGGGACAGGGCAGTGCTCCATTTCGCGTTCATGAGAATTTCCTTTGATATGGCCTGCAATTATGTGGAAAATCGCGACTCATTTCTATGCGAGGTTTCCTAATGATTGATGCTTCTGGTTGGTTCAGTGAAGTCTATCCCCACCACGGCAGCGCCTTCTCCTTGAAGTTGAAGGCCAAGCTCCATGAGGAGCAGACCCCTTTCCAGAAGATTGAGATTTACGATACCGAATGGTTCGGGAAACTCATGATTATTGATGGCTGCACCATGGTATCGGACCGTGATAACTTCCTCTATCACGAAATGATGACGCACCCGGTTCTCTACACCCACCCCCATCCAAAGCGCGTCTGGGTCATCGGTGGCGGCGACTGTGGCAGCCTCAAGGAGGTTCTGAGGCACCCAGAGGTCGAACAGGCGATACAGATCGAGATTGACGAGCGGGTCACTCGCCTCGCTGAAATCCATTTTCCCGATCTTTGCACATCGAACCATGATGATCGAGCAGAGCTGCTTTTTATCGACGGCATTCAGTGGGTGAAGGACGCGGCGGAAGGGAGTGTTGATGTCATTATCGTCGACAGCACGGATCCCGTTGGACCTGCCGAGGGCCTGTTTAATGAGGCATTCTATCGGGACTGCCTTCGCTGCCTGGGCCCTCATGGTATCCTCGTGCAACAGAGTGAATCACCGCTTTTCCATGCCGATTTGATGGTAGCCATGCACGCAACGATGCGAAAGGCCGGCTTGACCAACACCCGGAGCTTTTTCTTTCCACAATGTCTTTACCCTTCTGGCTGGTGGAGCGGTACCATGGCGTCTAAGGCGGCCTTGACCGGCTTCCGTGAAGCCGATGCCGCAGGGCGTCCTTTTGAGACGGCCTACTACAATACCGAGATGCACCAGGCGGCTTTTGCCACCCCTGAATTCCTCAGGAAGCGCTTCGCGGACCTTTAAGTGCCGAATCATCCTTCAAAACAGGAGTAGGAATCCCTCATGGCAGAAAAAGATATCAGTGAAGCCTTGTTCGTCCTCCGCCAGGAAGTCGAACGACTCGAATCAAATCACCCAGAAATCAGCGCCAAGCTTGAGTCGCTGCTTGAGAAGCTCGAGCACCGGCTCGACAGCGAAGACGATGGCAACCACTTACACCTCCTTAAGGATTTTAGGGAAGCGGTTTCAACCTTTGAGGTGGAACACCCCACCGCGAGCGGCATCATTAATGAATTGATGCTGACCCTCAGCAATCTCGGGATCTAAGATTTAGAGATCATCGAGCACCCGTTTCCCGCCAAGGTGTTGCATCTGGCGGGAGATCCACTGTTGGCGCTTTAGGAGATAGGCGCTTGGGGCATTCGCTTTGAGGGCCTTAGGGTTTGGCAGAACCGCGGCCAAGAGGGCCGATTCATCCCGTCCAAGGGCTGCGGGGTTTTTCCCAAAGAAATGGTTTGCTGCCGCTTTAGCGCCATAAATCCCAGGGCCAAATTCAGCAATATTGAGGTAGACCTCAAGAATTCTCTGCTTCGGCCAGCTCAACTCAATGAGGGCGGTAAAGTAGGCCTCAAGGATCTTCCGAACATAGCTGCGCCCGCCAAATAGAAAAAGGTTCTTAGCCGTTTGCTGGCTGATCGTGCTCCCGCCACGCGGCGTTTTTCGGGTCAGATTATCTTCAAGGGCCTTTTCGATCGCTTCAAAATCGAATCCAAGATGGTGGGCAAAGGTCTGGTCTTCTGAAGCGAGGACCGCGAGCTTAAGGTGACTGGATATCTCATCAAAAGGCACCCATTGATACGCAATGGCATGAGGTGGATCGGTCTTGGTCGTTGGGGTCCAACGATCAAGGATCATAAACATGCTGGTGGGTGGCGGGACCCAGCGGAGGATCAATACCGGCATCGCGCTCAAGACAAAAAACAACATAGCTAAGGGTTGCAAAACCCGAAGTGGTGAGGACTTTAGCGCCCCTTGACGGGCCTGATCTTGTTTCTGAGCGATCCTTTTGATGGGGGTCATGGGTGACCTTTTTCGGAATGACACACACTAAAAAGCCGGGGTGGTTGACCCGCCCCGGCTTTTTTATTCAGCGCCGAAAGCGCGTGGCTGCTTAGAGCTTGTTCAGCGCGTTGAGATCGGCGTAAGCCTGCTGGAGGCGATCCGCCATACTGGTCTGGGCAGAGCGGATCCAGACTCTGGGGTCATAGAACTTCTTATTCGGCTTGTCGGCACCTTCTGGATTGCCGATCTGGCCTTGAAGGTAGCCTTCGTTTTTCTTGTAGAAATCACGAATACCGTTCCAGTAAGCCCATTGGGTATCGGTGTCGATATTCATTTTGATCACACCGTAGCTGATCGATTCACGAATTTCCTCTTCGGTGGAACCAGAGCCGCCGTGGAAGACGAAGTTCAAGGTGTTTTCTGGAACGCCAAACTTCTCAGAGACGTGTGTCTGTGAGTTCAGCAGAATCTTTGGGGTGAGTTTCACATTGCCTGGAGAATAAACGCCATGGACGTTACCAAACGAGGCAGCAATCGTGAAGTTCGGGCTGATCTTAGACAGCCGTTCGTAGGCATAGGCGACATCTTCTGGCTGGGTGTAGAGCGCAGAGTGGTCCATGCCACTGTTGTCGACACCGTCCTCCTCACCACCGGTACAACCCAGTTCGATTTCAAGCGTCATGCCAATCTTGGCCATGCGGGTGAGGTACTGGGCACAGATTTCGATGTTTTCTTCGAGCGGTTCTTCGGAGAGATCGAGCATATGGGAACTGAACAGCGGCTTACCGGTTTCAGCAAAGTGCTTTTCTCCGGCATCGAGTAAGCCGTCAATCCATGGCAGCAGTTTCTTTGCGGCGTGGTCCGTGTGGACAATGACGGGGACACCGTAATGTTCAGCCATCAGGTGCACATGGCGTGCGCCTGAGATGGCGCCAAGGATTTGGGCGCCTTGGCCTTCGAGCTTAACGCCTTTGCCCGCGATGAACTGCGCACCGCCATTTGAGAACTGAATGATGACGGCAGAATGGGCCTTGGCCGCGGCCTCAAGAACGGCATTAATAGAGTCTGTGCTGATGACATTGACTGCGGGCAGGGCAAACTTGTGGGCCTTGGCAAACGCGAAAATTTTCTGAACATCCGCGCCAGTGGCTACGCCGGGTTTGACGATATCGAGCAGTTTGTTTGACATCCGGGGACTCCCTAAAGAAGGTTGATAAAAAGGGACATTTTAACAGATCCGAAGGGCTATGATGAGCCCCTTAGACATAACCAAGTTGACTCAGCCGCTTGCCCTCGCCAAAATGGAGCGTTGATCCCCATCCTTATCCCGCCCGATTATTCCCGCGAGGCCATGCGTCACGATGTTCACAGCGATGAGAGCTTGGTTTCCATCAGGAACCTGAGTTATGGCTATGGCTCCCGCGTCATCTTTGATGATGTCAGTCTGGATATCCGACGCGGCAAAATTACGGCCATCATGGGACCAAGCGGTACCGGGAAGACCACCCTCCTGCGCCTGATTGGAGGTCAGCTGCGACCGCTGAAGGGCACTGTGATGTTGGATGGCCAAGATGTTCATGCGCTGCGACGGCACGAACTTTACCAGCTTCGAAAGAAGATGGGGATGCTGTTCCAGAGTGGGGCGTTGTTGACGGACCTTACCGTTTTCGACAACGTGGCTTTTCCGCTGAGGGAGCATACCCCACTCCCTGAGTCGATGATCAGAACGTTGGTGCTGATGAAATTAGAATCGGTAGGCCTTCGGGGGGCGAGAGACTTGTTTCCGGCAGAGCTTTCGGGG
>CAILMG010000165.1 GCA_903835265.1 uncultured Methylococcus sp.
GGCATCATCGAACCTGAGGGGATCCTGAAAGGCTCAAAGAGAAAGGAGCGCAGCAGCAGGACGATCAAGACCACTGGAAAAAAAGACCGGGCGTACTCAACGATGACCGGCAATTCGGCATCAGATGGCCTTGGCCGGTTCCGGGTCATCAGGGCATAAATACCAGAAATAAAACCAGTGACCCCGGTGGCCACCACCAAGAAAAAGGAAAAATCGTAATCCATCAGGAATCCTTGTTGACTCTCAATACGGCGAGGAATGCTTCTTGGGGAATATCGATCTTCCCAACCTGCTTCATCCTCTTCTTACCAGCTTTCTGCTTTTCAAGCAGCTTGCGTTTGCGGCTGATGTCACCGCCATAACACTTGGCCAGAACGTTTTTGCGCATCGCCTTCACCGATGAACGGGCAATGATCTTAGCGCCAATCGCAGCCTGAATGGCCACCTCATACATTTGACGCGGAATCAAATCCCGCATCTTTTCGACCAGATCCCGACCCCTCGACTGACTGATGTCGCGATGCACAATCAGCGAGAGGGCATCGACCCGTTCGCCATTGATCAGGATATCGAGTTTCAGCAATGGTGCTTCCTGGAACCTCAAAAATTCGTAATCAAAGGAGGCAAATCCCCGACTGACCGACTTCAGTCGGTCAAAGAAATCAAGCACGACTTCGCTCAAGGGTAATTCGAAGCTGACCGAGACCTGCCCCCCCATGAACTGCATTCGCTTCTGCACCCCGCGCTTTTCGATGCAAAGGGTCATCACATTACCCAGGTAATCCTGGGGGACCAGAATGTTCGCCTCGATGATCGGCTCACGAATTTCCGCCACTTCATTCGGGGGCGGGAGCTTTGAGGGATTATCAATCTCGATGGTGGATCCATCCGATTTCAGAATCTCATAGACCACCGTCGGTGCTGTGGTAATGAGATCAAGATCATATTCTCGCTCCAGCCGCTCTTGGATGATTTCCATATGGAGCATCCCAAGAAATCCACAGCGAAAGCCAAAACCCAGAGCCTGCGACGTTTCAGGCTCATACTGAAGGGCCGCATCATTTAAGTGTAGCTTGTTGAGCGCCTCTCTCAAATTCTCATAGTCGTCAGATTCAACCGGGAAAAGACCTGCAAAAACTCGAGGCTGGACCTGCTGAAACCCCGGTAAAGGCGTCTTGCAAGGATGATCCGTTGCGGTGATCGTGTCACCCACCGGCGCACCAAAGATATCCTTGATGCCGGCGATCACAAAGCCGACCTCACCGGTGTTGAGAACCTCTTGATTCAGGGACTTGGGGGTAAAGACACCGAGCTTATCGACAAGATGGCTTTTGCCTGTCGACATCAGCACGATCTTTTGTTTCCGCTGAATAGAACCATTCATCACTCGGACCAAAGAGACCACGCCAAGATAATTATCAAACCATGAATCAATAATTAAGGCTTGCAACGGGGCATTCGGATCCCCTTTTGGTGGCGGCACCTTCGCGACCAACTGTTCCAGAAGATCATCAACGCCAAGACCCGTCTTGGCGCTGATTCTGAGCGCCTCATCCGCAGGAACACCAATAATCTCCTCAATTTCGGCACACACTCTTTCAGGCTCTGCCGAAGGAAGATCAATCTTGTTCAACACTGGAATGACTTCGAGTCCCTGCTCAATGGCGGTGTAGCAATTGGCAACGCTTTGTGCCTCAACGCCCTGAGCCGCATCCACCACCAGCAAAGCCCCCTCACAGGCGGCCAACGAGCGTGACACCTCGTAGGAGAAGTCGACATGCCCTGGGGTATCAATCAGATTGAGCTGATAGGTCTTACCATCCTTGGCTTTATAGTGGAGGGTGACACTCTGCGCTTTGATAGTAATCCCCCGTTCCCGCTCGATATCCATCGAATCAAGAACCTGGGCAGACATCTCTCGCTCGGTCAGTCCACCACACGTCTGGATGAAGCGATCGGCGAGAGTGGACTTGCCATGATCGATGTGCGCGATGATGGAAAAATTACGGATGTCTTTTTGATCGATCACGAGACTCAATCCTTGAGTTTAAGCGCGAGGAATTGAGTTCCTCCACGGCGCTGAATCAAAAGAGCCACCGTCTTGCCTTTAGGAAGCCCTTTGACCAATTCCTGAAGCTGCTTCAGATCTTTGAGCGTCTGATCCTGAACTCTCAGGATGACATCCCCCGGCTGAATACCGGCTTCGGCGGCCGGACCTGGCTTGACGCCCAGAATCAGCACACCCCCCGTTTTAGGAAGTTGGAGCTGCTGGCGTTGCGCATCGGTGGGGTTGGTCGCAGCGACATTAAGCCGGGCTAACTGATCCCCCTTACTGGGCTCCTCAGCCGCGGCGACCTTAGGTTCTTCATCCGGCAGCATCCCAATTTTGATCGATATTTCGATACTCTTACCCTGGCGCAACACCTGAAGTTTAGCGGTTTCACCAATCTTGGTCGCCCCGACCATCGGTGGCAGACCCGAGGATGTCGCGATGCCCTTGCCGTTAAACGCCTCGATGATGTCGCCGATCTGGAGTCCCGCTTCAAGCGCCGGGCTGTTCGGCAGAATCTTGGCGACGAGGGCACCCTCCGGTTTTTTCATCCCAAAGGATTCCGCGAGTTCGTGGGTGACATCCTGAATCTGAACGCCCAGCCAGCCCCTTGAGACCTTCCCCTGCGATTTCAACTGGTCGACCACCTGCATCGCCACGTCAACCGGAATCGCAAAGGACAAACCCATAAAGCCCCCGGTTCGGCTATAGATCTGGGAATTGACACCCACGACCTCACCCTGGAGATTGAATAAGGGTCCACCGGAATTCCCGGGGTTAATGGCCACATCGGTCTGAATGAAAGGGACATAATTATCGCTGGGGAGACTCCGTCCCTTGGCGCTGACAATCCCTGCGGTGACGGAATGATCAAAACCAAAGGGAGAACCGATGGCCAGCACCCATTCACCCACCTTGAGGGCGTCAGAAGAACCGAGTTTGACGACGGGGAGATCTTTGGCATCCAGCTTCAAGAGCGCGATGTCACTGCGTTTATCCGAGCCGACAATCTTGGCGACCAGTTCGCGCCGATCTTGAAGCCGAACCACAACTTCATCGGCGTCTCGAATGACGTGATGATTGGTAATGACATAGCCATCCTGAGAAAGAATGAAGCCTGAACCCAGCGACTTTGATTCACCCGGATCGGCCCCCTCAGGCCCACCAGGGGGGGGCTGAGGGGCGCCTGGCATCGGAGGCATTCCAGGGGCACCTTCACCAAAGTAGCGTTTTAGGAGGTCATCAAGGGGGACCCCCTCAGGGATCTCCATGCCAGGAGGTAACGGTGAACCCTGGTCGCTGGCAGCGACTTTCTGGGTGGTGCTGATGTTGACTACCGCCGCATTATTCTGTTCAACAAGGCCCGTGAAGTCGGGTAGTTGGGCATGAACCATCGGCGACAGCGCCATCATGACTGCCATCAAAAAAACATTCGACCTATGAGCGTGACGCATCAGGAACTCCGAAGAGAAAAAATCAAGAGGTCCCCGCGTGCATGACGAACCTCGCTATGTTCGATTGCATGACAGGGTCAATTAGACAGTTCAATAACAACATCAGCAGGGATATAGGGACTTAAGCCCGCCTTCACAAGGACCGGGCGCCGATGAAGTCATCGAATCGTAGGGGACTTTCGGCAACGTGCTACTTTTCTCTGACACCATGAACAATCATCGAGACGGTCTTCAAGGGAACCTCCCCCATGACGGTCACCAAATACCTATCCAATAGGACCGAATCTACATTGATCGCCCCCATCTTACGAGCCCCTGAGGCTTTAAGCCCCTCGCCTTGTTCGATGTAGATCGACACGGCAGAAAAGCCATCGCTCAAGAGGATGTGTTCAACCGGCATGGACGACGGTGGCCTCTTGAGGGTTGAATAGGAGACAATCTGAAAGCCTGAGGGGACATCCTTGATCGACCACTTTAAGCTCTTGACAGGCTGGCTCTCCCGATGAGAAATCTGGGTGATCGCGGAACGGGCACCCGACGTGGGCTCAAGATCATTCGGATCAATGGGATCTTTGGTGTTGATGGTCATAAACACCATCTGCTCCACCGATTGGCCGTCTTCATTCAGGACATCGAGCTTCAGCGGCAAACGGGTCTCGGTATCGATCCAGAGGAGGCGACTGTAACGATATTCGTCCCTGGGTTCGAGGGCCACCACCTGGGTCAAAGCACCCGCAATGAATTCCTGGCCGCGAAGATTGATGCGGTAGAAGCGTTCAAGGGTTGCCGGATCTTCTGGAAGACTGACCAAAACGGATTGCCCGGAGGGTTTCGTCTCCACGACCACTTGCTGGCTGTCGGCAGAATACCTCGACACGGTGCCTCCAGTGCGCACCACCTCCCTAATCGGGCTGTTCATCGAGATCAGCCGTTCACGTTCTTGGCCATCAAGGACACGGTGATAGAGCTTGAAGCTATCCATCTGCTGGTCCTTCACATACGAGACAACCCCCTGATAACTCCGACGACTGGCGGCTTGTCGCATGGACTTAAGCCATTCAATCCCGGATATTTCGGGGGGTTGCGCCTCGTTAGAAAAGACGCTGGGCGTCCATCCAAGGGCCAAAGCCAAAAAAAACGCATCCCATCTCAACTTACCTTGAATCACCATCACGTCAGAGGGAGCTCCTAATGTCAGCGATGTGCCGCGTTACTGACCAGCCTCACGGATGGCAGCATCCCCTGGGTACCGGAAAGGTAGGTGGACTCGTTGTGCATGGTCAGGTAATCCCTGAAGTCAGGCTCCATCGACGCCTTGACCACGGGCGTATCAAGATCGACGCTGGCGAGCATTTCGGAGGCCTTCATGGGCGAATAGACGTTGACCGAACGACCCACCAGAACGGCCAGCATGGCAATCGAGGCCGCGAGGGCAAAAGTAGCCGCCTTTTCGCGGATCTGATGACGGATCACCCTCGGTGCCAACACCACTGGCTCACTGTCGAGCGATTGGCTGATACGGCCCACAAAACCTTCATCCGGAATCAACGTGGCTCCGGACTTTAGGTACTGGCTGACCGCGCCATATCGATGGAGCTTAAGGGCCATCTCACGATCCTTTCGGATCGCACCCAAGGTGGTGAGCGCCCCATTGAGATCAAGCTCTTCATCCAGAAGCGCGCTTAATTTTTCAGATTGATCTTCATTCATTGTCGTTTGTCCTAACGTAGCAAGGGTTCAAGTCGCTTATCGATGGCTTCCCGGGCCCGAAAGATCCGGGATCTCACGGTGCCTACAGGACAAGCCATCACCTGAGCGATTTCATCGTAGCTCAGGCCCTCGAACTCTCGAAGGGTAATTGCCGATCTTAATTCATCGGGAAGATGATCTAGCGCATCCTGAATGGCC
>CAILMG010000166.1 GCA_903835265.1 uncultured Methylococcus sp.
CCCGACGAGCTACCAGACTGCTCCACCCCGCGATTATCCGGTCATTGTAGCAGCCCCATCCTTTCTATGCAAATGAAGGTGATCTTTTAAGGCCGTTCACCTGCGGTCCTGATGGGGGCCGAGGTTCTTTATATGACGCGGTTCACGAGCATCATGACAAGCGCCGCGAAGACCCCAGCGAGAACGTCATCGAGCATAATGCCTAATCCACCATGGATAGTTTGATCTAGTCGCCTAATGGGCCAAGGCTTTAGAATATCGAACACTCTGAATAAGACAAATCCCAGAACGATGGATGTCCAATTGAGTGGCGCTGCCGTCATGGTGATGAGATAACCGACGATCTCGTCCCAGACAATGCCAGAATGATCGCTGCCGCCGACCCTTTGCTCTGATCGCTCACAGATTCTGATGCCCGCTAGAAAGAGGAGAATAACCGTTACAAGATACCATTCGATCGAGAGATCCCGGAGGAGATAGTAGAGAGGGATCGCGACCAATGTCCCAAGGGTTCCAGGAGCCCAAGGCGATAAACCGGCACCCAATCCAAACCCAAAAAAACACCAGGGATCCCCATAGACAACTTTCAGTGAGGGGGGTGGGCGCTTTGTCTTTTGATTATGTGGTGCTGTTTTTGAAGTGCTCATAGCCTTTTTCTTTGATGAGGAGGGTGTGCCCTCCCTGCTGGACATGAAGTCCTTTATTTTTGACGATTTCTCCTATGACCCCTCCCTGGAGTTGGTGTTGCTCGAGGAGGCTATCTACCTGGCCCCGCTTATCTCTGGGGACTGTGAAGCAGAGTTCGTAATCATCGCCGGACGTTAAGGGGAACCCAATATCGCCAGTCACAGAGCAATAGCTTCTGACCGAGGCTAATAGCGGTATCGCTTCGATGTCGATGGTGGCTCCTACCTCGCTCGAATTAAGAATATGCCCCAAATCTGCCAGCAGGCCATCTGAAATATCAATGCAAGCATGGGCGATCCCTCTAAGGTCTCGGCCTAGGGCCGTCCGCGGAGTGGGGCATTCGAGAGCATCAAGGGCAGCTTTATCCTTGAGAGTAGTGAGATTTTGACGCATCCTGAGTCCAAGCCCTGCACCGCCGATAGGGCCGCTCACATAAATAAGGTCCCCAACCTTCGCGTGGGATCTTCGAAGGGCCTCTCCTGTTGGGATTTTACCTAGGGCTTGAACCGTCATAGCGCGGGGGCCCTGTGTCGTATCTCCACCGATCAGTTCGATATGGTGGCTTTTAGCGAGGTTTAAAAACCCCTCAAGGAAGTCCTCTATCCATATCGGATCAAGATCTGGGAGGGTCAGCGCCAGTGTGCACCAAAGAGGCTCCGCTCCCATCGCCGCAAGATCACTGAGATTTACTGCGAGAAGCTTATGCCCTAAGTTGCGGGGGTCTGTCCCCTTGAGGAAGTGGGTGCCTTCCACCATGGTATCGACCGTAATCGCGAGTTCATGACCTTGAGGTATTTGAACAAGAGCGCAATCATCACCGATTCCGAGACGGGTTTCCTGACGGGGGCTTACTTTTGCCGCAATTCGGCGAATGAGATCAAATTCGCCTTGCCCCATGACGCTTCAGGACTTAGCCTCACGGTGCGCCTGCGATTCGACGGCGCGGAATTTCCGGGCCATTCGATCGAGAACCCCATTCACGAATTTATGGCTCTGTGTAGCCCCAAACTCTTTCGCAAGATTGATGCCCTCATTGACGACCACCCGGTAAGGAATTTCGGGATGTTCCATCAACTCATAGGTGCTGATTCTTAAAATGGCCCGCTCAACTGGGTCAATTTGCTCGATCGGGCGATTGGTGTATTCCTGAAGGGCTGCATCAATCCCCTCGAGTCTCGTTGGAACGTTATGGAGAAGATCCTGAAAGTAGGATAGCTCTCCTTTACTGATGCCATGCTCTTCAACAAACTGCCGCTCGATTTCTTTGAGTTCATAGCCGGTGAGCTGCCATTGATAGATGGCTTGAACGGCGCTTCGGCGCGCCTGGCTTTTGGGGGTGATCATCCTGCGTCGAGTTCCCGCAACAGGTTGACCATTTCAATAACTGAAATGGCGGCTTCGGCGCCCTTGTTGCCGGCCTTGGTTCCAGCGCGTTCGATGGCCTGCTCGATGGTATCGACGGTCAAGACCCCAAACCCAATAGGGACTTCATGCTTCAAGGACAGCGTGCTGATACCTTTGACGCATTCTCCGGCAACGTAATCAAAATGCGGGGTTGAGCCGCGAATAACCGCACCGAGAGCGATAATGCCATGGTAACGACCGGTTGCCGCCGCCTTCTGAATAGCCAATGGGAGCTCATACGCACCGGGCACTTTGATCAGGTGAATGTCATCATGGCGGGTGCCATGACGGAGGAGTGCATCGATGGCCCCGCTCGTTAAGGCGTCCACAATGAAGCTGTTGAAGCGTGAGGAGACTAGGCAAAAGCGGGCGCCTTGGACCTGCAACTGACCTTCGAATGTTTTGATGGGGTGCATGAGTGATATTCCTCTCGTATTTAGATCGTCTTTGGCGCCAGGGTGATAGCGTCCTGCCTGATCGCCTTTTGAATTTTGGCCACATGAGGGATGGCCCAGGGATGGCTCTCAAGCCACGCTGCACCAAGGATATCGCTCAGGGTCTCTGGTGACTGCAATCCCAGCGGTTTGCCATCGGTTAGTCGGGTTAGCAATTGGTGGGTTTTTCTCAAGGCCCTTTCTGTAGCAACGGCTTCTGGGGCTCCGAGCTCCTCCTTCCATTCGCGTTCAATGGCCGCAATGAGCTTACTGATCTCCCGCCGAAGACGCTGCCGGTCAACACTCAATTCAGCGCTCACCGTCAAGGGTCACAAATTCAACAACCTCAAGGCCATATCCAGAGAGGCCCAGGTACTTTTTGGGTGAACTTCCTAGGACCCTGAGCTTATGAATGCCAAGATCGGCCAGAATCTGGGCCCCGGTTCCGGTGGTTCGCCAATCGTCGTGGTGGAAAGAGAGCGGGGTTAATTCTACGCCGTGATCGGCCATTTGGTATTGGTGAATACGTTCGACCAGGAATTTATCATCCTCTTCGCGGCGAATGACTACCAGGGCACCTTTACCCTCTTCAGCAATTCGGCGCATCGCCTGACGAAGGGGACGCCGACCCCTTCTCGTTTGCCGCTGAGAAGGTCCCCCAGAAGATTGCGGCCGTGGACGCGGACGAGGACGGGATCCGTCCC
>CAILMG010000167.1 GCA_903835265.1 uncultured Methylococcus sp.
ATTCTAGTACTTGAGGGCTGAATCTCGGGGTGCCGTGAAAAACTCCGGCCCAACCCAAGCGCAGCGCTCCATCGCCAACCTCAAGGGCGTTGGTGCACAAACACTCAAGAAATTAGAGCGCCTTGGCCTTCAATCGATTGAGGACCTTTTGTTTCACCTTCCTCACCGCTATGAGGATCGGACCCGCCTCATTCCCCTAGCGAATATCAGAGTTGGCGATCACGCCCTGGTGACTGGGCAGATTGATTCAGTCCATCTCTCCCAGGGACATCGGCGCACCCTGGCTCTTAGGATCAGTGATGGTTCGGGCCATTTATTTCTGCGTTTTTTTCATCACACCCAAGAACAGCGGCGCGTGCTGATCGAGGGCCAAAGGCTTCAGTGTTTCGGTGAGGTCCGTCTCGGTTTTCAGGGACTTGAACTCCACCATCCTGACCTGACCCTTCTGGCCCAAGGCCAAGTCCCCGAAGCGGAGGCCAGTCTGACCCCGGTCTATCCCCTGACCGAAGGGCTTCACCAGAAAAGCTTAAGGAAGCTGATCAGCCAGGCACTCAAGACCGCCCTTGACGATCTCATCGACTGGCTGCCTGAAGATGCTTTGGGGTCCGAGAAACCTCTGTCCTTAAAAACAGCGCTGAAACAATTGCACGCGCCCCGGGCAGGCACCCCCCCCGATTCCAGCGCCATGGTGAGGGCTAGGGATCGGCTGGTCTTTGAGGAGTTGTTGGCGCATCACCTGAGCCTCAGCCGTTTTAGGCTTCGGGTGCAGAATCAATCTGCTCCTCCGATGGCCGCCAATACCCTGCTGTCCCAGCAATTTGAGGCCGCACTCCCTTTTCATCTGACCCACGCCCAACAACGGGTCATCGAAGAGCTTTCGGAGGATCTCAAAAGACCCTGGCCGATGATGCGCCTCGTTCAAGGCGATGTAGGATCCGGCAAGACCGTCGTTGCAGCCTTTGCCGCATTAACGGCCATTGGGGAAGGTTATCAGGTGGCGATCATGGCGCCGACCGAACTCCTTGCTGAACAACACGCGAGGAGCTTTGAAAACTGGCTAGGGCCTCTTGGCATTAACGTGGGTCTCTTATCCGGCAAGGCGAAGGGAGAAAACCGTCGTCAATCTCTTCAGGCACTTCAAACGGGCCATATCGCCCTCATGGTCGGCACGCACGCTCTTTTTCAGGAGGAGGTTCAGTTTCAAAAGCTTGGGTTAGTCATCATTGATGAACAACACCGTTTTGGCGTTCATCAGCGACTGGCGCTGAAGGAAAAAGGGCAACAAAGTGGACTGGCCCCCCATCAACTGATCATGACCGCAACGCCGATCCCAAGGACCCTGGCCATGATCGGTTATGCCGATCTTGATCTTTCGATCATTGATGAACGCCCACCCGGCAGAACACCCGTCAAGACCACAGTACTCCCCGCCTCTCGAAAGGAGGACATCATCGGCCGCATCCATGACTGGGTTCGTCTAGGTCGTCAGGTTTACTGGGTGTGTACGCTGATTGAAGAATCAGAAATGCTCCAAGCAGAAGCCGCTGAAAATGCGGCCGAACGCTTAAAGAACGCGTTACCCACGCTGCGGATCGCGCTGATTCACGGACGTTTGAAGGGGGCCTTAAAAGAAGCCGTTATGGCCTCCTTCAAAGGGGGTGACATTGACATTCTGGTCGCGACAACCGTCATCGAAGTGGGGGTGGATGTCCCCAACGCGAGCCTGATGGTCATCGAAAATGCCGAACGACTGGGTCTTGCGCAGTTGCATCAGCTTCGGGGGCGCGTCGGCCGAGGACCTGGGGAAGCCCACTGCGTGCTGGTCTATCAACCACCTCTCGGGGAGACGGCTCGGGAGCGGCTCGCCATCCTTCGAGAGACCGACGATGGCTTCATCATCGCTGAAAAAGATTTAGAGATCAGAGGCCCTGGGGAACTCCTGGGGACTCGTCAGACCGGCCAAATCGCCTTTCGTATTGCAGATCTTTCTCGAGATGCCCTCTTGATCGATCGGGTTCACCAGGCCGCAGAGCAGCTGATGAGAGATCATCCAAGCCATGGGGATCCCCTGATCGAGCGTTGGCTCGGCCAAGCGGTTCAGTTCATGGAGGCCTGATCTAAGCTTCACTCTCAGGGCCTTCTACGACGGCAGAAAAAAGATGTCCTAAGATGTCCTAAGATGTCCTAAGATGTCCTAAGATGTCCTTTAGATAGCCCCCTAGCGAGAAATTCCCATGAGCGAAGAAAAATTCAGTGCCTATACCCAACAGTTACTGGATACCTCAGTATCGCTCAGGAGGGAGATTGACAATCTCCGGGAGGCCTACACACTGGTGAACGAACGATTGGGAGCCATCGCCGCATTAGCTGATAAGACCAACAAGGCGACTCTTCACGAAGCGATTGATTTGGAGGAACTTGCTCGGCTTGCCGTGCTAGCATCCAAAGCCTCAAATGATGCAGCCCATCTATTAAACGAACCTACTGTAAAAGACGCCACTGGAAAAACTTTAGAAGCTGCGACCCAAGCCCATGATCTTGCATCAAAATCAAAGAACTCCAGCGCTACAAGGCAAACCAGTGGTGGCATGCCCTACCCCGGTTGACACTGATCCAGCCTAAATCGTCCCCCTATTGAACGTCAGATCCTCCCTGCCCTCGAAGGCGGGGTGTCAAGGCGCTGCCAATAAAAGAAGCCTTCGTGCGCTCAGGCCTCATGAATCTTAGCCAACACCGCAATCATTCAGGCTTTTTATCTAAGGGGTGCTTCTTCGCCCACTCACTCGCAAGATGCTGGCCTTCCGCTAATTGACTCTTAGAAAGCGTCCGAGCTAATTTATCGCGCTGGGCGATGGGGTCCTTGTCGCCCGATACCGCAGCGAGATTGAACCATTTATAGGCTTCGACCTGATTCTGCGGCACCCCATGACCGAAGAGATAAAGAGATCCTAAGCCCGCCATCGCCGAGCGGTTCCCCTTTTCTGTTGCAAGGCCATACCACTTCAAGGCTTCCGCGAAATCCTTTGGCGTCCCTTTGCCATGTTCATAGCGATAACCCATGTAGTACATGGCTTCAAGGTGTCCGTGGCCTGCTGCTTTGAGATACCATCGGGTCGCCTCGGCCTTATCGATTGGAACCCCTTCACCAAGGCCATAGATTTGTCCGATCTTGAACTGGGCATCGGCAAAGCCGCCGCTGGCCGATGCCTTATACCAGCGAATCGCCTCCGGCTGGTTGGCCGGACCGAAGGTGCCTTTCTCATAAAGCCTTGCAAGGACGAATTGGGACCTTGCATCCCCCTTTTCGGCCGCCTTGGTGCACCAGTAGAGAAGATCGACAGAAGGCTTGAGGCTCGATGGCGGACGGTCTTGAGGAGGCAGTTTTTTGACCTGATCAGCACACTGCGTGATTTCATCACTGGCTAAGGTGGGCTTCGAGGAAGCGGTCGATGGCGCCTCATGGCCGCCAAGGCCTGCTGGCATCTCACTGCAGGCCGACAGGACGAGGGCGGCGATCAGGGGCAAGAAAAAGAGGATGTTCATGGATAAAGGGTTCCTCGAGCTTTCGGGGGAAGGGGTTGTCTTTTGCATAACCTTAGGGTGACATTCTACCGGGAACCATCGGTTTCACGAGACCTTGCTCACAGCCCTTCTGAGGCACATGCTCTCTGTCGAGACTTTCTGAGAAGGAGGCTGAATCCCTTGAGGTTTCCTTTAGATGGATACGAACCTCACTGAAGAGCCATTGCCCCTTAACAGGGATACAAATCAGTTCAAGGGCCCTGCCAGCGCCAGATCCAAAGCTTTCTTCAAACGCTAAGCGCAAGGTATCAGCCTCCAGCACCTCGCCCAAATGATCACTGAAACGCCGCTCAAAGGTCGAGGCATTGACTGCCTCAAGATAGCTCAAAGCAGCCTCAAAAAAACGCTCAGGATCATCGCTATAACAGCGACCATGGCGGACCCACTCGTGGCGATCAAGCCCCGAAAGACTTCCAGGCATCAGCGTCTTCAATCGTTCCCGTATCGATTCCTTCAAGATGACAGGAGGCAGTGACATCCAGGCCTTCGCGCTATCCAGTTCTTTTTCAGTGGGCGAAGTCTTGCAGTACTCAAGACCTCTAGGCTCAGGCCAGAGTCCATGAAGCGTGAAATGGCTGGCATCAAAGCGATCGCTCAATCGATTTTTACATTCGCTCTTTCCAGGGTGGGAGTCACAAAAAGCGGGTTGCCAACTGAGGGCAAGAAGGAGGCCCTTAGGTCCCTTTCTGGGGGCTGGATGAGTCGCTGCCGGGTCGATCACCCCACAACGCCTGTCAACCCAGCGGCCCTCGGGATGACGTCCCAATAGCCTTATCTGAACATATTCACCCTCTTTGCGGTTGAATCCCATGAGGGGGTAAAGGTGGCCGACCTCGATTGAAACCGCGTCTTGAAACCGTTGAATACCAACCCCAGCGGGACAGGATTCTGTGGCTTTGAAGGTCCCCTCAAAAGGCTCAAAGGCTGGAACCCTCAGGGACCAGGACAGGAGGATCGAGAGGATGAGCCACCCAGCCCTGATCCTCGGCCTCCCTCTCCGCACTAAAAGGGGATCAAATCGGGTCATGGGCAGGGGGCTGTAATAAAGAAAGTCCTGGAGGCAGCGCGTCTCCCATGAGCCGCTGTTCATCGGCCGCTTCAAGTTCTATCAAGGCTTCAATCAGCCCCACCCAAGATTCAGGACTCCGGGCGGCCTTCAGCGCCATAACGACTCGAAGCCGCTGCTCGAGGGGGATATCGCGGTGGCGATCACCGCTCATGCGGGCCATTAAGGTGATCGCCAACGCGACGTCGGGTGTCTTTTTGAGATTCTCCTTCATCAGACGATCAAGCCAAGGTTCAATGGTGTCCGCTGGAATCACCTGATGGGCACTGCCATAGGCGGGCACTCGGGCACAGAGCCGTCCAAGAGTCCACCAGATCGGCAACGGTTCCCCCGGCTTTTCAAGGCGCTTTAGAAGCCATTCCGCGGTTTCAATCTTAGTCTGAACCGGCCATCGCTCGAGAACTCCAACGAGTCTGAGCAGGTCGTCATAAGCCCTTTTCTTTAAGAGTGATGGGGTATTCCCTCGGCGAGCTGAAACCGGATCAAGAAAAGGCACGACATCGCCATGAATGATCAACTGCTGCGCTGCCGTCAGTCCTCCCGCAATCCGGCGCCAAAGGGTCCACCACTCCGACCAGTGTTGCGACTCATTCACAAACTGAGGCCCCTGCCGGTATAGTTCGAAAATCTGCTGCACCCGCCCTTCATCACCGACAAAGCCATAGCCCGGGCGAAGACAAAAACCGGCCAAATTAAGCCAGAGACGTTCGTGATCCATGGAGCGACGACGATGAGACAAGCCGTCCATCAGCACGTCAAAAAGATGACGAATGACCGGCATCGTCCAAGTAGCCCTAGGGCCTAAGGTTTTCTCGAGTTCACTGCGCATCCCCTTGACCCTTTTAGGATCAATCTCTTTCGATTTTTTTCCGAAATATTCCTGAATAAGGCCCAAGGCTTCTGGGAGCCTGGGCTCTGAGGCCCTCTCCAATATCAACGGCGAGCCCTTAGGGGGTTGACGCAGTTCAAAGGCAATCTGCCAGCGGGCGTTGACATCATCGGTAGCGACACAATGAAGATCGAGGGTTCCCACCGCGCTCAGGGAGGCCACCAGGCGGACTTCACGCTCCAGTAAGGCGTTGTCCGCTGTATGCTCGAGCTGAACCAGCAGAGGTGGCAAGGCGTCAAAAACACCTTCCCTCAAGGGCAGCAAGGCTCCCGGCAAGGGTTGGCGATCATCTCGTGCCGAGAGGAGGTTAAAACGCACGGGGACCCCGAGCCTCAGAAGAAAGGTCCGGGCCTCAAGAACGAGTTCAAGACCTTCTTCGGTCCCTCTAGGGAGCAAACATAAGGCTTGACCCACCGTCCCCATAGCCTCGGGCAACGCCAGAAAGAGGCTCCGCGGCGCACCAGAGACGATCCGGGCAACCCCAAGATCCCGCCGAGCCATCCCATAGGCGACGGCACCGGCTGCGACGGCAAGATCCGGGCATGGATTCTCAAGAAGCTCGATGGGGCCTGCGCCCCAGTGAGCAAACTGCTCAAGGATTCTCTGGGTGATGAGCGGGCTGTTGAAGACCCCGCCGTTCAGTAACAACAGATCCGGTAAAGGCTCTCCTCTCTCGCTGCCCAAGGCTTCGCAGGCGACCTCTCGGTGGCTCTTCAAAAAGGCGGCTAAATGGCGCGTCATCGAAGGATCAGCGACATAGGGGAGACCGAATTCAACTACCCCGCCGCGCTTTTTCTCCAGTTGATCATCAAGATCAACGACCGGAAAGAAGCCACCGAACACCAAGTCCATCACTTCATCACGAGTGAGGGTCACTGAGCGAGTACCGCCGATGAGGCGGCTGCCGCTTCCAAGAAGGGTCACCTTCACCTCAGCCGGTGCATCAGGGCTCAGGAGTCGTTCCTTGGCAAGGCGACATTGTTCGACCCATTGCGATAACTCACCGGTATCGAGCCGATGGCCTTCTAAAGTCAGCCGGCGTTCACTCAACTGTGCCAAGGCAAGATCAATGTTGTCGCCCCCAAGCATCAGGTGGTTGCCAACTGCAACCCGGGTCAACTGAGGTTCTCCGCTCTCGTGTTTGACCCGGATGAGGGTCAAATCCATCGTTCCGCCACCAATATCGATCACCAAGAGGAGGCGACGATCAACCAATTGGGCCTTGATTGCATGACGCTCACGCCAAAGCCAGTGATAACAGACCGCTTGTGGTTCCTCGAGAAGCTTCAGTACCTTAAGCCCTGCTTGACGGGCGGCTTCCATCGTCAGATTTCGCGCCGCCTCATCAAACGAGGCGGGAACAGTCAGGATAATCTCCTGGTCTTTCAAAAAAGAACCAGGATGCGCGCGTTCCCAGGCGCTCACGACATGTCGAAGGAATCCCTTTGAGACCTCGACCGGCGAAATCTTCGGGATCTCCTCGGCGCTCCCCCAGGGAAGAATGGCGGCCATCCGATCCGCAGAAGGATGCGAGAGCCAACTCTTTGCGCTCGTGATGAGTCGACCCTTGGACTTTGCTCCAAGTTGACGGGCCCATTCGCCGATAATCGGGACATGATGGAGATCCCCTTCATCTTGAGGCCAAGGTAATTGGACATCCCCGTCACTAACCTCATCTCTTGAGGCCTGATAGCGGACTGAAGGAAGGAGAGATCTTAAGTCGACTTCCCCGGGACCCACCAGTTGTTCAATCAAAAAGGGTCGAATCAGAGGGTCACCCGAGAGGCTCGCCTCGGCCACCACCGTATGGGTGGTGCCGAGGTCGATACCGACCAGCCAGGCAGGGGGTTCCCGGGGCGCTACAGCCATCAATCAGCGTCTTCAGCTCTTTTTGCGCCCGGATCACTTCGAACGTCAAAGGCGACCTTCCAGCGGTGTCCACCCGTGGTCGCCACCGCCTCCAATTCGAGGGTTCCAACCTCGGTGACCCGCGCCGCCAAATGGACGGGAACGATATCGCCGGGTCTAAAGGCCTCGACCGGGAGCACCACCTCAATATCCGCCAACGCCTCGAGATCGCCGA
>CAILMG010000168.1 GCA_903835265.1 uncultured Methylococcus sp.
AGCGTCTCCGATACCCACGGCATCAGTCACCGGTTTGGTGAGATCATTTTGAATGTCCAGGCTCTCTTACCTCAGTTCGAGAGTGTTCATGAAGGGATGCGATCACAATCAGCTGGCGCCCGACAGATCCGGGATTCGATGGTGACTCTGACCGACAGTGTCAGGGTCTCGGCACAAGCGCTAGAGGAAACCCAAGCCGCAACCCATCGTCTTGAAAGTGCGATTGATGCCCTCAGAAATGAAATCAGTACGTTCCGCTTAGGTTAATCCTATCCAAGCACGGAGCCGGCGACCCCAGGACGGCTCGGGCAGCAGAGGATCAGCAATCCCCTCTAAAGACGGATTGGACCAAGGCTCCAAAGGTTCAAAGGTCAGCTTTAGACAATCGGAAAGCACAGGGAACAACTCCTCCGCCACCATCGCTAAAGCATCTTCTGCCAGCGGCCGAAAATAGAGGTCCATCTCTTCAATAAAGACTGGCGAGGCATCAGAGTCCTGAGGGAGCATCAAATCCATCGCCATCTCAAACCGGGGTCCAAGTCGTGCCTCTAGAAAGGCTTCATCAAGCGGTCCAATCCATCGCCCAGAGGGCGGCAGCGGAGCGGCCTCATCGCGATCAATGAGAAACGTCAGCGTCAGGTAGCCGCTGCCATCGGGCCGTTGAAACGCTGCGATCTTGACCATGCCCTCAAGCGCCGGCAACTTTGGACAAGCGGTTCGGGTGAACACCGAAAAACCCAGCATATTTTCATCCGCCTTTGATGAGCGAATATCGAGATCAACATCATAGTGCTGTTCAGCCACAAAATACTCCTAGAAAGACCCAACCCCTTCTGGGCGATAAGGCTTTGTTAGAATGGGGCCCAGGGAATTCACTCATTATTCCATCGCAGGGGCGTTTAAAGCGCCTGTGCTCTTAATCAAAGGTCTTCCATGATGAAAAAAACCGGCGTCCTCCTGATACAGCTTGGAACCCCCGACAGCCCTTCGACACTCGATGTTGCTCGGTACCTGGGTGAATTCCTCAACGACCCGCGGGTGATCGATCTGCCATGGCTTCTCCGACGCCTTCTGGTCAATGGCATCATCGTTCCCTTTAGATCACCAAAGTCGGCGAAAATTTACCGCGATCTGTTTAAGCTCAATGGCGGGACATCGCCGCTATTGCAACATGCTGAATCCGTTCAGGCGTTGCTGCAGCAACGCTTCACGGGCGGCCAAGAGGAGATTACCATCGAGATGGCTATGCGCTATCAGAACCCTTCGATCGAAGCCGTTCTGGAGCGGATGCGGAAAGCCGGCTACAGCCGAATCATTCTGATTCCGCTGTTTCCTCAGTATGCCAGCGCATCCACCGGGTCCGCGATCGAGAAGGCGCTGGATATCATTCGACGCTGGTGGGTGATCCCAGAACTTTCAACTGTGAGTCAGTTCTATGACGAAGACGCTTACCTCGAGGCGGTGATTGATCGCGCGAGCCCCTTTAGGCTCGAGGATTATGACCACGTGCTTTTTTCTTATCACGGTCTTCCGGAGCGTCAGGTTGACAAAGTCTACAGCGAAGGCCTGTGCATCGATCAGCCGTGTGAAAACGAGGTCAACCCTCAAAACCAGTTCTGTTACAAAGCCACCTGTTATGCAACGACCCGACTTCTTGTTGAACGCCTAGGGCTGGATGCCTCCCGCTACACGACCTGCTTTCAGTCGAGACTCAGCAAGCAGTGGATAGAACCCTTTTCAGACCACGTGATTGAACAACTGGCCAAGAAAGGGGCTCGCAAGATTCTGGTTTTCAGCCCTGCCTTTGTGGCCGATTGTCTCGAGACCCTGATCGAGATCAGCGTCGAGTACCAAGGGCTTTTTGAGGCCCATGGTGGCGAGAAGGTAGAGCTGGTCCCTAGCCTCAATGATCACCCCCGCTTCATTGATTGCCTTGAGGGCATGATCCGGAGGCGTCTATCCTGATGTTCCGAGCATTTCGCCTAAAAGAGGCCTCTAGCCAAGATCGATCTTAAGCCAGTTCACCCCATCGACTAAGGCCTCTTGCAGCAAGGGCAAAGACACCGCTGCGCCTCCGACCCGATAGGGATGCTCGAGGAGAGTGAAGGGCAAAGCCGTTCCATTGAGCTCCAACGCTTCAACCCCAAATCCACGATGGCCCCGGCGATAGGTCACATCAAAGCGGGCTCCTGCGATATCGAGGTCCACCCGGAAAGTCTCTAGCGATTTGGGAATCATCGGATCGATCACCAGGTGGCTTCGAGACGGACGAATCCCAAGGAGACACCGTAAAATAAGGCCGGTGGCAATCCCAGCGCCACTGGAATAAACCCGCCAGCCCCCCTCCAGAGGGATCTCGCCCTTCAGCGCGCGATCATACGATTCATAGGCTTCAAATCGATCCTTGAACGCCGCATCCGAGCTTGAATAATAGCAATTGGCTTGTCGCCTCGTGGCCGGCTTAACCAAGGATTGGAGATCGATCGGGATGGCCTTCGAAACCGCCTCAAAAAAGCCCTCGACGTCACCAACATGCCATAGCGCTTCCGCATAACGAAGATGGGCATGGGTATACATCAACCCGATTTCGCGACCAAAATAACTACTGGTCTCGGCGCGCTGGAAAATGCGCATCGGACCCCCGCGATAAATCATGGGGCGATCAAATAAATGTGCCCCATCGGGTCCCATCAAATGAAGCCGAATCAGGGCTAAATGTGCGGCCGCCTCTTCGGCGGAGAGCATATGATTGATCACGGCGTGAATCATCGGCAGCACGCTGTAGCGTAGCCCTGTCCGTTGATCGCGAGGGTGAAGGAGGTATTCGATCTGATCCGGCTTCTCAAAGTCGGCATAGCCTGTAATGACCCCATCGACCAACAGGAACTGCCGGAAGTCCCTTAGAACCTCCTGGGCCTCATGTTCAAGCTCACCAGCCAAAGCCGCCTCGTTGACCTTACCCAGCGCTTCAGCCAGAGTGGTCAAGACTTGGTAGTGAAGGGTGACGGTCCAGGCACTGCAAAGATGATCTCGCATGGCAGGATCCGCCGGCTGCAGCGAATCATTCCAATCGCCATGACCATAAGATTCAAGCGCCGTATCGGGAATCAGGCGTGAACGAATCAACTTCAGTGCGCGGCTGATATGCTCCTTGACGCTCGCTTCTTCCGCCTTCTGAGGAGTCATATCAAAGAACGGGATCTTTTCCCTGAGCAGGGAGGCATCACCGGTCGCAAGCAGGTACTGGCCAAGGGCCAGTAAGGGCCAGAAAATGATGTCCCCATGAGAATCGCCTGGCCGGATACCCCGCTCACGCTCGAAGAACATGAACCATTGAGGCCAATCACCATCAGGGTTCTGATTTCTAAACAGCCGAACCAAAAGATCACGGATCGGCTCAAACTTACCAATGCCTAGGAGATACTCGACGGGTCCCTGGGCCACGTCCCGAGTTCCCCAACCACCACCTGAATACTGTTCAAGCCCCCGCGGCGCGAGAAAATGAATCAAGGCATTGTGGGCAAACCAAGGCAAAATCTCAACCAA
>CAILMG010000169.1 GCA_903835265.1 uncultured Methylococcus sp.
CGTGTGTCTGGCGCGCTCCACAAAGCCCGTAACTCAGCTTCGTCTTTGAAGAACTTTGGGAGTTTTCCGTATAAGGCTTCAGAGCCTTGTCGTCGAACGCAGAAAACGCGTTGTAGGCTTGATCGGCAAGAATATTGCGATCAGCCAAGAAAAGGATGCGGGGCCGGCGAGTTGCCTCCTCCTCCCCATTCGCATCGCTCAAATTCCATCGGCTCTGAAAAAGTTTCCAGGCAATCTGGAAGGCAATAAAGGTCTTACCTGTCCCGGTTGCCAGGGTCAGCAGAATTCGTTCCTGCCCAGTCGAGACAGCCGCCAGCACCCTCTCGATGGCAATATCTTGGTAATAGCGCCCCTGGAAGTAGCCTCCCCTGTCCTCGAATGGCACTGCTGCGAAGCGATCTCGCCATGCATTCTTCTTAGCGAAGGTACGTTCCCACAATTCGTCAGGTGACGGAAAGGCTGCAATCTCTCCTTCCACCGCCGTGTGCATGTCAATGCCGTAGATGCCCTGCCCGTTGCTGGCATAGCTGAAGCGCACCGCCAGTTTGCCGGCGTAGCCCTTGGCCTGCGCTCCGCCCTCGGTCAGCGCCTTATCCCACGCCTTGGCCTCGACCACCGCCAGCTTGGTATTTCGGTATTCCAGAACGTAATCGGCCGACAGGGCCTTTCCGCGTTTCCCGCCTCCTTCCAGTCGGCCCAGGGTAATCGGATATTCGGGACGAATCCGGCTTCCCGGGAGCAATCCCCATCCCGCTTCTTTCAGCGCTGGATCAATGTGTAGGAGGCGGGTTTCGGATTCGTTCATGTCGGTGCTGTAAACGGGTTTTATCTATATGGGTCTTGTTATTGACGTTTTGGTGCTATATCTTGTTATCAAGTGGACTGGGAGAACCCGGTCAGCGTTGTGGCCTCGGTGAGTTTCATCGGGGCCTTTCTCTTTCTGGCGATGGGTGAATCTTCAGCCCCCAATTCTCAAAACCTTCTCCGACGCCTTCGCGGCCACCGTTACAGAAAAACTTCCGCTTCAGGATCTTGAATGCCCGGTTCTCCTGATCTGGACGAAGGAAATTCAACCCTACAGGTCTTGCCATCTGCCAGGGACGCTGACTTTGATTTATTAGCGCGTTCGGCTTTGGCTTTTCTTGGTATCAGAGGTTGGGGTTTCTTGGCTGCCATCGCGGGTCAAATCAAAAGCCGAGATCATCATTGAGGTCCTCCTCGGCAGGTTGAGTCCTCGGATTCACGAGTCGACCGTAGCTTAAAGCTTGCTCGCGATCATCACTCTGCCTCTCTGGTTCTCCCGATCGTTTACGGCGTTCATAGGCGCTCAGAATTCCAGACACCGTCACATTCAACCCAGTCATTTGCTTGCCGTCACGCTCCCATTGGGACAGTCGTGCAGATCCTGCCACCGAAACGGCATCTCCAATCAATAACCGCGACAACTTTTCAGCATCCTCGCCAAAAGCAATCACACTGGCGAATGCGAAATCCGGCTCATCTTCTTTCTGACCCTGAACCGGCACCCGAATCGAGGCCGTGCAGTAAGCCTGCCCGTTCCTGCCGACGCCAGGCTTTGGGTCTTTAGTCAATTTGCCGCTGAGTAACACTGAGAACATGGGAACCTCTATCCAATGAATGATTGCCGCGAAAGTGCGCCAATCCCTGAAATCACCAGGAACATCCTAACGGCATATGGACTCTGAGAGTCATCTACGATTTCCCTCAATAGGATGCTTCTGAATAGTCGTTGAGGGGGCGACCCCAGCAGACAGAAAATGCTTCTACCCAACGATGTTCGCCGATGTCTGCCGATGCTCGCGGAATTTCGCCGCGAGCTTCCAAAAGAACAGGAATCTACGTGCGGCAATGTTCGCCGCCTTAGGTATTTCCTTATTGTAGTTGGCTGTTGAAAAGCGCGTCATTCTGGCGGTTAGAACAGCCATCACCTAACTATCTTGAAAACGGTCTCGAAAATACCTTAAGCCCCATCAGCGCGACGACTGAAAAGATAGCCCCAGCGTAAAAGGTGGCTGACGCGCCTAGTTGGTCCCATAAAAGGCCTGCTATCGCACTAGCGACCAGCATCGAAAGGCCTGTGACCAAATTAAAAAGTCCAAACGCCGTCCCGCGAAAGTCCTCAGGTGCCTGATCTACGACCATAGCCGCAAGGAGGCCCTGCGTCATACCCATATGAATTCCCCAAAGGGTGACACCCGCCAAAAGCGCGGCCCAGTGCGTGTTTGATGCAAGCAATAGATCGGCTGCAACCAAGACTAAGATACCCCACGCCAATAGAACTCTATGGCTAACATGGTCTGAGAGCTTCCCGAAGGGGTATGCCGTCGCGGCGTACACCAGATTCATAGCGACCATAACCAAGGGAACCCAAGCCAGAGGAATGCCTCCTTGTTCGGCCCTAAGGACCAAGAATGCTTCACTAAATCGAGCCAAGGTCAACGCGGCTCCAATGATAACCACCCACCAATACTCTGGCCCCAAGCGTTTAAGGTTCTCCCGACGGATCGGATTAGAACGTTTATCGCCC
>CAILMG010000170.1 GCA_903835265.1 uncultured Methylococcus sp.
ATTCCTTCGATCAGTACGTCATTATTCTGAAGAATGCGGTCAGTCAGATGGTCTACAAACACGCGATCTCGACGATTGTCCCCGCGCGTCAAGTCCGCTTGGCTCAAGGCCAGGAAGAGTTTGAGGAAGAGGCCGTCGATTGATTCTTTGTTCCATCCGCGGGCCGCTATCTCCGATGACGGGGTCGGGGTGTTGGATTGTTTGATCGTCCACAGTCCGGCGAACGCGCGGTTCTCGTGTTTGGTGGGGAAGCGCAGGAGGAATCGGTTAAATCCGAAATGCGTGAGCTTGCCTTGTCGGCCGGCGCTTTACCCGTGGCGATCCTTTCAAGCAAACGCCTGCATCCAGATCCCCGTTTCTTCATAGGCACGGGCAAGGTTGAAGAGTTGATAGCGGTCATTCAAGAGTCGTCCGCAGAGCTGGTTCTTTTCAATAATGCCCTGAGCCCGAGTCAGGAAAGAAACCTTGAAAAGGCGCTGAATGTGAGGGTTCTCGACAGGACCGGGTTGATTCTCGATATCTTTGCGCAGCGGGCGCAAAGCTATGAGGGTAAACTCCAGGTCGAATTAGCTCAGCTGCGTCATCTGTCGACCCGTCTGGTTCGGGGGTGGACGCACTTGGAGCGACAAAAGGGTGGTATCGGACTGAGAGGGCCGGGTGAAACCCAGCTGGAGACGGACAAGCGTCTGATCGGCCGGCGGATTGCCCAGATCCAAAAGCGATTGGAGAAGGTGGATCGGCAGCGGGGACAGGGGCGGCGAGCGCGACGTCGTTCCGAGATTCCGGTGGTGGGTCTGGTCGGATACACCAATGCGGGTAAATCGACATTGATTAATGCGCTGACTGGCGCTGGGGTTTATGCTGCGGATCAGCTTTTTGCAACCCTCGATCCAACGCTCAAACGCTACACCTTGGGGCCCCACCAGCATGTCGTGTTGGCGGATACTGTTGGCTTTGTGAGAGACCTCCCTCACGAACTGGTGGCGGCCTTCAAGTCGACCCTCCAGGAAACGATAGAAGCGGACCTCTTGTTGCATATTATTGATGCCAGCGACCCTGAGATACTGGAGACCATGGCGGAGGTCGAGCGGGTTATCGAGGACATCGGGGCGATTGAAGTTCCTCGAATCAAGGTGATGAACAAAATTGATCGGCTGGAGGTGCCGCGTGCGCGCATCGAGCGTGACGAGCGAGGCCACGTGACCGAGGTTTGGGTTTCTGCGGAGACGGGGCAGGGTCTTGATCAGCTCAATGTGGCCTTGAGAGAGTTGTTCGGACAAACAACAGTGACCCGAGACTTGCAACTCGGCCCGACAGATGGTCCACTTCGTGCCATGTTGTTTCGAGTGGCGACGATACTCTCCGATGAGCAGGACGAGGCTGGCGGTTGGCGAATGCGTGTCGAGGGATCACCCGACCGTCTCCGTTTTCTCGAAAGGCGATTCGGCGCGCCAGAAATCCCTGCATGGACGGGCCCTGATGCGTCCCTGGTTCAATGAGGCCTTTGCCTCAACGCTTCCTAACCCCCAAGAATGAGGCTGTCGTGATTGACTATAAGCTGGAGAAATGTGATGTCCTGGAATGAACCGGGTGGCAACAAGAAAGATCCCTGGAGTGGTCGTGACAACGGCACGACGCCACCGGATCTCGATGAGGTTCTAAAAGGCCTCCAAGATAAGCTTGGGGGATTATTTGGAGGCGGCAAAGGGCCCCGCAATGCACCAGCTTCTGGGCAGCTGATCGGGTTGGTTCTGTTCGTTCTCCTTGGGCTATGGGGCTTGACTGGGATCTATGTGGTGGATGAAGGCAGCCGGGGGGTAGTGACCCGTTTCGGGGAGTATGTGGATACGACCTTGTCCGGACTTCACTGGCATTTGCCGGCGCCGATTGAAAAGATCGATGTGGTCAATTTAGAGCAGCAGCGCTTTGTTGAAATCGGTTATCGGTCCGGTGGTCGCCAGCAGTCTCAGGGGGCGGTTCCTAAGGAGGCCTTGATGCTGACTCAAGACGAAAACATCATTGATATTCGTCTCGCAGTGCAGTACCAGATCAAGGATGCCAAGGCCTATCTTTTCAATGTCGCAGACCCTGATCTCACCCTGAAGCAGGTCATTGAGAGCGCCCAGCGGGCGGTGATTGGCAAGAGCACCATGGACTTCGTGTTGACCGAAGGCCGCAGCAATATCGCGGATGAGATTAAGACGGAAATTCAGCAAACACTGGATGAATATGAGGCAGGGATCTCGGTCAGTAATGTCAATCTGGTGGATGCCCAGCCGCCCGATGAGGTGCAGAACGCTTTCGAAGACGCCATCAAGGCCCGGGAAGATGAGCAGCGCCTCAAGAATGAGGCCGAGTCTTATGCCAATGAGGTCGTGCCTAAGGCTCGAGGAGCGGCAGCACGTCTTTTAGAGGAATCTGAAGCCTACCGACAGAAGTCCGTCGCCAGGGCGGAGGGTGAATCCTCTCGCTTCTTGAAGCTCTTGGCCGAATACGAAAAAGCCCCGGATGTGACCCGGGAACGGATGTACCTGGAGACCATGGGCGATGTCCTGGGGCAAACGGGGGCCATGGTGGTGGATGTTAAGAACAGCAACAATATGCTTTACCTGCCGGTTGATCGCTTATCACGAACCCCGGCCGACCCGGCCGTCCCGGCCACGCTGAATGGGGGGCAGGAAGTCCCGGCCCCTCAGGAAGGACCTGCAGTAGCGAAATCAGCCCGATCTCAATCCACTCGGGGTCGCGACATCAGAGGGACAAACCATTGAATAAGAATAGCTTGATGCTGGGTGTCGGTCTCCTGGCCGTGATCCTCCTCTTCACCATGACCTTTACTGTCTCAGAGACTGAGAAGGTCATTGTGCTTGAATTTAAGAAAATCGTCGGCACCGATTACAATCCTGGGCTCCATCTGAAGCTTCCTTATCGTCAGGTGAAGAAGTTCGATGACCGTATCTTGACCCTGGAATCAAAGCCTGAGCGATTCTTGACGTCTGAAAAGAAGAACGTCATCGTCGATTGGTTCGTTAAATGGCGGATCAATGATGTGACCAAGTTCTATACCGCCGTGGCTGCGGATAAGGTCCAGGCTAATATCCGCCTGGATCAGATCACCAAGGATGCGATGCGGAATGAATTCAGCAAGCGGACCATCCGGGAGTTAGTGTCATCCGATCGAGGTCGCATCCAAGATGCCCTCACCACGATGGTCTCCCCGGCTGTCGCGGGACTCGGCATTGAAGTCGTCGACATTAGGGTCATGCGTATCGATCTCCCCGATGAAGTCAGCTCTTCGGTCTATCGGCGGATGGAAGCTGAGCGTGCTCGGGTGGCCAGAGAATTCCGTTCGCGGGGCGCCGAGGCGGCTGAGAAAATTCGTGCTGAAGCGGATCGGGAACGCGATGTGTTGGTGGCCGAAGCCCAAAAGACCGCCGAAATCAATCGGGGTGAGGGAGATGCTGCGGCCTCTGATATCTATGCCAAGGCCTATGGCCGCAACAAAGAGTTCTTCCAGTTCAATCGAAGTCTGATGGCCTATCGGCAGGCTTTCAAGGATGACCGAAGCCTCTTTGTGATGTCGCCAGACTCCGAGTTTTTCCAATACTTCAAGAAAACCCGATAACCTTTACCCCGTTACGCCCCCGTTGCCTGAAAGGGCCCGGGGGCGTTTGTGTGACGGAAAGCTGGTGAGGGGGCCAGTGATCCATTACCATCACTTCCACCTAGGACTTTGCTGAACTTTTGAACATGTTGACTCACGACCGCTGGCTCCTGCCCGAAGGAATCGATGACCTCTTTCCTCATGAGGCTCGCGCGCTTGAACAGCTTGGGCGGAGGCTCATGGATCGCCTTTCCGTCTGGGGTTACCATCAGGTGATCCCGCCGATGGTTGATTTTCTGGATTCGCTCTTGGTTGGAACCGGTCATGCGCTTGACCTTGAGACCCTGAAGCTCTCTGATCCTGTCAGTGGACGATTGATCGGACTTCGTGCCGATATTACGCCACAGGTTGCGCGGATGGATGCCAGAACGGCAAAGGTGGGTGTTCCCTCGAGGTTTTGTTACTTGGGTGCTGTCATTCGAGGGCTATCGGGCCATCTCGACAAAACCCGCAACCCCATCCAAATCGGTGCGGAGCTTTTCGGTGATTCGAGTGAAGCCGCGACCACTGAGGTGATCCATCTGCTCCTCGAGACGCTGGCGCTGGTTGGGATCGAAAACGTTCATTTGGATCTGGGGCATGTCGGTATCTATCGCCTTCTCGCCAGTGAGGCGGGTTTGAGTGAGGCTGAAGAATCTGAGTTATTCGATATTTTGCAGCGTAAGGACCCCACGGATCTTCGGGTATTCCTAGCCGACCGGCGGGTGGCTCAGGGACCCGCCGATCTGATAACGCGGCTTCTCGATCTCAATGGTCCACTCGAGGTCCTGGATTGGGCCCGTGACAGCCTCGCGCCGGGGGGGTCTTTGATTCTAAAGGCCGTGGATGAGGTTGCGCAGATTGGCCGTCGTCTGACCGCTCGATTCCCAAACTTACCGCTCCACGTTGATCTCGCTGAACTCAGGGGATATCAGTATCACACGGGGATTGTCTTTGCCGCCTTCGTCCCCGGGCAAGGACAGGAAATTGCCCGAGGCGGACGCTACGATGAGATTGGTCAGGCCTTTGGTCACGCGCGTCCTGCCGTTGGTTTTAGTGCCGATCTTCGCATGTTGGCCAGCCTCTCGGCCCTCAAAGGTCAGTTCGAAAGCGTCGCCGCGATTTTTGCACCAGCCATCGAGGATTCTCTCCTGGATAGGGCTATCAGCCAGCTGAGGGATGAGGGGCAGATCGTCATTCAGTCCCTTGGTGGCCCCCATGAAACGGCCGAGCGCTTGGATTGCACGGCTTCCCTGAGGCTGCTCGATGGCCGTTGGCAAGTCATTCAAAACGATTAATACCTGGAAAATAAGCATGTGCAAGAACGTCGTCGTAATAGGAACCCAGTGGGGTGATGAAGGCAAGGGCAAGCTGGTGGATATCCTGACCGAACGCGCAAAGGGCGTTGTGCGGTTTCAGGGGGGCCATAATGCGGGTCATACGCTGGTGATTGATGGCCAGAAGACGGTGCTGCATCTGATTCCTTCGGGGGTGCTCCGGGAAGGTGTCAAATGCTATATCGCCAATGGTGTGGTCCTATCACCGGATGCGCTGATGGAAGAAATTGGTGTTCTTGAACGGGCGGGTATTCCGGTGCGTGAGCGGTTGGTAATCAGCGAGGCCTGTGCACTTATTCTGCCGATTCATATTGCCCTTGATCAGGCCCGCGAAAAAGCGCGGGGTGCTAAGGCGATTGGAACCACCGGTCGTGGGATCGGGCCGGCCTATGAGGATAAAGTTTCAAGACGGGGGCTTCGGGCGGGCGACCTCTTTTATCGCTCCCTCCTCGAGGAGCGGTTGCGGGATCTTCTTGATTTCCATAATTTCGTCTTGAGCCAGTATTTCCATGAGCCAGCCCTTGATTTTCAGGAGGAGCTTGAAAAGCTCTTAAAGATTGGCGAGGAGATCAAGCCGATGCTCGGGGATGTCGCTGGTGACCTCCATCGTCTTGGCGATGCCGGTGAGCCGGTGCTCTATGAAGGGGCTCAGGGGGCCATGCTGGATATTGATCATGGGACTTACCCCTATGTGACCTCCTCGAACACGACCGCCGGCGGGGCCGCTTCAGGGACCGGCGTGGGCCCCCTTGAATTTGACTATGTCCTTGGGATCACCAAAGCCTATTCGACCCGTGTAGGGAATGGGCCCTTTCCCACCGAACTGTTTGATGAGGTCGGTAGCCATCTCTCCAGCAAAGGGCAGGAATTTGGAGCAACCACCGGAAGGGCCAGGCGCTGCGGCTGGTTTGATGCGGTCCTCATGAAACGCTCAGCCAAGCTCAACAGCCTTTCGGGGCTTTGCCTCACCAAGCTCGATGTGCTCGATGGGCTTCAATCTATCGGGATCTGCACGCGCTACCGTTATCAAGGCATCGAGATCGATACGGTGCCGATTGGGGCCGAAGCTTACGCCCAATGTGAGCCGGTGATCGAGACCATGCCAGGCTGGTCTGAATCGACCCAAGGGGTCACCGATCTTGAAAAGCTGCCAAAGGCCGCCCGCGATTACATTCAGCGAATTGAATCCTTGGTGGGGGTACCCGTGGATATCCTGTCGACAGGTCCCGACCGGAAGGAAACGATTATTCTTCATCATCCCTTCGATTGAAGGGGGCGCTCTCGCTGTGGATCAAGGGACTCGGTTACCTGAGACCAGAGAGGCCTAGAGATGGCCCTGATGCTGGATGAGGGGGGCTAGTCTCCAGATTGAGACAGGAAAATCCCTGACCCTTGAGCGCCGAGCCCCCGGTCAAAAAGATCCGCTTCCGGTTCTCCAGATGGGGTCTTTACGCCGCCTCGGGATGCTAGACTCACGGGTCCAAAATGAAGGATCTTTTCTTTTTGCCCTCCCATTCTGATCGTCCAACGTGAAGTTACGAGCCTTCTTTGCACTCATCTTCCTGTGGTTCATCCCGACGATGGTTTTTGGCGATACGGCGCCGATCGAAAAACCACTCGATCTAACCGGCTCGTGGGTCGGATTCTTCTCCCTAGGGGTCGTCGTGGTGGCTTATGTTGCGGCCATGCTGGAGGATGTGACCTACATCCGGAAATCCAAACCCATGTTGCTGGGCGCCTCTTTGATCTGGTCAGCGATCCTGTTGGTCTATCGCTTGCAAGGCGATACGACGCTCGCGGTTGCAGCCTTTCGGAGCAACCTTGAATCTTATGTCGAACTGCTTTTTTTCATCATGGTGTCGATGACCTATCTCAACGTCATGGAGTCGATGAAGGTCTTTGATGCCTTAAGGATTCGTCTGGTCAGCCTTAATTTTGGCTACAGGGCCTTATTTTGGATCACGGGGCTGTTGGTCTTTTTTATTTCCAGTATGGTGAATGGCTTGACCTCGGGACTTTTGATGGGGGCGGTTGTGGTGGCGGTGGGTCGCGACAGTCCAAAGTTTGTTTCCCTCGCTTGCCTCAATCTCGTCATCGCCTGCAATGCAGGTGGCTCCTTCAGTCCCCTTGGCGGCATTTCGACCCTTTTTGTGTGGCAAGGAGGGGTTCTCCCTTTTACCGAATTTTTTAAGCTTTTCCTTCCCTGTCTGGTGAATTTTCTGGTGCCTGCGGCCATCATCAGTTTTGCAGTCCCCAAGGGCCGACCTGAGATCATGATGGAATCGGTGGATTTGCCACGCGGCACCAAGCGCATTATGTTTTTATTTGGCCTCACCATTTTTCTGGCGATCATCTTTGATATGGTCCTGAAGCTGCCTCCGGCGGCGGGCATGCTTGCGGGTTTCTCTTTATTGGAACTGTTTGATTATTACCTGATGAAAACTCCGGGGCGGGATCCTGATCGGTTGCATCTATTGCCAGAGGGCCCCAGCTTTAAACCGAAAACATCCAGCCGTGATCAGGAACGTCTTGAAAGTTATGCTATTTTCGACAAGGCAGGCCATCTCGATTGGGATACCTTGCTATTCTTTTATGGTGCGATGGTTGCGATTGGTGGCTTGGGATTTATTGGCTATCTCGATGCCATTTCCAGTTGGCTTTATGGTCAGCACAGTGCAACCCTTGCCAATGTCCTGATCGGCCTCTCCTCAGCATTCATTGACAATGGCACCTTGATGTTTGCTGTCCTCACCATGCATCCTCCTCTCGGAAAGGGGGAATGGCTGCTGCTGACGCTGACGCTGGGAGTTGGGGGGAGTCTCCTCGCGATTGGTTCAGCGCCGGGCATTGGGCTTTTGGGGCTCACCAAAGGACGCTACAGCTTCCTGAGTCATATGCGCTGGACACCGGCGATTCTGTTGGGTTATGCCGCGGCTGTCGCCGTTCATTTTCTTGTTAATTCGGGCTCTTTTTAGGAAACGATGTATGACTAAGCCGCTAGGACAGATTCGATGCTGGGGGCGCTGGGTTTTGATTCTGAGCCTTCTGGGGCTTCAAGGCTGTGCCAGTCTCTATAAGCCTCAAAATGAGCCGATCACGAAGATCGATAATCATCAGGGGTACCGGCTCACGAAGGGAAACCATGGCGACTATGGGGAGCATCTGATCTTTCTCGCCTTCTCCGGAGGGGGAACTCGGGCTGCGGCCTTGTCCTATGGTCTTTTGAAAGAGCTCAAGAACACCAATATCTCCTCGGGTGGTCACACGGTCCGTCTTCTCGATGAGGTGGACAGTATCAGTTCTGTCTCCGGAGGCAGCTTTACAGCGGCCTATTATGGTCTTTTTGGGGAGCGTCTCTTTAGCGACTATGAATCGGTTTTTCTTCGTCAGAGTATTCAGGGGACCCTGATTCGAAACCTCTTTAGTCCCGTCTACTGGTGGAATGCCGCCTTTGACGGAATGGATCGCACCGAAATGGCGATTGACTATTACGATCGCCAGATTTTTGAAGGGAAGACTTTCCGAGATATTCAGCTGGAACATGGGCCCTTTATTGAAATTAATGCGACCGATCTTGCGGCAGGTCAACGGTTTTCCTTTATCCAGGCGAGCTTTGATCTGATCTGTTCTAATCTCGATGAATTTTCGGTCGCTCGAGCGGTAACGGCTTCTTCCGCGGTCCCGGTGGCCTTCCCCACCGTCGTCTTGAAGAACTATTCAGGAAAATGCGATACCAGTCAGTCGAATCTGGTGCGCTATATTAAGACAAATGAAGCGCGTGATCCTCGCATAAAGATCCTTAAAACGCGCATGGACTCTTATTTGAATGCGAAGGAGCGGCCCTATATTCATCTGGTGGATGGGGGGATCAGTGACAACCTTGGGCTTAGAGCTCTTTCTGATCGGATCGAAACGCAGGGGGCCGGATACTTTCTTCGAGAAGGCAGGCCAATCCCGAAGGATATTCTCGTGATCACCGTCAATGCTCAAGTGAGGCCGGAGCGGGGGATGGATTATTCCGCGGAGAAGCCTTCGGTCCCAGAGACCATCGATGCCATGGCCGATGCGCAAATGTCCCTTTACAATAGTGAGACGAAGCTGCTCCTCAAAAATAAATTAAGTGAGCTCGAAGCAGGACTGAAGGCCAAGGGGCGCGATCTCAAGATTTATACCGCAGAGGTTGCTTTTGACTCGGTTGAGGCCAAAACCATGAAGAGCATGCTCAATAGCTTGCCGACGTCTCTCGAACTATCCAATCAAGATGTGGATCTTTTAATCGGGACGGCGTCACAATTACTCCGGCAACAGCCCGGATATCGAGAATTCCTCGCGGATAATCAGGGTCGGCGACAAGGTCCAGCCGGGTCGAAAGCGCCCCAACCTAAGCCTTAAGCGTCACGTTCCAAAGGGTCGATTCATCGTTCTGACATCCAGGCGGCCTACCATTTCGAGTGATCTGGCCGTCTGATGTTTTTATCCTTACATGAGTCCTTGAGCATGCATCACCCTTTTTTTTCTTTGGTTGCCTTCCCCAGCCTTTGGTTGCTGTTGGCTTTGCTGACGGGCTGTTCACTCCCCACACGACAGGCCGCGGTTCCTCAGACGCTGACTCAGCAGGCCGAAATCAGAGGATTGCCGGGTATTCGTTATGTGGTCCGCTCTGGGGCCATGCCTGAATTGGTGGCCGAGGGGATTGACAGTATGCAAAAGGAAAAGGCCTATCGCCTAGCGCAGGGTCTGGTCATAGATCCCTTGCCGCCGGCTTCTTTCCTCGCCCTTTCGGGTGGTGGTGATGATGGTGCCTTTGGCGCGGGGTTACTGTGTGGTTGGACCAAGGCGGGGACTCGACCTGAATTTAAACTGGTGACGGGAATCAGCACGGGGGCGTTATTGGCTCCTTTTGCGTTTCTTGGACCCTCACAGGATGGCGCTTTGGGGGAGGTCTATGTCCATTCCACCGCGGAGGATATTTTGGAGCCTCGCGCCCTCTGGGCGGCTGTGACCAACGATGCGATGGCGGATAACTCCCCGCTTGGCCGTCTGCTCGCAAAGCACATCACCCTCGATACCCTCAAGGCCATCGCAAAGGAATACGCCAAAGGCCGCTTGCTGCTGATGGCGACCACCAATCTGGATGCCCGTCAGGCGGTCATCTGGAATATGACCAAAATCGCCGCTAGCGGCCACCCCGATGCCCTCAAGCTGTTCCATCAGATCATGCTGGCCTCCGCCGCCATTCCAGGGGCTTTTCCGCCCGCGATGATCGATGTGATGGCCAACGGCAAGCCTTATCAGGAAATGCATGTGGATGGCGGGGCGATGGCACAGGTCTTTGTTTATCCGCCGGCGCTCAAGTTGGCCGATGTCGCCAAAGATCAGGGGTTCGTTCGTGACAGAAAGCTCTATGTGATCCGGAATGCGCGGCTCGATTCTGATTGGGCCGAAGTGAGGCGGCAGACCATCTCGATTGCAGGACGCGCTATTTCATCGCTGATTCAGACCCAAGGCGCTGGGGATCTCTTCCGTATTTATGCGATTGCTCAGCGAGATGGAGTCGACTACAACTTGGCTTACATCCCGGCCGACTTCAAGGTGATCCATGCCCGTGACTTTGACCCCCTCTATATGGGGCCCCTGTTCCGCCGCGGCTATGATATGGCGACGAAGGGTTATTCTTGGGAAAAGAAACCTCCAGGTCTTTAGAGGTCCGCCTCTTTTCTCCATGATTGCGTTCCTGATGGAGGGCAGCGAAGGATTCCTTCAATGGCCGGCCGGCTCTCCCGATTCTGTGGAGACCTTTTTGACCAAGGGCATGAACAGAAGAGCGATAAAGAAGACCAGGCCAAGGACGTGAAAGAGAGAGTTGATGGTCATGACTTCCGCCTCACGCATCACCAGACCATAGAGCTGTTTGAGGGCGGCCACCTCAGGATCAGCCGCTCCGGCACTCGCCAGACGCTCCTTAAATCCTTCTAGCATGGCTTGCGTTTGGGGGGAGCCTGGCGTCACCGCCTCGCGGAGCTTTCCATAATGTTCTTTGTTCCACTGGATCATCAAGGTATTAGCCACCGCGAGGCCGATGGCGCCGCCGAGGTTTCTCATGAGGTTGTAAAGGCCGCTTGCATTCTTGACCTCTTCAGGCGGGAGTGTTCCAAGCGCCAGAGAGTTGATCGGCAGGAAGCAGAACATCAGTGCAAATCCCCGAAGGGCCTGTGGCCAGAAAAATTCCCAATATCCAGATTCATGAGTCAAATTGCCATTCCACCAGCAACCCATCCCGTAGAGCATCAAGCCGGATGCCAGCATCAGCCTTGAATCCATGACCTTGGCCAGAGGGCCTGCGACGAAGGCGGAAACAAACTGGAAGACACCGACGACCATGATGTACTGACCAATCTGGAGACTGTTGAGCCCCTTCACGGCGGCCAGATAGACCGGCATGAGGTACATGATGGTGTAGAGGCCAATGCCGAGAACGAAGCTAAATCCACAGCCAACAGCAAAATTGAAGTCGCGAAAGGCCCTTAGGTCCACCATGGGGTAGGGGATAGAGAGTTCTCGGTAGAGCATGGCGATGCCCGATACGATGGCGATGACGGTAAAAAGGACGATTTCGGGGCTGTCGAACCATTCCTTTCGGACCCCTTCCTCCAAAACAAATTGCATGCACCCTAAAAACACGACGATAAAAAAAATGCCGGGATAATCAATTTTTTTAAGGAGCCCCCAATCGGGTTCATCGACGCGAACAAAGAGCCAGGTGAGGAGTGTGGCGAAGAATCCGGGTAATAAATTGACCAGAAAGAGCGCCTTCCAGGAAACGGCATTGGTGAGATAGCCCCCTAACACGGGTCCGGCGGTGGGTGCGACGGTGACGACGAGGCCAACCACGATGACCATCGTGGGCTGAAGCTTGGGTGGAAACAGGGTATAGATGACGGCGAAGACGGTCGGGATCATGGCCCCGCCGAAAAGTCCCTGGAGTCCTCGGAAGATGATCATCGAGTTGAGATCCCAGGCGAGGGCGCAGAGAAGGCTCATGAGAGTGAATCCAGCGCAGGAGATGGCAAACAGGACTCGAGTCGAAAGCGCCCGGCTCAACCAGCCAGAAAGAGGAATAATGACCACTTCGGCGATGAGGTACGCCGTTTGCACCCAAGTGATTTCATCCTGGGTGGCGGAGAGTCCGGCCTGAATCTGTTCCAGTGAACTCGCGACGATCTGAATGTCGAGGATCGCCATAAAAATACCGAAGACCATGGCGATGAAACCGACCCATTCTCCGGTGGATAGAGGTCGTTGAACACTCTTTAAGGGGCCCTGAGCCTCTTCACCATGATCGACTGAACCAACAGCCTGATCCTCTATCATGGATTATTTAACTCGGACCTTGGCCATGGCTGAAAGCCCCGGCCTCAGCATCGAGGTATCGGTTTTCTGATCAAAGACGATCTTGACGGGAATGCGGCGGACGATCTTAGTGAAGTTCCCTGTAGCGTTTTCCGGCGGTAGGAGGCTGAATTCAGATCCTGAGGCCGGTGCAAAGCTATCCACTTGGCCCTTGTAAACTTCGTCGGGGTAGGCGTCGATACGGATGTCAACGGGTTGCCCTGGCCGCATGTGTTCGATCTGTGTCTCCTTGAAGTTAGCCTCGATATAGAGTCCTTCGCTTGGGATCAGGAAGGCCAGGATATTCCCGGGTTTGACCAACTGGCCGACTTGGACACTTCGATTACCGATGGTGCCGTCGATGGGCGCCAGAATCTGGGTATGTGCCAGCGAGATTCTGTCTATTTCAAGCGAGGCTTGAAGGGATTGAATACGGGCGCGGGCCTCATTGATTCGGGCATCAAGACTAACCAGTTGCCGTTGTGCCTCCTGATGCGCGGAGGTGACTTTATCCCGCAGGGCCTTGGCCTGCTTCACGTCGGCATCCGCGGTATCGTGGGTCTGGGTCGAAACGGCGCCTTCTCTCACCAGGTTGCCAAAGCGCTTAAGGTCTCTTCCGGCGCGGAGAAGGTCGGCCTCGGCGGAGGCAATATCGGCATATTGGGTGGATACCCGGCTCTTTTGGACCTCCTTGTCGGCTTCAAGGCTTTGGATCTGGCTCTTCTCAACCTGAATCTCGGCTTCTCCCTCAGCGACCTTGGCCAAGAAGTCCCTGTCATCAATCGTCACCAATAGATCCCCTGGATGAACCCGTTGGTTATTCTCGAAGTGAACGCCGGTGACATACCCTGATTCTCGAGGGCTGATCAGGGTCATATGCGCCTTGAGGTAGGTATTGTCGGTGCTTTCGAAGGGGGCGATGGCGATCTGCCAGTAAATAAACCCAAGTACACCGCTGGCGGCGATCAGAAGGCTGATGATGATCGACCTTGGAAAACGGGGTGGAGGCGGCATGGGGATGGATTGTTTTACTGAACGGTTCAGTTCATGATATGGACAAAACTTTACTGATGCAAATACTTTGACGGCAACGAATGAGAACCCATAGTCCTGTCAAACGCCAAGCCATTCTAGATAGCGCGAGACGCGAATTCCTGGCACACGGCTACTCCGGCACGAGCATGGAGTCAATCGCTGAGGCGGCGCCGGTGTCAAAGCCAACGCTCTATAGCTATTTTTCGAGTAAGCATGCCTTGTTTGCCGCCGTTGTGGTGGCTCAGTGCGATGCCTTATTCATGACGCTGTCCGAGGCTACATTGACCGAACCCGAATCGGTGGATGGTCTCAAGGCGATTGCGGAAAGCTTTGTCGATTTGATCTACTCCAAGGACTCTTTGGCGCTGTATCGTCTTTTGATCGCCGAACAGCTCGAATTTCCGGAACTTGGGCCACAGGTCTATCAATCTAGTGCAGGCCCTGTCATCGAATCGGTTTCGCGGTACTTAGACGCCCTTGATCGGCGAGGTTTGATCCACATCAAACATCCAGATAGTTCCAGTGAAATTCTTCTCGGCATGCTTCAAGGTGTGACGCATTTTCGGTGCTTGATCGGGCTACAGGAGGGTTTATCTCGAGATCAACGGGATGCTTTGGTGGAGGGGGCGGTCAGCTTGTTTTTAAAGGGACATCAATCATGAGGCATTGGGTGATCACCCTATTGGTGCTTGGGGGCCTTCAAGGATGTATGGTTGGCCCAGACTACCGGACACCGGATCCCATCTTGCCCGACCGCTGGCAAGCCGCGCGATCGAAGGATTTGGGGCTGAAGCCGATCTCTCAGACTGAGCTCAAAGACTGGTGGAAAACCTTTGATGACCCGCTTCTCGATCAGCTCATCGGGCGCGCGCAGCAAGGTAATCTTGATCTCAAAATGGCGTTTACCCGCATCGAGCAGGCGAGAGCAGAACGGCTTGCAAACCGTGCTGATCTCTTTCCAAAGGTTGGTGCAGCTGCGATCCCGGCTCATTTTGACAACCTTTTTCCTGGTTCAGGCCAAAGGGCGTCCGCAAGTGGAACCAATTTCTTTCTAGCAGGCTTCGATGCGCTTTGGGAGATCGATGTTTTTGGCCGCCTTAGGCGGAAGCTCGAGGCGGCATCCGCGGTGACCGAAGGGGCTCAGGAAGATTACCGGGAGGCATGGGTCATGGTCACTTCGGAAGTGGCCAGAACCTATACCGAATACCGTAACTTTCAGCATCAAATCAGGATCACCAGGGCTAATCTTGAGTCTCAGCGTCACACGTTGAAGTTAACGGAACAACTCTACCAAGAGGGGGTCGGAACGCGTTACGACGTCGCAAGAGCCAAAGCTCAAACTGAGACGACCAGTGCAATGCTTCCGGCGATCAATGGTCAGCTGATTGCGGCTCAGCACCGCTTGGAGTTCCTGATCGGGGAAAAGCCAGGAGCCCTTCAAGTCAAGCTGTCAGCCCCTCAAAAGGTACCTCAAACGGCCACTCGAAACCTTTTGACAAGACCCGCCGAGACCCTTCGTTATCGGCCGGATATTCGAGGGGCAGAAAAGGATCTTGAAGCGGCTACAGCGACTCAAGGCGCGGCGTTTGCTGAACTTTTCCCCAAGATATCGATCGCCGCCTTTGCAGGACTCCAGAATTCCGACCTTGAAAACCTTTTTCGGTCATCGGCCTTTTCATGGGCTAGTGGCAGCGCCATCATGCAGCCGATTTTTAATTTTGGTCGGATTCGTGCCGGGATTGATCTTGCAGATGCGCGGCAAAAGGAGGCCTATCTCCGCTATGAAAAGACGGTCCTTGAGGCATTAGGAGAAACGGAAACGGCGATGACGCGATTCCTTCAAGAAGAAGAGAGATGCCAGCAACTAAAGGGCGCCATTAAGGATCTCAAGGAGTCCTTTCGGCTAGCGGAACTTCGATACCGGGAAGGGATCTCGACGTTTTTGGATGTCCTTGATGCTGAAAGAATGCTCTATCAGGAGGAGCTGAGTTTAGCTCAATCCGAGGCGCAAGCGACCATTTACCAGATTGCGCTTTATAAGGCCCTGGGCGGTTCGGGCCAGCTTGAGGTCAAGCCGGTTGAGGAGCCGATCAGGCCATGGGGGTGATCCATGGTGGGGACTTTCGCAATTGAGAAGCGCTTCTAAGATGTAGACTCTCCGAAGCGGCTTCATCGCTGGTTTGAGAGAGCGCACTCAATGATGCCAAAAGGCGTCCCGGCATAAGGCTGAGGGGACCAACACACAAGGAGAGAATCGATGAACACAACATTGACTTTGTTGGCGGTGACATTGAGCCTGATAGGTCTTCAAGAATCAGAGGCGATAGCGTCCCCGACGGCGGCCGACTTTTTGAAAGGAGGGACCTTCTGCTTTCAGGTGGGGACCCCTATCCCGGGGGGATGGGATACCAAGATCAAGCTGGTCTCGGAGCATGCTAAAGGTGCCGCACCCAGGGTGCTTTCCGTGGTTTCAGGTCTTTATACCGGCTTCAAAGCGACTTATCCGCCAAAGTCTTATACCAGCGAAATGGTGGGTTCTGCGACCGTTGCGAGCCCGAGTGAAAATGTTCAGGGTAGATCGACGCTTGATATTGGTCTGTCGAGCTCCGATTATGGTTTGGATCCTAATTCACCGAGCAGTGGCATTTGGACCGGCCAATATGCATTGACCCTTAAAACCAGTGATCTCTCAGGGAAACTGACAGCCAAAAAACACTTCACGCCCATAGTGAATGGTAAGCCACCGGTTGAGACTTACTCAGAGAGTATTGATCAGCCGGTTCAGCTGATCTCCTGTAAAGGATATTGATTCCGAGGAGCTTTGGAGGGTGGTGCAGTCCTTCGATTGAAATGTCGGAGCCATCCTGCTGAGACGATGGGCGGATTGAAAATCCTTTGAGAGGCTTAGTCTCATAGATCTGGTTTGAAAATGGCCGGGGGTTCCCCCCCGGGCCCGTCGAGTCGATCTCATCTTGTTGTGGGGTTGATCTATGGGGTCAGTGGCCCCTTATTCCCCCCTTGATCAGCGATTGTAGATATACATGGTGACCTCAAAACCAAAGCGCAGGTCATTAAAGCGAGGCTTTTCCCAGTTTTTCATTAGATTTCCTCCGGGTGATGGATCGAAAAAAGTGAAGGTCAGAGTGGGGTACTGATGACACCCCCCTCGAGAGACTTCACCACTTAAGGCTAGGTATGGCGTTCCACCAGTCCATCCACACAGGTTCCTTACTGGTTCCCTGAGCATTGACGTAGGCGGTCAGATAGGCGACATCATTGGGACAGAGGTAGTTCTTGAACGAGGGCATGCCACTGCCTTCGCCGTTGATCGCTTCGCCGACATCTCCGCCCTCACCCGCAATTTTGGGTCCCATCCCGCCCGCACCGGTCATTCCATGGCAACCATAGCAGTTGAGCCTGAGATAGGCTCTGCGGCCTTCACCCACCGCATCGAGTGTTGCCGGCATACAGTTGGGTGCTGAGCTCGAACCTGAACCTGAACCTGAACCTGAACCTGAACCTGAACCTGAGCCTGAGCCTGAGCCTGAGCCTGAGCCTGAGCCTGAGCCTGAGCCTGAGCCTGAGCCTGAGCCTGAGCCTGAGCCTGAGCCTGAGCCTGAGCCTGAACTGGCACCTGAGCTTAGC
>CAILMG010000171.1 GCA_903835265.1 uncultured Methylococcus sp.
CGTCCCCATGGATTGGGTGACGTTGACATCTGAACCCCCTCCGCCCGGGCTTAAGGTATGGACTGAACCGACATAGCCGGAGGATCCCACCGAACCATCGGTCACAATGCCCCCATTGGCCTGCACCTGACCACTAAAGCCCTTAATCAAGAGGAGGGCTAAGACTGGAATAAAGTGGCGTATCTTGGTCAAGGGAGGGAGATTGTCTCTTCTTATGGTGAACAGACGGCATTGTGCCAGTCATGAAGACTCCTACCAACCATCTTAATTTAGAACAGCGTCTAAAAAGGGCGACTATCCCAAAGGAGCTTGGATACTCAATTTAGCCCCCCACCACACTTTACTCCGGTTGGACCACCCCTCGAATCAAAATCTTAAGCCCCAGCAACCCAACAACCTCTGTGCTTTTGCGCGTCTAACCGCCAGAATGACGCGCTTTTCAACAGCCAACTACATTGGGAACTGAAAAAAGCCATCGACGTCCGCAAGGCTGCTTTCAGACCCTTGCCGGTCGACTGACTAAGCCACATGGTGATTGACATGGTAAGGAAACTTCCTTACCATGAGCCCAAATTGAGGAGATCAGCTATGCCCGCCATTCACGAGGTTGCCACCATTACTTCCAAAGGTCAGATCACTTTGCCCAAGCCTATCCGTCAGGCACTGGGCGTGGACTACGGTGGCAAGGTTGCGTTTGACCTGCGGGGATCAGAAGTCATCGTCACCCGTGCCGATGAAGCATCTCACGAGGATCCGGCCATTGCTTCGTTTTTGGCCTTGCTCGAAAAAGACATCCGCACGGGTCAGCACTTGTGCAACCTGCCGGACGGGCTGGTGCAGGCCATGCAGGCCGCAACGACGCTGCCCGTTGATCTGGACGCCGACATTGAAGGCGATGTGGCGCTGTGATCCAGCGTCACGGCTGGTATCTGCTCTTCCACGAATGTCTGTCCGAGCAACTGCAAAAACTGCATGCCGCCGACCAGCGGGCGCGGCAGCAAGGCCCACAAGGGTTTGAATCCAACGCCAACGTCCGGCTGTTTGCGGCGCTCTCGAAACTGATCTTTGATGCGGTGCCCAGCGATCCGAACCGGGAGGAGTACAGGCAAGGCAACACGATGGGGGCTGCGTTTCGGCACTGGCGACGCGCAAAGATCGGGCGGCGGTTTCGTCTTTTTTTTCGGTTTGACTCCAAGACCCGGATCATCATCTTTGCCTGGGTCAATGATGAAAACACATTGCGATCTTCAGGCAGCAAGAGTGATCCGTACACGGTGTTTCAGCGCATGCTTGAACGGGGCCATCCGCCTGATGACTGGGCCGCACTGGTGGCAGCAAGTCGAACCGATTGGCTGTAATGGCTCGAGGATTTGACCGGCCACCCAACGGCGTTCGAAAGGCTCCGGGCGCCGACTGCGGGCAACAGAACACACCCAGTGTACTGAGCCAATGGGCGAAGAATCCGGATCCAGGGAAACTGGCAGCCTAAATAACCGCCCTTGTTGGTCGAAAAACAGGGGGAAGCTCACTGCAGAACAAGCCATCTGGATCGCCAAGACAAAAAGAACTTCAACTTGGTGGGATTTGAATGAAGATGGCTATACGAACTTAAAGGATAAACGGGAACTGAGATCAATGTGGAATACGCGGTGCCAGTTGCCACGCTAGTTATTGGATTGCTGTATCGGACACCCTCGACTTTAAGGGTTGGGCAAAACCAAATTCATCGGGTTGTGTGGGTTCTGGTTTAGAAATGAATGTTCAAGCTGCTACAGGCTTCCGCTGCGGAACCTCACGGAGAATTTGCTCACCCACTTTAGCCTCGGTTTGCTTCAGGTCAAAAGCCGTTTGCAGATTTAGCCAGAATTGTGGCGTCGTTCCGAAATAACGCGCCAGCCGCATCGCCGTATCAGTTGAAATGGCTCGACGCTCCCTCACGATATCGTTTATGCGGGGCGCAGGAACGTGTAACTCCAATGACAGCGCATTAGCCGACATTGCCAGAGGTTCAAGAAATTCTTCACGCAAAATTTCGCCTGGATGGATGGGGCGTAACCCATTTTTTATCATGGTACTTTCCTTCAATGGTAATCAACAATCTCTACATGACTGGGACCACTTGGACTCCATGAAAAGCAGATTCGCCATTGGGCGTTAACCCTAATGCTGTGCTGCCCCGCACGATTTCCGGATAAGGCTTCTAACCGGTTCCATGGTGGCGCGCGCAAGTCGAATAACTCATGCGCAGCATCTAGCATCTGCAATTTTCTCTGCGCAACAGACTCAATATTGCGAAACCGTTTAGGCTGTCCACCTCGATAAAGCAACTCTGTGTCCGAACACCGAAAAGATTGAATGCTCATACGCCAAGCATATAACGCACAGCGTTAATGTCAATAGAGGGAAACGCGCGCATCCTGCATGGCTATGCGCATAATGAGCTTCACTGAGGCTACTTTCTATAGACGAAAGAAAACCATATGAGGGTATCTCTCACCTCATTTGGTATATTGATGTAATATACGGACATGATTGATTTATCAGGTCTCCAGGGCTTTGACTGGGACGATGGGAACATTTGAAAGAACAGCAAGCATGGCGTCTCTGTGGCCGAGGCCGAGCAAGTGTTTTTCAATGCCCCCTCCTCGTCGTAGAGGACATAAAGCACAGTCAGCAGGAAATTCGGCTGCACGCTCTGGGTAAAACCGATGCTTCACGGTGTCTGCACATCACATTCACGCTTCGACAGGGTGGCCGTTTGATCCGCGTTATTTCAGGGCGGGATATGCATAAGAAAGAGAGGGTCTTTTATGACAAAGCCAACTAAGGAAATTCCGCGATTCGAGAACGAAGCCGACGAACGAAAATTCTGGGAATCCCACGACTCGGCTGATTTTTTCGACTGTAGCCTCTCCAGAAGAGTCACGTTACCCAATTTAAAACCGAC
>CAILMG010000172.1 GCA_903835265.1 uncultured Methylococcus sp.
GACCAAATAGATAACGGATCAGATCCATGCTGATCATGAGATAGAGGAACGCCACCGCAAGTCCAGCCATCGTTGGCCAACCCAGCGCAATCCTTAAGAGATGAGCCAATATCAACTGCCCCCAGATCATCAATCCAACCATCATGAGGGTTGTTGCGGGTTGAACATCAGGCCAGAGCGTTCCCAAGAGCAACCCTGGCAAGGCGAAGAGACTGATCAGGGTATCAGAGCCAAACGCCGCAGAAGCCGTTTGGAGTAATCGTTCAGGATGATGTCTGATGATCAGCAGCAAGGCGATCAGGATCAGCAGGAGGATGTCGACCACCAAAGACTTGAGCAGAGCCTCGAATGGGACTTGTTCAAGGGTCCCCAACAGAAACGAGACCGATAGATTGAGCCCTAAGGTGAGCCCCAGAAGGAGGCCTGAGGCAGGAACATCCTGGGGCCCTTTCCTGAAAAGACAGACCTCCAGAAACAGGCGAAAAAGGGGCTTCATCTATCGCTCAATCAACCAGCTCGGCCTGCTCCAACTCCAGCGTTTCAAGCGCCTCAAGCCAATCAGCCTCGTGGGTCTCAATCGCTTCATCTAGCAAGCGCTTCCTCTTCATGAGGCCCTCCAGAGAATGTTGATCGGAGGCCTCATAGAGTGCGGGAGCCGCCATTTGCTCCTCTAATGACTGCCGCTCCAGGAGCGCCTTGTTCATCATGGATTCCGCTTTTTCAATCCGAGTGGTCAACGATTTGACCTTTTTACGTCGCTCTTGATCATCCTGCCGCGGCACCGACTTTGTAGGCGTTGTCTTTGTCCTTAAGGAGCTTTGGAGGAGATGGCGATGTTGACTGAGCCACCGCCGATAGTCCTCGAGGTCGCCATCAAAGAGAGAAACCGATCCATGGGCGATAAGATAAAGATCATCGGCTACCGTTCGAAGGAGGTAGCGGTCATGGGAAACCACGACCAGTGCCCCTTCATACTCTTGAAGGGCAAGACTTAAAGCATCCCGTGTTTGAAGGTCGAGATGATTCGTCGGTTCATCAAGGAGCAGGAGGTTGGGTTTCTGATAAATCAGCATGGCCAGCACCAACCTTGACTTCTCACCCCCTGAAAAAGGAGCGATGGGTTCAAGGGCCCGATCACCCTGGAATCCGAAGCCGCCTAAATAATTCCTTAAGTCGCGTTCGCTGGCTCTCGCATCGAGTTGTTGCAAATGCCAGAGCGCGGTCTGCTCTGGTTCGAGCTGTTCCAGTTGATGCTGAGCGAAATATCCAATCTTAAGGTCTTGTGCGGGCAGTCGCTCACCGCTCAGGCTGGGGATAACCCCAGCCAACAGCTTGATAAACGTTGATTTTCCAGCCCCATTCGGACCTAAAAGGCCAATCCGATCACCGGGATTGATGGAGAGAGTGACCGCTTCAATAATAGGTTCCTGTCCATAGCCGGCCGCAATACCATCAAGCTTTAGAAGAGGCGATGGTGATTTATCTGGGCGTTGGAAACTAAATTCGAGAAAGGTATCGGCCTGTGCTTGCGAAATCAGCACCATCCGGTCAAGAGCTTTGAGCCGACTTTGTACTTGACGGGCTTTAGTCGCCTGCGCCCTGAAGCGATCGACAAATCCCTGAATCCTTGCAAGATCCCGTTGTTGCCGTTGGAAGGACGCCTGCTGCTGTGCCAATATTTCTGCGCGGCGGGTTTCAAAGGCGGTGTAGTTGCCGGTATTGAGTTGTACTTTACCGTGCTCAATATGAAGGATCTGGGTCGCAAGATCATCCAGAAAGTCGCGGTCATGAGAGACCAACAATAAGGTTCCAGGATAGCTCGACAACCAGTCCTGAAGCCAAATCACGGCATCAAGATCAAGATGATTGGTCGGTTCATCAAGGAGCAGGATGTCAGAGCGACACATCAGCGCCTGCGCCACGTTAAGCCGCACCCGCCAGCCCCCCGAAAAGGTAGCCACGGAGCGAGTTTCATCCCCCGGCGTGAAGCCGAGGCCATGGAGCAGACGGGCCGCCCTCGAGGGCGCCTCATAGCCGCCAATAACGCCTAGCTGCTCATAACAATGAGCGAGTGCCATGCCATCGCCATCCACTTCGGCGGCCGCAATCTCTCGCTCAATGGCTCGAAGTTCAGGGTCGCCATCAAGGACGTAATCCAGTGCCGACAGATCGAGAGCTGGCGTTTCTTGGGCCACATGGGCAATTTCAAGTCCCACCGGGAGTGTCAGATCGCCTTTATCGGGCTGTAAGCTGCCGCGAATCAACTCGAAGAAACTCGACTTTCCGGCCCCATTAGACCCGGTGATTCCTATCCGCTCCCCTTTATTTAACATAAACGAGGCATCCTCGAAGAGGACTCTCGTCCCCCGCCGAAGCGTCAATGAACGAGCACTGATCATTGAGGACTCCTGTTGTTCAAGCGATCAGCTGTCTTCATCCACATCAAGCGACCCGGTCAATATGTTGCTCGGTCTCCTTGAAAAATTCGAGAATATCGCCCTTGATCACCGTCTTTCGCGGGATGATGATGGCTGAATCCATAGAAACAAAGATGAAGGCATAGTTCTTGGCCGCTTCAATCCTCAGAACGTCCTTCCATTCAATCTTTGATTCCCCATCCTTACTCACTTCCACCAATTCCTTGGGTTCAATTTTGAGGGTGTATTGGCCAAGAACCCTGGCCTTGTCTTCATCGCTGTAGAGTTGCTTTACTTTCCGCCGGGCATTCCAGGTGAGGAAGAAAGGGGTGCCAAACCCCCATATCGCAGCGATCAGACCAATCCAACCCGCCGTGAGTGAGTCTTGGTAATAGAACCAGACAAACAGTGCAATCATCGCCAGCATGCCCGGGATGGTCGCTTGATGGCGCCGAAGCGTCTTCTGAATCGAATCCGCTTTTTTGAGTTGATGATCGTTAAAAGCCAAAAGGTCTTTTTCACGCAATTCGTACTGTATCTCGGTCATCTCGTTGATCTCTGCGTTGGGTGAACGGACCCTCGTAAGAGCGAGGATAACCCCTGATTATACCCACTTGTTATGGCTTGATCTTCGTCCTCATCAGAGGTTGATCACGGCAGGCATGGAAAGAGCCTCCCTATTGCGAACGGTTCTTGTTTGTATTACGATTCGCACATCGAATCAGATTATTGAGAGACCGTTATGTATATCTGCATCTGTTCCGGCGTCACCGACAGCGACATTAAGCGCTGCGTCGAACAAAAGGGAGTCGAGGATATTCGGGGGCTGAAGGCCGAATTAGGCGCTTGTGGCCAATGTGGCAAGTGCATTCCTGAGGCGAGGCGTCTTTTAAGTGCCTGCCATGGTGAAAAGACGTTCGTAAAGAGCGGCCTCAAGGCCGCTTGAACTTAACCCCGGCCGCGCTCAATGCGGGCCGGTTATGAGATCAGATCATGGACTGCTGGTAATTCTCTTCGCCGATTCTGACGATCAGAGCCAGCTGAGTCTCAATCCAGTCTACGTGCTCTTCTTCACTGGTCAAAATAGCCTCAAAAAGCTCTCGAGAGACAAAATCACCCACCTGCTCCGCGTGGACAATGGCTTCCCGAAGATCTGGAAGCGCTTCCAATTCAAGGGCCAAATCGCACTCAAAGATCTCTCGGGTATGCTCGCCGATCCGAATCTTACCCAGCTCTTGGAGATTCGGTAATCCTTCAAGGAAAAGAATCCGCTCGATCAATCGATCAGCGTGCTTCATCTCATCAATGGATTCGTGGTACTCCTTCTCGTAGAGCTTATGAAGGCCCCAGTTGGAAAACATTTTGGCGTGAAGAAAATACTGGTTGATGGCCGTTAACTCATTGGCCAATACCTTATTCAGGTGCTTGATGACTTTTTTATCGCCTTTCATGCGTTGTCTCCTAAGGGATCGAATCTTAGGCCATTGTAACTGAGGGAAGTTTTCTCTGTTGCACAATCTCGGCGAGATCAGGGAAATCCTCGAAAACAAGTGACTCAACGCATGACACCTGCTTGAATCGAACCATCACCACGACATCGTCTTTTTTCCGATGATTTTTTACCTTCATGGCTTCAGATCCTCTCCAGACTCGCTGAAAGCAAGGCAACTGAAGGGGGCCCTCCAAGAACGCGGCCTTGAGGATCGGTGGTGGTGTGAACCTTTGCCGCCGAGTCCATTGGCGGCTATTCAGCTCGTTGAAAGCGTGCTTGAAAGCGGTTCGAGCCGGCCGCTTCTGGTCGGCAGCTCACTCGGCGGCTATTACGCCACCTACCTTTCAGAGCGCCACGGCGCGCCAGCTATTCTCATAAATCCCGCCGCTCGAGCCTTTGATGCGCTGGCGCCTTGGGTTGGACCCCATCATAATCTCTACACCGGTGAAGACTTTGAGCTCACGCAACAACACATTGAAGAGCTGCGCGCGCTTTGGGTTCCCCATCTCCAGCATCCTGAACGATTCTGGCTGATGGTCGAAACCGGAGATGAAGTGATTGATGCCAAAGAGGCGATAGCACGCTATCAAGGCAGCCGACAAACCATCATCGACGGGGGCGATCATAGCTTCCAACACTTTACTGATTTCATTGATGAGATCATTGAGGCGGAACTTTATTCGAGCGCCACCCCCTTCAAGATTTAACCCGCCAGCGACTCAGGCTCTTCGATCGGCCTTAATCCCTCGAGATAGTCTTGCCATTTTTGAACGGTGAGTTTCTGCAACATCGGAACGACCGGATTCAGTTCAATCGGCGGCGCATCCCAGTGTGCTTCATAGCCTTGCTGCTCCGCTTCAAGAGCAACCCCATCCTCGGCCAGTAACGGCTTGAACAAGAGCGGCACAGAGGCATTTAGCACGACCTGGGTTAGCCACTTAGGTGCATTGAGACCAATGAGAGGGATCTGGACGCTATCGAAATAGAAAACAAAGAACACCCTTGTGGTGGTTTCATCAATCGGCAGCAGGAAACACCAATGCTTGATACTGTCGCCCGTGTTTGACCATTGATAAGGGTATTCGTAACAAATTTCGATGGATCGGGTATTGACCCGTTTCCGGTTCACAAAAAACCGTGAAATCTTCCCCTCGGCCATATAGGTATCGTAGGTCAGGTAGACCCTTTGATCATCCCCTTCATAGTGGGTGAGCTTGGCGTCGATAAAGGGCTGATATTTCCGATGCAAAAAGGCATGGGCGAAATCACAGATATTGTCGATCACCATCGAATGATGAGTCTTCCAGGTGTAGTCGACGGTAAAACCTGCCCAGGGGTTCTCAGACATCAATTCCGGAATTTCTGGAATCTGGTGATTGGTTGATTGAGCAACATCACCTGGAAACAGCCAGATCAACCCATAGCGGACAGCGACAGGAAAGGTCCGTAGCTGCTTCTTGATCAGCGGCTTACCAAAACTGTCATGGGAGTAGTCGGTCAGCCAGCCCTCTCGATTGAAAGACCACCCATGGTAGGCACAACGAAGCTGACACTTATCGACGGCCCCATGCGTGAGCTTCAGGTTGCGGTGCGGGCAGCGGTTCTGAACCGCAGCAAGCACCCCATCCTCACCACGATAAAGCGCAATCGAGAGATTCCAGAAGCGGACCTCCTTGATGGCACCAGGCTTGACGTCCGCATCGTATTCGACGGCATACCAACGATTGGGATCCATGCCGGATGCCCTAGCCTTCTGGCGGGGGGTGCGCGCCTCCTCAAAGCTTGGGGGAGGCGTCGATTCACGATCATTCAAAGGATCCCGCATGGGATTTCTCCAATTCAAAAAAGTCGATTAATGTCCAGCACTCAGAAGGCTTAAGCCAGGCTGAGGTTAGACCCTCGGGTCGATGACACCGCGCTTAACAAAGTCCTCATAGGCCTCACGAACCGCGTCTTTGAGGGGCGTGGGTGTGAACCCCAGTTCATCTCGTGCCTTACTATGATCGACCTTGCGATGCATTTGAAGGAGTCTCACAGCGCCTGGCGTAAATCGCCGAGGCCGATTAGGAAACAGTCGAAACCAAGAGCGATCGGCGACCTCTGCCATCAAGGCCATCCATCTAGCAGGAAGCCTGAGGCGGGGCTTTGGGCGACCTGTGACCTCACCAAAGAGGGCCATCAGATCATCGACGTTCGAATAAGTTGAGCTGATGATGTATTTCTGACCCGACCGACCAGAATGCATAGCAAGCACGTGACCCTCAACAATATCCCGGGTCGAGACGAACTCGAACCCCCCTGGAATGTAGGCTCGAAGAGAGCCCTTAGCATAATCGATCAGCACCTGCCCCATGCGGGAAGGCACATAGTCGTTAGGGCCAATAATGGCACAGGACGTCGCGACGACCACGTTTAGCCCTGCGGCATGGGCTCTGAGGCACTCATGCTCAACAAGGTGCTTGGTGAAGCCATAAGGCATGTGCCGATCGAAGGGATAAAAAGGCATCGATTCATCGCTGGGACGCTCTGGGTCATGGCCCGTCGCACTTAAGGAGCCAGTGACCACCACTTTTTGGACACCGAAGCGAAGGGCTGCCTCTAAAATATGCCGGGTACCCAGCACATTGACTTCAAAGACTTCGCGCTTATGCGCCTTATTGCCATCAATCGTCGAGACCATCGCGGCACAGTGATAGATTCTTGAACAACCTTCGATCGCGGTATGGACGGCATCTGGATCTCGAAGGTCGCCATAAACCATTTCCACATCCAAGCCCTGAAGGGCCCCGTGGTCTCTGCCGGGACGTTGGAAAACCCGCACTGTTTCGCCATCTAACAGCAATCGACGCAAAAGATTAGCGCCAAGATGACCGGTGGCCCCTGTAATCAGAATTTTGTCCTGACTCATGAATGGTGAATGGTGGATGGTTCTTAGAAGAATTCGCCAATGTTAACATGCCCTTGTTCTGAGTGACCCCTGAAGACTTTCCGGGGATACGCCTTTAAGGTATCGCTCTCTCCCTTACCCATGCTTCCCGATTGAACTCCATGTCTAGCGAAAAATCATCCTCCGGCCAGCTTTTTGAATACATTCTGACCCATCACCGCGGTTTGTTTGCAACCGTCTTTCTGCTGCCCATTTCCTGCCTCTACACCGGTTTTGTCTACCTCCGAAACCATGTTCTTTTTAGAATGCGAACAGCGCCAGCCCGACATGAGCAGCGGGTTTCAGAGGTGGTCCGGCAAATTGAACAATGGCAGCAGGACGGCGCCAAGGAAAAGCTGTGCACCGCCCGATCCGGCTGGCAGACCATGAGCGAAATGGTCCCAAAATATAAATTGTCCCGGCGCAACATCCATATCGACCTCTATGACGTCCTGTCGATTGATGAAGAACGTCAGACCGTTCGGGTTGAGCCTCTCGCGAGCATGGGGCAAATATCGAGGACGTTAATACAGCGCGGCTGGATATTGCCTGTGGTCCCAGAGCTCGATGATCTCACCGTTGGCGGACTCATTATGGGCTTTGGTGTTGAAACCAGTAGTCACAAGTGGGGGCTATTTCAGTCCATCTGTGTAGCCTTTGATCTCGTGACCGCCGAAGGCAAACTGCTGCACTGCAGCGAAACTGAAAATACCGAACTGTTTCAGTTGATACCATGGAGCCATGGCACCCTGGGATTCCTGGTTGGCGCCGAACTCAAGATTATTCCCGCAAGGAAGTATGTCCGAGTGGCTTATGAACCTTACACCACCCTCGATGGCTTAACCGAGGCCTTTGATCGAGCTTCCAGGGATACTGATCATCACGAGTTTGTCGAAGCGCTGATGTACAGCCGGGAAAGCGGCGTCCTGATGACCGCTGTCATGACCGATCAACCCGAGGCGGATGGCCCCATCAATCCGATCGGTCGGTGGTATAAGCCCTGGTTCTATAAACATGTCGAAGCTCTTCTAAACAACGGGAAACCGCGGGTCGAATACCTTCCTCTCCGGGATTATCTTCACCGGCACACCCGGAGCTATTTCTGGGCCATGGAAGAAATCATCACCTTCGGGAATCATCCCTTGTTCCGTTTCGCACTCGGGTGGGCACTCCCCCCCCGTATCGAACTCCTCAAATACACCGAAACAGAAACCACCCGAAGGCTTCGTGAACAACATCATGTGGTGCAGGACATGCTGATGCCGATGGCCCTCCTGAAGCCCTCCATCGAATATTTTGACGATCATTTCGATCTTTACCCCTTGTGGCTCTCACCGATGGCGGTCTTCGAGAACCCAAAGCATCTCGGTCTCATTCACCCCTATCGGCTGCCAGATGGCCGCCTCGATGAAATGTATGTTGATATCGGCGCCTACGGGACCCCGAAAAAGCCTGGATTCGACGGCCGCCTAGCCCTTCCTAGGCTCGAACAGTTTGTCATTGATCACCAGGGCTATCAGGCCCTTTATGCCAAGACGCTGTTATCAGAAAAAGACTTCAGAAGAATGTTTGATCACGCGGACTATGACCGGCTCCGGGAATCATTGCCCTATTGCAAGCAGGCCTTTGGCGAGATCTACGACAAGGTCTCTTCTAAAGGTCGAATTTCTCCGGTTGAGATGCGCAAACTCAAAAGCCACGAGGTCCCCACAGAGTGAGCCTCTGGCCGGATGATCACCGGCCAAAGAAAATCACTTTAGAAAATACCGAAGGGGTCATACCACTCAGGCTCCTTCGGGGGTGGCGGTGGTGTCGGGGGCTTGGATTTGGCCTTTGGGCGGGATGGCGGCAATGCATCAGCGGCCGGTGGCCGAGCGGCCCGATCCAGAGACGCCGGTTCTTTCAGGGACGATGATGGATGGGGACTTTTCTGCTGCGGGGTCGCGTCTTTTAAAGGGGCGACCGATTCATCCTGGGAGGGGGGCCTTGAGCGGCCAACCGACTCGCTAGATCTCGGCGCAATCACCTCTCCATCCAGCGCCCTTATCGTATGGGGCAGCTTGACCGCGGGGGGATCTTCCCGGTTCGGGTCAATATCGGCCGGTAATTCAATGGACTCTGCTTTTTCCCTAGCAGGCACGGGTGGAGGGGCCGTGAGTTCACAGGGGAAAACAGCATCACAGACCTGAAGGACTTTAAATTCGATCCGTTGATTCCAAAAGGCCACCGAAGACGGCTCTTCTGTGATTGACGGTTTGTCACTGACGAGACCCCGCGCCTTAAGCCTTGAGGCCGGAAAACCTGCTTGGACAAAGGCATCCCGAACTGCATTGGCCCTGTCTTGGGCAAGCCTAAGACTTTGGCTCTGTGAGGCCTGCTTGAAGGTCTGTGCGGCCACTTCGAGAACAAACGGTGGTTCCAGTGTTTTTAAAATACCCGAGACTTGTGCAACCACTTCCCGAGCGTCCTCTGGAAACACCGAACTGCCTTCTTCAAAGCGAACCATCCAACGATTAAGAATGGCGATCAGATCTTCCAGCTTATAGCCAGGCTGGAGGGTCGCCAACTGATTCAACACCAAGCGCTTTGCATCCTGAGACAACTCGACTTCTTCGCTTCTAAGATAGCCGTAGCGATAGCCTGAGCCCATAGCCCCTTTAAGGCTCCGTAACACGCTTTCACGATCGGCTTCATTGATCCAGCCCCCGACCCTGACGGTGACACCATCGATACGCACATCGAGGCCTCGAATATCCATTTGGGGGAGAATCCGATCCATAATCGCTAACCAAGGCGGTGGGGCCAAGGAGGGATCTATTTGAAGATCCCCCTGAACACGGGGTTGTCCAAAAAACTTTTGCAACTGGTCAATGACCTTCGTCTTTCCTTCAAAACCATTGACGGTGCCACTGAAGAAAAACTGGCCCGCCTCATTGCGGATGAAAAGTTTGGCCTGAGGCTTGGTCATATCAACCACCGGAGTGTCCGGCGGCGTGACCACCAGAGGAGGCGGTTCTTGTACCGGAGGCGGGATCGGTGGCGCTGGATTTTTAAGAATATCCAAACCTAAGAAAAGTCCCGACAGCAAGAGGATAAGAACCCCCACGCTCCAGCCGAGCGTCGCCGAGAGACGCCTTTTAGGTGCGCGCCGACGATGGCCAAGGGGAAGACTCCGAGGGGCGATAGCGGCAGAAAAGTCGCGCTCAAAGAATTGAGTCATTTGAGGGGGCAACGTCGATGGGAGCCCCTCACCAAGGGCAAAGTAACGGATCAGTAAGGGCACCACGAAGGCCATCGCCGTTCGTACTCTCGCATTGGCAAGGCCCAGCTTTTTACCTATCTCCTGAATGCTGGCAGGCCCAAGCAAGGTTTCAAGGACGGCTGGATCCATGGGCTTAACCGGCTTTTTGGGGTTCTGCCAAAGACCCACCTCTTCTTCAAGTCCGGCTGCCTTGAGATGTCCAATGAAGCCCTGAAGCCCCCCGAGGCGTTCTTCAAATAGCCTTTTGGCCGTTTCAGCGACGAGCGGCCCCGCTTTATGGCCAAGCCCGAAACTGTCCGCGGTTTCGCGGACGATATTGCTCAATAATTCCATGGTCTGAGATCCACCCCTGAAAATGACCCGCGGAAAGGGGGTCCTGCTAATGATCGTGAGGCATCATAAACCTTCACCGAGATCGCGGGAAATTGAATCGCATTCAAAGGTCTTTATGATCGTTATCCTAGGAGGGGGGAACTCACGGCGGTGATCAGCGACAGCCGAGAGAGGGGATTCAGCCACTTTTTAAGGAAAGAAGGTGGGGGGAAGTAAGAATAGGATATCGACACCATCCCCCACCCAAGGACTTTTTTCATGTGCGGAGATCAATAAAACGATGGGCACTAAAACCCATCAAATCACCGTTCATTTCTCAGAATCGCCGAGCGTCTTGACGACCGCGCCGACCAAAATGCCGAGACTAACAAACATGGAGGTCACCACAAGAATCGTAGACATTTCCATAACCATCTCCGGTAATAAAAAGGGGCCGGCTCAGATTCGCTCAAGGAAACCCAAGATGAAAGAGTCCAGGCGAGGGCAAATTGTTTACCATTTGAATCACACTGATCGAATGAGCCCCTGTTTTGTGCAAAATACGCACACCATTGGACCGGTACCCCCGTTTCACTTCGGATCCTCCTACCTGCGTATGGACGACGACTGGAGGCGATTATTCGCGTGATCGCACGAACACCGGAGGCCACCGAAAGCTTTAAGCCATCAGATTTCCCACTGGGACAGGAGAACGACTGAAGGATGGCCTGTGAATTGCTAGCTGCATAAAAAGAATCATTCTTCTTTCAAGCATCAAGGAGCTACCCGTGGGGCAGATCTTCGCGCTCGGACAACGTATCGGCGACTGGGTCATCGTGGATGAAGTGGACCGCCTCCATCAAGAAGCACGCTATCTCTGCCAATGTCTCTGTGGAACCGAGAAGGTGCTCTCGGCAGCTACTCTCCGTCGGGGTAGTTCGCTGCATTGTGGGTGTCAAAAACACCCGGCATCCGGCGTGACACTCGACCAAAGGAAAATGCCTATCCCCCATTCCATTGAGGACTTCGACTTGATCCACAAGGGATACCTCCCATTGGCTGATCAAGTCAGTCCCAGCGATGGGTGCCCTACATGGTCGCTGAACGCCTGGGCGGACATTCTCGGTATCACCCGATTAGAGCTCATCATTTCTCTCAAGGCCGCAGGGAATCGCTTCGAATCCAGCGTCAGGATGGCGAAGTAATTCATGGACACCCAGAGCATTGGGCGTTTTTTTCATCAGCTGTTGGGCCGAGGAGAGTCTTTGCCTAAGCCTCAGGAAGCCAACGCGACCCCTCTTGAAGATTACTGGCTTGAAGTAAAGAACATTATTCTGGCCCGACAGGATTGGGTGACCGGCCTTCTCCCCGCCAGTACGGCGATCACTAACCACGGCAACTACACGGACGCCTGGGTCCGTGACAATGTTTACAGCATCTTAGCCCCTTGGGGCCTCGCGATCGCATTGAGGAAACAAGGCGATACGGAGGGGCGTGCTTATGAACTTGAGCAGAGTGTTGTCAAACTGATGCGGGGTCTTCTGGTCGCCATGATGCGTCAGTCTGCCAAAGTAGAACGATTCAAACACAGCCAAGATCCCCTTGATGCGCTGCATGCCAAATACGACACCAAGACGGGGGAGAGCGTCGTTGGCGATGAAGCCTGGGGGCACTTACAGATCGATGCGACCTCACTCTATCTCTTGATGCTGGCGCAAATGACAGCGTCAGGGTTGCGGATCATTTTCACCATTGATGAAGTGAACTTCATCCAGAATCTGGTCCACTACATTGCTCGCGCTTATCGAACACCCGATTACGGTATCTGGGAAAGAGGCCATAAGCTCAATCATGGCGAGGCCGAATTGAATGCCAGTTCGATTGGTATGGCCAAGGCAGCGCTTGAGGCACTATCCGGTTTTAATCTCTTTGGTGAAGTTGGCGGTCAGGCTGCCATCATCCACGTCATTAGCGATGATATTGCTAGAACCCGGATCACCCTGAACGCCCTCCTGCCGCGAGAATCCGTCTCGAAGGAAGTCGATGCGGCACTTCTCAGTATTGCGGGTTATCCAGCGTTCTCCATTGACGATCCCAATGTCCTTGCTGACACACTGGATAAAATCAGAACGCGACTAGAGGGTCCCTATGGCTGCAAACGTTTTTTGCTGGATGGCCACCAGACCGTGATCGAGGATCCAAACCGACTCCATTATGAGCCCCATGAACTCAAAGCATTCGCTCATATCGAATGCGAATGGCCGCTCTTTCTGACCTATCAGTTGTTGGGTAGCCTTTACCGCGGTGATCAGGAAGAAGCTAACCGGCTCCGAGCCAAACTTGAGACACTGACCATCGAACGGGATGGGCAACATCTGCTCCCGGAACTCTATCAAGTGCCGGCTGAATTCATCGAGGAGGAGCGCCAACATCCAGGATCAACGCCGCGCGTTCCCAATGAGAATATCCCTCTCGTCTGGGCCCAGAGTCTCTACATTCTGGGTTCCTTAATGCACGATGGTTGGTTAATCCCGAAAGATATTGATCCTTTAAACCGGCATATCACAAGACAACCCCATTCACAGGTAACCGTGCAAGTGGCCCTTTTGGCGGAGAGTGCGTCTATCCAGCAGAAACTCCTTCGTCGCGGCATCCCATCCCAAACCCGCGAGGAGATTGCTCCTTTAGAAGTTCGCGATGCGAGGGAACTCTCCTTGGCCTATCGACAGATAGGTCGTAACGATCGAATGGGGCTGACCGGGCGACCCTACCGACAACTGAGAACCCTGGCGACCTCAAAAGCCTATCTCCTTGCCGGCGTTCCGGTCATGTTCATCCCACAATTCATCAATCAGAAGGGGTTTTACCTCGCTCTTGACAACACCCTTCTGATTGAACGACTCCGAACTGAGTTGGCCTATATCAGCCATCATTGGGATAGCCCTTCAAAACCTCTCCTGGTCATCGATGTCCACCCCAACATGATCGAAGGGCCTGATGGGGAAGTTCTCCTGTCGTTCCTCGAGCATTTGGTCCAAGGGGAAGCGACCGATATCCCCGTCAGGGTCTGTCGCCTCTCTGAATTTTCAGAGGATACCGCCTTTGAGCGCATCGCCTTCCTTCATAACTTCCAGTTGGGCGCTGAACAGGAGGGGCCTGAATTAAGCGGTGGTGCTGAACTCCATGAGCCTATTCTCTCCATGGATAGGGCCTATAGCGGTCCTCTCATTGCCCTTGAAATCGCCGAGGATCACGAACTGATTCGGCGTTTCGAAGCCAGTCAACATGCCTATGAGCAGCTTGATCTCCTAACCATCCTGGTCAGCCGACATGGGCTGCATCACTTGCTGGATCTCAGAACAACGAATAGAAGCGCCTCACTCGAAGCGCATCTTGAATCCCTTTATCAATGGGCCAGCAATCACCACGACTGGCGAATGGTCCGTCTTATCTCCGCCTTGTTAGGAAAATACGATATTGACCTTGAACAGGCTGTCACCGAAATTCTGGTGCGACAACATGCGCTGACCGTTGGAAAGTCTTACAGCGGCAAGGCGACGATCCGAAAACCCATGGATTCCTCGGAGATACTCAACGCCATCAGACGCTATAACCCGGATCATCTCAGTCTACAGGTGCTGATTCAGGAACTGATCATTGCCATCGGCCTCCTCATCAAACAGGATTCGAGCCTGTTTAAAGACATGAATACCATTCGAGTCGGACAGATTCTTGATTTCATCATCGCCGCAGAGAAACACCGTGAAGGCACCGAATGGGATCAAAGCTTCGAAAAGTTGATGCAACTGGCGCCCCATCACCTCGCTGAAAAACTCCGGGAAACCCTGCTGGATGTCAGCCTCAGCCGATCTCAGCTGGGCGCGGTGGAATCGCTTCACACGGAGAGAGATCAGGCGTCCCTCGCCCTGGTTCGCTCGCCTTTGGAGGATCAACCAGGGAGTGATGTGCCGAAGACTTCTATCAACTGGTCCCTTTGGCGAGAGCAGCAAGGCAGTTTTGGCCGTGAGGGAGATGCTTTTTTCGAAGGGGTGTGGCGGATTCTTCATCACAGCCATGGCCTCATGATCGGCGATAAATACAACAGTCAGCGGCGCATCGATAGTCAAGAACTACTCGCCCACATGACCGTCGGAGAAAAGACC
>CAILMG010000173.1 GCA_903835265.1 uncultured Methylococcus sp.
CTTCACCCTGAGAAAACCCGCCTTATCCGATTCGGAAGATTTGCTTCCTCGCAGTGTAGGGAGAAAGGTTGCGTATTCCACTGAATTTGGACAGTCATTCCATTTGAAACTGGACACTCAGTCCACGGCAAACTGGACAGTCGGAGCGAAGCGACGCTAGGGAGTTTTCTTTTTACTCGGGATCAAGCTCTTCCGTCAATTTTGGCTTTAATTTCCTCAGTGATTCGCCGGCCAAATTGAGATGGTGAGCATGGTGTACAAGTCGATCCAAGATGGCATCAGCAATCGTTGAATCACCCAAAGAGTCATGCCAATGACTAACCGGTAATTGGCTCGTAATGATCGTGGAGCGAACTTGATAGCGTTCATCCAATATCTCCAGAAGATCTCTTCTTCTCTCATCATCAAGAAGGGCTAGTCCCCAGTCATCCAGAATCAATACATCGACTTTAGCCAGGTTTGCCATGACTTTGGCATACCGGCCATCGGCCCTGGCCAGATTCAGTTCATCAAAAAGCCGGGGTAATCGGTGATAGAGCGCGACCCGACCTTGTCGGCAGGCGGCATTTGCGAGTGCGCAGGCCAAGTAGGTTTTACCCACACCTGTGGAACCTGTGATTAATACGCTCTGATGGCTTTTAACCCAGTCACCCATAAGTAGACGCCTAAAGATGGTTTTATCAAGGCCTCTGGGGTGTCGGTAATCGATATCTTCTGCGACGGCGGGCTGCTTCAGTCTGGCACGCCTCAGACGGTTTGAGGTGAGTCGGTTCTCACGTTCTGTCATTTCTCGATCAACCATCATGGCCAGACGTTCCTCGAACGACATCTGCTGAGCGTCAGGCATCTGATTCTGTTCGGCGAGTGTTTTCGCCATCCCAAACAGTCGGAGCTGAATGAGTTGTTCATGGGTGGGGTGAGTGAGCATAGGACCTCCTTTAGTGGTAATAGTCAGGGCCACGCACGTTGACGTGATTGCTGGTGGGGTTATTTTTGGGTTTGTTGGCATCAAGGCGATCAAGGCCATTCTTCAAGATGGAATGGATACTCCTATAGGTCACGGACTGGATTTTGATGGCCCTTGCGCAGGCGGCCTCTAGACGCTCTGCGCCATAACTTTTGTCGAGGCGGAGAATGCCAAGAGCTCTTCGATAACTTTGTTGCTGATATTTTCTCGACCTGAGAACCTGATCAATTGCCGCTTCGGTTTTGGGTCCTATCTTTGCTGCCCAAGCCAAAAAACGGGGTCCATTCCATCCCTCTACGCTTTGATGAGAAGGGGGCATATGTTCGGCGATAGAGGTGTGGTGTCCTTCCACCCATGATCTTAGGTGACAGGCAATGCGTTCACTTTTACTGAAGGCCTCAACGGTATTTGCGGTGAATCGGACGTCAACCTTCTGGCGTGCATATCGATAAGGTACGGAGTAATAGTGACGCTCTACTTCAATGTGGTAGTCGATACCCACGGTGGCCTGTTTCCACTCGGCGAACTCATAACGAACGGTGGGCAATGGCTTAAGAGCCGGATAGTCCATCGCCTCAAATACACTTTGGCGTGATCCGGGCATTTTTTTGAACTGACGTTGGTTCAGCTGCATCAATAAGGGGCTGATGGCCTGATTAACCTCGGCCAAGCTGAAGAACTGCAGATGACGGAGGCGGGCCAATATCCACCGTTGCGCCAATAACACGCCGGCCTCAACCTTGGCCTTGTCACGTGGCTTCCGAACGCGTGCTGGCGATATCGTCACATCGTAATGACGAGCAAAATCCTGATAGCTAGGATTAATGTCGGGGTCATAAAAGCAGGGCTTGGTAACACCACTCTTGAGATTGTCTGGAACAATGGCCGCAGGAACACCGCCCATGAACTCGAGGCATCGCACATGTGAGCCGGTCCAATCGGCCAAGCCCTGGGTCCAGGTGGCTTCGACAAAGGTATAGTTCGAGACCCCTAAAACGGCGACAAAGATCTGGGCTTGTTTAAATTCCCCCGTTCTGGGATCGATAATCCCCATCGTCTGCCCACTGTAATCGACGAATAGCTCTTCGCCCGGTGTATGGCTCTTCCTTAGTGTGACGGGAAGTGCATGAGCAAAGGCGCGATAGTGCTGGCAGAAAGCGCTGTACTGGAACCCATCAGGATGCTGCTCTCGAAACTCCTGCCAGAGGAGCTCAAGGGTGACACCCTTACGACTCAGTTCTCGATGAATCATGGCCCAGTCAGGCTCTGGTCGCCGCACATTGGATGGCGGCAACGAAGGGAACAGCTTGGCCTCCAAAGCCGCCTCTGTCATCCCTGAAGGTAAGGGCCAGCTAAGACCCGCAAACCTCGCTCGACGAAGGTAATCACCCACCGTTGTGGGTGAAACCCGAATGACTTCGCTGATCTCACGATTCGATCGACCGCCTACAAAATGCAGCCGTAAGACCTCTTCAATCTTTCGCATAGATAACCTCTTATTGGCCATCAGCATCTCCAGTGAAATCACCAGAGTGCCATGGCGGTTATCCCATGCGTCGAAACGCTACAAAAACTGTCCAGTTTGACGTGGAACAGGTGTCCAGTTTGCTATGGAATCACTGTCCAGTTTCGCGTGGAATGGGTGTCCACTTTGCCGTGGAATACGCAGGCGCCGATAAGAAAAGTAAGGGCGGATGCTTTGGGGAGCGAAGTGACGATCAGCGGTATCGTTACCGTAGCCCCGGGTACCCAAAGCTCTTCAAGTGGTGACCAAGGCTTTGCCATTCAAGATCAAACTGCGGGAATTTATGTCAGTTTGCAGAACCGAATGAAATTGAAGCTTGGGCAAAAAGTTTCTGTGACAGGTATTTTGGCGAAAAACAACGAAAAGCTGCAGGTGGTCCCGGCGAGTTCGGCAGCAGTCCGCTTGC
>CAILMG010000174.1 GCA_903835265.1 uncultured Methylococcus sp.
CAATACGATGCCGTCATTGATGGGGGGACCATCCAGCATGTTTTTAACTACCCTGTGGCCCTCACGAGCTGCCTCAATATGGTCAAAACCGGTGGCCAACTTTTTATCTTTACCCTTTGCAATAATCAAAGTGGTCAGGCCTTTTATCAATTCAGCCCCGATCTCTTTTTTAGGGTCTTAGAGCCTGCCCATGGCTTTCAATTGCATCACGTTATTCTCGAGGAGTATCCCTTTTTGAGCGCTGAATTGGCCTTAAGCCGACAGTGTTATCGGGTGACCGATGCGTTGGAGGTCAAAAGACCGGTCTGCCTTTTTTCAAAAAGCCCTATCACGATGATGGTTGAAGCGACCCGGATCAGTGCGGTTGCCCCGTTCTTAGAATATCCGATTCAATCTCGCTATCGGATGATCTATGAAGACGTCTTAACCCCCCCCAAAAAAACTGAAGCGGCGGCCTTGGGTTCGAAGCGATGGCTGATTGAGAGCCTCAAGGGGATCGTCCAGAAACTCCCTCTCCCTCTTAAGAACCGGGTCATCGGCTGTTATGAGTTGTGGCATTTCTCGTTATGGAATCGTCGATTCTATACTCCCTGGGACCCTCTCAAAGCTCCATCTGATCAGTGATGAAACGGACGCCTCTCATGCTCTCGACCCATCAACCAGGAGGAATCTTGGAGGTGGTTAAGGGCTATCGCCGCGATGGCTTGATCGATCAGTGGGGATTCCAATCGCTTTGGACCCACGATCAGGGGACGCTCCTCTTCCGTCTTTGGATGGCCTTTCAAGCGGGCTTGAAGCTTTTGGTCTTGTTGCTTCAACAGCGGGTCTCCTTTTTGCACGTCCACCTCGCCATGAGGGGAAGCTTCTGGCGAAAATCGGCGCTTATGGCGATGGCGGGGTGGTTTGGTGTACCCGCCATCCTCCATCTCCATGGTTCGGAGTTTCAGGTTTTTTATGAATCCTTAGGTCCCTTCCGTCAGCGATGTATTCAAAAGACCCTGGAGCGGGCGGAGGGGGTGATCGTTCTCTCAAAAGCCTTGAGACACTGGCTAGGATCGATTGCGCCGAAGGCGAAGGTGGTGGTGATCCCAAACTATGTTCCCTTGAAAGAGATCCCACTCAAGCAACATCCATCAAAGGCTTTTACGGTCCTTTTTCTCGGGGCGTTGATTGAGCGCAAAGGGATTTCTGATCTCCTTTATGCTTTTAAATCTCTTCAGAAGGTGTCTCCTGAGGCTCGGCTATTACTGGCCGGAACGGGGGATGATCAAAGGCTTCAAGCGTTAGTTGAGACGCTGGGGCTTAGGGGATCGGTTGAGTTTTTGGGGTGGGTCAATGATGACCAAAAGACCCTTCTTTTAGAGCAGGCGGACTGTCTCGTCTTGCCGTCCTATCACGAAGGGATGCCGATGGCGATTCTTGAGGCCATGGCACTTGGACTTCCGGTGATTGCGACCCGGGTCGGCGGGATTCCAGAAGTGATCACCCACGGTGTTGATGGCCTCTTGATTACTGCGGGTGATCGGAAGGCGTTGTTGATTGAATTGCTTCGACTTCAGGGGGATCCTACGCTTCGAATCCTGATGGGTCGTTCCGCACGATCTTTGATTCGGCAGCATTTCACCAAGAATCAGATCCTTCCCATGATCGAGAGCCTTTATCGAGAGGTCCTTGAAGCATCAGCGAAGGGGCCTTTGGCTTTCAGAAAAACCCCCATCAAGGTTTTAGCGGTCTGTTCGGCGGGCGGGCATTGGGTCCAGTTAATGCATCTTAGATCCGCCTTCGAAGGAATGGATATGGCTTTTGCCACGGTGAATGCAGCCTATAGCGGCGATGTCGAGGGGAACCGGTTTTATTTGATTCAAGATGCTAATCGATGGGATCGCTTGAAATTTTTAAGACTCCTGTTTGAACTCATCCCTATTCTTTGGCGGGAAAAGCCTGATGTGGTCATCACCACCGGCGCCGCCCCAGGGTTAATGGCACTGATCCTCGGGCGCTTGATGGGGGCAAGAACCCTCTGGATCGATAGTCTTGCTAACTCTAAGACCCTGTCATTGTCAGGGCGCCTTGCACGACCCTTTGCCTCTGTCTGGCTGACCCAGTGGCCGGCCTTAAGCAAACCTAAGGGCCCTGACTATTGGGGGAGTATCCTTTGATCTTTGTCACGGTGGGCTCCAATCAACCTTTTGATCGTTTGATTCAAACGGTGGATGCTTGGGCGAAGGCCCATCCATCGGCTGACGTCTTTGCTCAGATTGGATCAGGAGATTTTGAACCAAGCCATCTCCGTTACACCCGGTCGATGTCGCCTGCTGATTTCAGAGCGGCGCTTGAGGCCGCTGAAATCATCGTCGCCCACGTCGGAATGGGGACCATCATCAGTGCGCTCGAATTAGGCAAATCCCTGGTATTGATGCCGCGGCGGGTGGCCTATCATGAACACACCAGCGATCATCAATTAGATGATTTGGAATGGCTTCGTCAGCGAGATGGTCTCTTCATGGCCATGACGGAACATGACTTTGAAGGGACAATGACGAAGGCCATGGCGTCATTAAGCTCTGGGAGATGCGGTTTCTTGGATGAGCATGCAGCCCAACTGGCCTCCCGAATTCGGCAGTACATTTTGCTGGGGGAGGGCTCATGAGTGGCCCTAAGGGCAAGGCCTCTGGGCTTCCTTTCCTCTGGGTTACTCAGGATCCCCTCGCTGTTCTCTTGAGCCTCCTAGGAGTGAGTGGCCTCATGGGATTTTTGTCGTTCCATCAGGGTTTGGGGCAGGGGTTCTCGCTGTGGGCGATACCTTTTGTTTTTTATCTAGGCCTTTCGGTCCTCGTCACTGGAGCGATCCTCAGGCTCCAAAAAGAGCGTCGACCGTTTCATCTTCAAAGGCCCACAAGGCTTCTGATTCTGGCACCTCATCAAGATGATTGTGTGATTACCGCCGGCGGCTTGGCTATTCAGGCGGCGAAGCTTCAGGGGGCGATTCGGATCGTCTATGGGGTTCAGGATGAATCTGAAGAAACGGCCCTGCTTCGACAACAGGAGGCGATCCATGCGTGGAGCCTGATCGGTGTCGGCCCCGAGTCCATCGACCATCTCCATCTTTTCTCGAAGGAGAAGGACCGGCATGATGAGGATCAGAAGGGGGCTGTAGATAGTCTCGGCCGGGTGATCGATCAATTCAAGCCAACGATGATTGTCATGCCGCTGTTTGAAGGGGGCCATATCGAACATGATCTTCTGAATCATCTCGTCTCAAAACACCTTCTCCCAAAGGTGGGTGTCTCGGTTTATGAGGCGCCTGAATATAGCCCCTTCCTTTCTTTGAAATACACGCCCCAGAAGGTCATCAACTTATGCGCGCGTTGGTTGTTTGGCCTCATCCAGTATCGGGGGTCTCCTGATGGGATCGATGGCCGCCCCCTCTACCGTCTCGAGATGACCCAAAAAGAGCTTGATCTTAAGATCAGGATGCTCAGCTGCTTTAAAAGTCAGGACCCTGTCACCCTCTGTAAGCGTTATGGCTTTGAGGACACTCTGGTAGCTTGGGAGGCTCGGCCCGATGGCGCCGTGCTGGCGATCTCCAATCGCACGAGTCGTATGCTTGAGGCGTTGCCTCAGAGTTTTCTGAAGCGCTTGCTCCGATGGTTTTATCCGCTTCCGATTGAAACCGTTGGGCGAACCCGATCCATGACGTTGGATCTTGAAAGGATGCTTGGCTATGAAGAGCTCTAAAGGCAGAGTAAAGAGGAGCTTGGCCGGCATCGCTCATGGGGATAGGGCCGCTTTGCTGAATCCAAGAGGCATCTCAGCTATTGGCGCCCTCCTGATCTTTTTAATCCTGACAGGGGGCCCCCTTCAGGCGGAGGATCTAGGCTGTGACAGCGATGACGCCTGCTCAGTAGGCCACTGTATCTTCAAGGTGGAGGCTGACGGCGGCGGGGTGTGTACCCTCCACGAGCCGCCCCTTGATGGACTCCGAGAAAAGCCTTCTGAGGAGAAAGATCAAGGCGTTTCCAAAGGATCTAAAACCTGCGCCTTCTCGGTGGATTGCGCCTTTGGTGAAGCTTGCTATTCAAAAAACCGGCTCAGCGCTGGAGGGCGCTGTCTTCAGGTGCCGCTTGAGACGGCGCCATAAAGGCGTTATTTAAGTCCCGGATAATACCCAACGAAGGCGGAGCGCTGGACCGGAATCAATTTATCGACGTACTGTGAGGCATGAAGGTCGGCTTGCGCGATATCGGACCTTGGGACAAAGACGATATCAAACCGCTGAAGGCGGACATCTTCCTTGGGGGCTTTTCCTTCCAGAATCTCCCGAAGCTTGACGGTTCTGAGCATCGAGGTGTTGTTGGGTGTTCTTCTTAAGAGAATAATCTCATCAAGGTTTGCCGTATCGAGAAGGCCACCGGCCTCGAGGACCCCCTGTAACACGCTCATGCCATAGGCGAGCTTCATCATCCCGGGTTTGACGACTTCCCCTGCGACGTAGATCACCTGGGAGCCGAACTGCCTTGGGGATACCGTGACCTCGGGGTGTTTTAAGTCACGAGAAAACAGGCGCTGTACCTCTTCTGCGACCTCTTCCGGCCTTTTTTCAAGGACATTAACGCCACCCACGAGGTCGAGATAAATCTTTCCATTGGGCGCAACGATAACGCGATCACTGAATTCAGGGTTATAGAGGAGCTTGATGTCGAGTTCGTCGCCTGGCAAGAAGCGATACCCCGATTGGGCCTCATTCCAGGTCTCAAAGGCTTCTCGCTGGCTTTCAACCGGTTCGAGGTGAGGGCAGCCGGTTAAAAGGAAGGCCGATATCAGGAGCGTCAGAACGGGCTGGAGGGGATATCTCATGGGCGTATCTTGATGCGGTTGATGTGACAGAGGACCGGTTAATCCAGCCACCGACTGTTCAGGTCATTTCGTCTGACGGTGATCCTGTATTCACCTTCCAAGGTGATGACCTTGAGTTCCATCGGGGTATGACGGAGTGCGATCTCGCCATCATCACCAATGAAAAGGTCAAGGGCGCTATCACTCGATGCTCTAAGGCCTGTAATCGTGCCATCTAATCGATTGAGTAGTTGCCCGGTTGACGATTCAACCTGCAGCATCGGGTAGGGACTCCCCGGGAGAGTATCCCACTGTTTATAAGGCTTTGCGCCAAGCGTACGGAGAATCAGATGTTTGATGGCCGGAGATTTTTTCGAAACGGCGCCTTCTTTTAAAAAGTACTCAAGATTTCTTGGATAAAACCTAAGCCAGGTATCTTTTTGTTGGTCCGGCTGAATGAATCTTGAAGGATTGGCGAGATCACGGTTCTTCCGGCCAAGGAGAATGACATAAGGGGGCGGTCGATCTTCATTGAAGTCACTGCCTTCAAAGGAGTGTGAATCTTTCTGGGGTGCATCCGCCTCGGAATTGAGTCGGCCCATCGGTTCTGAGCCTTCGGTAGCCCTTTCCTGAGAGCGGGGGCTGATGAGATAGCCTGGAATGATCGGTGGCTGAAGACTGTCTGGATATCCGATCGAGGGGGTTATCGCGAGTGCCAGTATGACGCCCCCTATGGTCCGGCCGTTGAGCTTTGATCCTGGTCCTTCAAGGTCATGCTGCCATGACCTCATTATAAAAACTCAAGCCACTTATAAACCCCATCGGGGATGTAGAGCTTTCTTTTATTGAAGGTGATGCCTGCAATAGGTGCATTTTGAGCCTCAAGTTTTTCAGCGAGGTTCTGGACAATCGGTGATCGGGTCATTTCGGCCGCGACGACGAGGACGACGGCGTCCATATTCGCACTGATAGCGATACCGGTATAAGAGGTGGCCGCATCGGGTGCATCAACGATCGTTAACACGGCTTCTTTTCTGGCGGCGTTCCAGAACCGGGGGGCGCCGCCAAGATGAATGTTTTCTCCCGAATGTGTTTGAACGGTGGCGAGGATCAATGAAGAATCGCCGACCTTCATGAGGGTTAGGTCGGGTGTTTGAACCCCTGGCGTTGGATGCGAGAGGGCCGCTGGGTCCATCCGCCAGTCGCTGAAGGGGCTCAATTTTCCATAGCGAGCCGTCTGATCGGGTTGGCTGAAAAAATGAGTCTGACTGTTTTGGCCGGCACCAAAATCGATGAGCAGGACCGGGTGGGGACTATATTCCATGGCGATCAGCGCGAGGGCGCGGGCGATCGTTGAGGTGCCTTCCCTCGGTTTAGCGGCGATGAATTCAATGATCTTGCCTTCCCCTGGGGTGAGGCCTGGGTTCAAGAGATTGAAAAGAGTGATCGCTTCTTCTCTCGAAACGGCGCTCTGAGGGGTCGCTGATGGGGAAGTCATGTCGATCGTTTTTATCGGCCGCGGAGAAATGGGAAATGAAATGATGGCGACGTTGCCGACAGGCCGATGAACTTGTCAGCATAAAGTCTGCATTTAAACACAAAGGCCTCCTTGTTTTTCGACTGCCGGCAGTTTACTGAGGCGGAGGCTCAAGCTTTTGGGCGGGGGTGGTTGCTGTCGCCCTCGATTTAATCAGGGCGATAAGATCTTCTTCAATGAATTGTCGGTGGGGTGGTTGGCCATTCATGGGAACCTCAACGCCATCGGCCGTCAGTCGTTGATTTTTCGTAAGGGCGCTGATGCCGAAGACATCGGCATAATCCCAGACGGTCCATCCCATTTGTTGAGACTCTAGTGCGGTGCTGACGTCATGGAGCCAGGCCGCCCGCGTTTTTTGCTCAATCGCGATCCGAGCAATTCCAAATTCATTGCAGATCACCGGAACCTGATGGGCTGCCGCCCATGTGGCGACCCGCTGGATATCTTTCAGAACGCGTGCATACCCCCAGTTCTGGGCCTCATAGTCAAAAAGGGCGCGGTTCACGAGAGATCGATTGTTATTGCCATTGTCATTCAAGAGGATGTTTTCATCTCTGTTTTGGTCGCTCGGGTATCGAAGCCCCGAGAACATGCTGTTGACGTTGCTACTGTAGGGTTCCCAGGTGGCCCCGAGATGCGTCAGCAGCTGGGGGTCGTAATAATGGAAGGTATAGAGGATCAGCGGGTCTTCTGAGGGGGGTGTTTGAAGGAGCCCTTCGAGTCCTCCGCCATGAAAACCGGACAGCAGAACGAGGTGCTTTAGGTCGTGCTTTCTGATGCTTTTAAGGATATCGTCGCGCAATGAGATCCAGCCTTCTGGGTTATCGGAGTTCCAAAACTGGGGTTCATTCAAAGGTTCAAAGGCCAGGCGCTGCTCTGGCCAAGACGCATAATGCTTGGCTATCTGGGCCCAAGCCGCAATAAAATTGCCGCGGACGGTAGGATCCTCTTCAATCTGCTGCTTCAGAGCTTCTTCGGGGTGGAAGTCGATGATGATGTTGAGCCCGGTCTTGATCCCGAGCCGAATGGCTGCATCCAGTCGCTCAAAGGGGAGTGGCTTAAGCTGGGGTGCATCGAGCATCCAGCCTAGATTTTGAGGGTTAAAGGGGATCCGAATATGATCAAAGCCATGGGCTTTGATCATGGTCATGTCTCTCTCGGTGATGGGCTGTCGTCCATCATAGGTGAGCCAATGACTCAAATTAACACCCTTCATGAGCGACGGTGTTTGTGCCCAAAGGGGGTCGATCGAGAGCAGAGCCATCAGCAGGAAGAGGACTCGACGAGAGAACCGTAAGGTATCCAATTTTTTAAGGGAAGGGGTTTTGGATGGATGGGAGGTTGCCATATTCAGACCGCATTCCTGCCATTCATCACGATACGAAACGTTCTTAAAAGGATCAGAAGATCAAGCCCCAGCGACCAGTGATCTATGTAATAAAGGTCATAGCGGAGTCGTTTTTTCATTTTTTCAGGGGTATCGGTAATGCCTCTAAGGCCATGGATCTGAGCCCAACCCGTTAGCCCCGGTTTGACCCGATAGCGTGAAATATATTGGTCCAGCTGGTCGAGATAGACCTCGTCCATTTCGGTGGCGTGTGGTCTTGGCCCGACCAAGGACAAATCTCCAATAAAGACATTGAAGAGCTGCGGTAATTCATCGAGACTGAATCGCCGAAGGATTTTTCCAACGGGGGTGATGCGAGGGTCGTTGGCGGTGACCTGAACCATCTTGCCAGCCACATCATTCTCGAACATCGTCCTAAACTTATAAAGACGGAAGCGCTGGGATTGATAACCCCCCCGCATCTGGTGATAAAAAAGAGGACCTTTGCTCTCGATTTTGATGGCCAAAGCGATCGGGAGGCAGATCAAGGCAAGAAAAGGGATGGCGAGGCTGGTCAGCACGAGATCCATCATCCGCTTGACCACCAAGCTCCAAGGTCCGATCGGTGTCCTAACCACTCGGAGCATGGCGGCTCTGCCAAGTTGCTCGTAGGCGAGATCATGATGTGCGTTGTTAAAAGGACTGAGATAGATATCAATTTGGACCGGGATCACTCTGATGGTTTGAATGAGGTCATGAATCTTTGAATTACTTCGAATCGGTAGCGCGATAATGATGCGATCAAGGGGGGTGGTCTTACTGAATTCAATCAGATCCTCTGTATTCCCGAGAACCTTTGGGCGATGTTCTGACGTGTCATGGTCTTCTTTGAAGCGCTCGGTTCGCCGATCATCGAAGACCCCGAGGATCTGGTAATGACCCCCTTTGGCCCTTGATAGATGGTCAATCAATCTTTGGGCTTCAGGGCCTGAACCCACGATAGCGATGCGACAGACGGGAAGGTTTGAGTGGCCCCGCCTCCTGAACTGGAGGAATCCCAAGTCCATGAGACCAGAACCGATGACGCTTAGACTGAACCAGCCCATCAACCAATGCGGGCTGATCGCGGCGCTCGCCCCAGAGAGATAGAGCAGCGCGGCTGTGACCAGCAGGGCTTTGCCCCAAGTCACGAGTAAACGCTGGATGAGGGGCTGCTGTTCAGATTCAAAGCGTGTTCTTTTGAGATGAAAAAAACACGCCATGAACGAGAGATTGACGCCGGTTACGGCAACGTAGGGGAGGCTGATGAGAGGAGAAGGGTCGCCCCAAAGTGCATCCGCTAAACCTGCCGCCAAAATCCCTACGAGGACATGAATAATGATGGGCACGAGGTGGTTTTATTATTGTGGCTCAAGGATAATGATTCACCTAACCGCATCATGTTGTATTTCTTTGGGCAGCACCATCCTTTTCTTTTGATGTGGCCCTTTAGCCCAATTCCTTAGTATCGATGCGATATGGGTGGCCAGTCTTGTTGGGCCCTTGTTGCCTCTTCTGTTCGCCAGCGCCCTCTTCTAGCCCCCGTGAATTGGATTAGAACGCTCTTTCTGGTCTTGTCCCTCTTGTCTTCTGCCCGGCTCATGGCGGAGTCTGCGGAGCCCGATGGCCGTGAGGAAGACGAATTTGACATTATGAACGTCCTCTCTGATGAGGGGCTTCATGATCTCACCGATGAATCGTGGAATGCGTATGGTCAGGCCACCTACATTTACCAGTGGAAGCCGCCGTTTCACGCGCTTTATACCAACTTGAATGGCAGCCCCAATTCTCTTCTGCCGAATCATGAGACGACCTTTACGGGGACCGCCAGTGCTTATGTGGGGGTCAAGCTTTGGGATGGGGGAGAAGTCTATGCTGCGCCTGAAATCATTTCCGAGCGGCCACTTTCAAACCTCAAGGGTTTGGGGAGCGTGATCCAAAACTTTGAGCTCCAGAAGAATGGGCAGGAACTTCCTGCGGTCTATTTGTCCAGGGTTTATTACAAGCAGAGTTTTGGGTTTGGTGGGAGTGATGTCCTCATCGAATCCGATCCGCTTCAGCTCGGAACCACCGAGAAAAGCCAGCGGTTGGTCCTCACCGCCGGCAACTACAGTGTCCTTGATGTCTTCGATAAAAACCGGTTTTCCGGGGACCTTCGGCGACAGTTTCTCAATATGGCTTTTTTAAGTTATGCGGCCTTTGACTTTGCAGCCGATGCCCGTGGTTATACCTGGGGTCTCACGGCGCAGTATTTTCATGATGAGTGGGCGCTTCGATGGGGGCGATTCATCGCGCCTTATCACCCAAACCAGCTGACCTTGGACTGGAATATCTTTCAGTACTATGGCGATCAGATTGAAGTGGAGCATAACCACGAGCTGTTTGATCAACCGGGTGTCATTCGAATTCTCGGGTTCAGGAATCGAGAAAATATGGGGAGCTTCAAAGATGCGATTGCGATCTTTGACTCCAATCCCCAAAAATATAACGCGACCACCTGTACCAGCTTTAATTACGATTCTCAAAACAGTGGCGCCCCTGATCTTTGTTGGGCGCGGACAGCCAACATCAAGATGGGTATCGGCATCAATTTTGAGCAGCAGATCACCTCGGACATGGGCGTCTTTATTCGGGGGATGTACAACGATGGCCGCACCGAAGTCTATTCCTACACCTCGACCGATCGCTCCCTGTCCCTTGGAACCTTAATCAAAGGGGAGCGTTGGGGCCGCGAGCGAGACTTGGTTGGATTTGGGTACTCCCAAGGGTGGATCTCCAAAACCCATGCGCAATATTTGGGGATGGGCGGTATCGACGGCTTCATTGGTGACGGTGCCATCAAGCAAGCCTCAGAACACGGCGTCGATCTTTTTTATAGCTATAACGTCTTTAATCCCGTTTGGATTAGTGCCGATTATCAGTTCATCGCAAACCCTGCCTACAACGCCGATCGTGGCCCAGTCAACATCTATGGCCTTAGGGCCCACGTCGAATTTTAAAAAAAGCTGGCCCTTTAAGCCCCCTCATCGAGTGAGGTGGCAGCATCTCACTGACCTGAAGCGATCAGCCTTGCTCTCCCAATCAGATGAAGGAATTGAGCCATGGCGAAGGTTTCAATGCACCGGTATCGCGATTGAAATGATCAAAGGATCTGATGATGGATCTGTAACCATCTGATATCCATGTGATATTCGACCTTGACCTCGTTGGCTCGGAATCTGCTTATGAATCTGATGAGGGCCCATGTCTACGCTCGATCGGCCTTAAAAAATCTCTTTGGTCATGGGAGGCAAAAGGGTCTTTGTTGGCCCCAAGGTTAAAAATGCGTTTTTCATCATGGGCCACTAGGCATCTTCGCGCGCCATAGGCCTGTCGATGCCCAAACATTTCAGACTGAGGCGTCGACCCAGTGCGTGCAATCAACCGAACATAAAGCCCCTTAAAAATGATCAATAAAGCTCAGCTCTATACCTCACTGATTTCAATATCATTATTGATGGCGGGTTGTCAGCCCCATGAAGAAGAGCATCACGAAACACCGAAATACGAGGCGGCCACTCCATTCCGTGAAGATATCAATATAAAAAAGGAATATGTATGCCAGGTTCATGGCATTAGGCATATCGAGGTAAGAGCCCTTGAGCGGGGATATTTAGAAAATATCTACGTCGATGAGGGGCAAATGGTTCATAAAGGGCAGTTGATGTTCAAGATTATGCCCAACATCTATCAGGCTGAGCTTCTGAAGGCGCAGGCCGAAGCTAGTACGATGAATATCGAGTATACCAATACGAAAGGATTGGCTGAAAAGAATATCGTATCAAAAAATGAATTGGCCATGGCCAAGGCAAGGCTAGACAGGGCTAATGCGGAGGTGAAGCTTGCGGAAACGCATCTGAGCTTCACCGACATTAAGGCGCCTTTTGATGGGATTATGGATCATCTCTTGGCCAGGAATGGGAGTCTTCTTGAAGAGGGTGAACTCCTTACAAAACTTTCTGAAATCAGTAAGTTGTGGGTCTATTTCAATGTTCCAGAGACGGAATACCTTGAATATAAGATGCATAACAATAGTGATACCTATAAAAAGGTTCAACTTAAACTGGCTAATGGCCAAATATTTAATCAAGAGGGTATTATCGAAACCATCGAAGCGGATTTCGATAATACGCATGGAAACATCGAGTTTAGAGCCACCTTTCCCAATCCAGACTACATTCTAAGGCATGGGCAGACCGGAACAGTCGTTATGAATGTTCCCCGAAAAAATACGCTCGTCATACCGCAAAAGGCAACTTTTGAGGTCTTAGATAAGATGTATGTTTATGTTGTTAATGATCAAAAAAAGATTGTTCAAAAATTGATTCAGGTGGATGGGGAAATTCCTGGATACTTCCTTATTAAAGAGGGTGTTAATGATAGCGATATCATTTTGATGGATGGTTTGAGGAAAGTGCATCCAGGTGACGTTGTTGAAGTAAAAATGCTATCAACAGAAGAGCTGCGCTCGACCCTTCGCCTCCAGGCTGAATAACCACATCGAGACGTCTAAAAATATGTTTAGTATTTTCATCAATCGTCCGGTGATGGCGATAGCGGCATCGCTGTTGATTCTTTTCATGGGCTTTCTATCGATTAAGTCGCTCCCCGTTTCCCAATTTCCAGATATTGCCCCGCCTCGGGTAACCGTATCGCTCTCGTTTCCAGGGGCCAGTGGCGATGTTCTTGTCAACTCCACCATCATCACTCTTGAACGGGCGATCAATGGTGTCCCTGGCATGAGATATATCCTTTCTGATGCGACCAGTGCCGGTGAAGCCACCATTCAGGTTCTCTTTGATCTCGGCGTGGACCCCCTTCAAGCGATGATTGACGTGAAGACGCGTCTTGACACCCAAGTCAGTCGTCTGCCGCAGCTGGTCGTTCTTGAGGGTATTTGGGTTCAGCGTGTTCAGCCGAGCATGCTGATGTATATCAATTTATTCAGTAAAGACAAAAACGCAGACCAGAAATTCCTCTTTAACTACGCATATGTCAGTCTTATTCCGGAGATTCAGCGAATCAATGGTATCGGACAAGCCAGAATCCTAGGCTCTCGACAGTACGCGATGAGAATCTGGCTCAATCCCGAGCGGATGCGTGCCTATAGCGTTTCATCAGAAGAGGTCATGAAGGCTATTGGAGAGCAAAGTGTCATAGGGCGTCCGGGACGTTTGGGTCAAAGTACGGGTGTTACGGCGCAATCGAAGGAATATGTGTTGGTTTATAAGGGAAGGTTTAATAAACCAGAAGAGTATGGTGACATCATTGTTAGGGCTAACTCACAAGGAGAAATACTTCGTATCAAGGATATTGCAACGGTTGATCTTAATAGTGAATTCTGGAGTATCTATTCTGATAAGGACGGCTATCCATCGGCTTCTATCGTACTGAATCAAAACTATGGCAGCAACGCCAGAAAAGTCATCGATGACGTCAAGGAGAAGCTGGAGGAAATGAAGGCCTCTTTCCCGGAGGGAATGGACTACGAGATCAACTATGACGTCTCAAGATTCTTGGATGCATCGATCCATAAGGTCCTTCACACCCTGGCTGAGGCGTTTGTCCTTGTCGCCATTGTGACCTTCATTTTCCTTGGCGATTGGCGCTCGACACTGATACCGATTCTTTCTATTCCGGTTTCTTTGGTCGGCACCTTCGCGGTGATGCAGGCGTTTGGCCTCTCCATCAACCTCATTACTTTGTTCGCTTTGGTGTTGGCCATCGGCATCGTGGTGGATGATGCGATCGTGGTGGTCGAAGCCGTTCACGCCAAGATGGAGCAGGAGCACTTAAGTCCTTATGTGGCTTCAAAAAGGGTCTTGGGTGAGATTGGAGGCGCCATTATCGCGATCACCCTCATTATGATTTCGGTCTTCATTCCCATCACTTTTATGGAGGGTCCGGTCGGTGTTTTCTACCGTCAATTCGGGATCACGATGGCCTCTTCCATTCTGATTTCAGCCTTTGTGGCGTTGTCTCTTACCCCGGTCCTTTGCGCCATCATCCTAAAAAATACGCATGGACAAAAAAAGCGGCGGACACCCATCAGTATTTTTATTGATGCCTTTAATCGTTTCTTTGAAAAGATCACGGGTCGGTACCTAAAGATTCTTGACCTGGTGATCACGCGCCGCGTCGTCACCCTCGGCGCTTTTGGACTCTTTTCGCTGGGTATTTATGGTCTAGGTATGAACCTGCCGGCTGGTTTCATACCGGGTGAGGATCAGGGCATGATTTACGGCATCATTCAGACCCCACCAGGGTCTACGATTGAAACGACCAACAAAGTCGCCCACGAGCTTGAAGAAATCGCCAAGGGCATCGAAGGTGTTCAATCGGTGTCTTCTCTTTCAGGTTATGAGGTTCTTACGGAAGGCCGCGGGTCCAATGCAGGGACTTGTATCATTAACCTCAAGGATTGGGAGGGACGAAATAACTCCGTCAAAGATGTCATTCTCGAACTTGAGGAAAAAGTGAAGGATATCGGTGCCGTCATTGAGTTCTTCGAGCCCCCTGCTGTTCCAGGTTACGGCGCCGCCTCGGGTCTCGCGTTACGACTCCTCGATAAATCAGAAAATATCGATTACCAGGCCTTCGATAAGGTCACCCAAGAATTCATGGATGAACTGCGTCAACGGAAGGAGCTAACGGGTCTTTTTACTTGGTACGCCGCTAATTTCCCTCAATATGAGCTGGTCATTGATAACAAGCTTGCGATGCAAAAGCATGTATCGATCTCTAAGGCTTTGGAAAATCTCGACATTATGATCGGCAGTACCTATGAGCAAGGCTTCATCCGATTTAATAACTTCTTCAAGGTCTATGCCCAGGCACAGCCAGAATATCGTCGTTATCCAACGGATATTCTGAACTATTTTGTAAAGAACGATGAAGGTCAGATGGTTCCCTACTCTGCCTTCATGACGATGAAAAAAACGCAGGGACCGAATGAAATTACTCGTTATAACCTTTATACCTCAGCGGTTATAAGGGCTATGCCCGCCGCGGGTTATACCTCCGGTGATGCGATCGATGCGATCAAAGAGGTCGCAGCCAAAAAGCTCAGCCATGGTTACGACATTGCTTGGGAGGGACTGTCCTACGATGAGGCTAAACGCGGCAATGAGGCGGTGGTCATTTTCATTGTGGTCATCGCCTTCGTTTACCTGGTGCTAGCCGGGCAATATGAAAGCTTTATCTTGCCATTGGCTATCTTGTTTTCATTGCCGGCGGGTATTTTTGGTTCATTTTTCTTGCTGAAGGCAATGGGCCTGGCCAACGATGTTTATTCACAGATCGGACTCATTATGCTGGTAGGGCTCTTGGGTAAGAATGCCGTATTAATTGTTGAATATGCGGTTCAGCGCCGTGCCCAGGGGCTTCCCTTGAAAGAAGCCGCTATTGAAGCGGCAAAAGCACGTTTCCGTCCCATCTTGATGACGTCTTTTGCCTTCATCGCAGGCTTGTTGCCTTTAGTGACTGCGACGGGTGCGGGCGCCATTGGTAACCGGACGATTGGCGCTGCCTCCATGGGTGGGATGATCTTCGGAACAGTGATCGGTGTGATTTTGATTCCAGGGCTTTATTACTTCTTTGGAAAGATGATTGATGGGAAATCACTGATCCAGAATGAGGCCAGTAGTCCCTTGACTGAAACCTACCATTACGTCTCTTCTAAAGATGTTGACGAGGAATAGTATGCGGCATTATTTTTTAATCGCTGCAGCGACCTTTTTTTTAGCGTCCTGTGGCATCCCGGACATGACGACTAAAACGGCCG
>CAILMG010000175.1 GCA_903835265.1 uncultured Methylococcus sp.
TGACGTACTTCTGCCCCAATATCTCGAATGGACCCGACCTTAGGACAGACCAGATTTTAACTTGAAACATGGCTCTCTATGGGCGAGCCTAGCCATGGCCGTTACCGATCGCATTTAAAACAAGACGGACATCAATCAGGTTGGCTTTGGGAGAAACCCAAACTCAGTCAGCGTTTTGATCCATCTTGCAGCATTTCTTTTTACATGAAAAGAAGTCGCCGTCCACAGTACTCCAAGCGTTAATCTCCAGAAGGGATTACTTGGCGGATAATCTAGCGGCAGGACTACGGACGCTGACTCCGTCAACCAAGGTTCGAATCTTTGTCCCGGAGCCAATCAAATTGAAGCTCTGCGCGAAATCGTGGGGCTTTTTTGTGTCGGCAACATTCTCGCACCTGGCTAGGATTTGACCATCAACCACTGCGACGTTATCCACCCTCATGACCCAGCGTTCCCTCGCAAATTTCGCGCCTTCAGCCGGTGGTATGCGACGATAACCAGTCTTTAAGGGCTTCATTCATCCGTGTCTGCCACCCCTTGCCTGTAGCCTTAAAAGCTTGAATCACCTCAGCGTCATAACGCACGGTGACGGATAGCTTGGGGTGCTCCAATGGGGGTCTTCCACGGAGCGTAGCCTTACCCAGTGCGGCAATCCCAACCTTCGGTAACACGGAGCGGCCACCGATTTTCCATTCGGCATCCTCAAGAAATTCATCAGTCAATTCCGGAGCGTCATCAGAATCAACCCAATCTGTTTTCGAATCTCGCAATTTCCCGTTCATTGGCTTTTCTCATGCTGATGATGCGGCGGGACTCGCCGCGAGGGGTCCACACCATAACGGCCAAGCGACCATCCAGTGCCCCTATCGTGATGAATCGAGGTTCACCATAATCAGAGCGGGTATCTGCTATTGTCGCAGTGGGTCCGGCGAAAAACTCATTCGCTCGGGCGAAATCCAAGCCAACGCTCACTTAGGGCCTTATCGCGTTTCTCTTGGTCAAACTCGATGTCCATCCGACTTATCGTAGTTACAAGATTATGGCTTTGCAAGGATTTTTGTGATGCAGGCGCGTAGATCAGGGACCGTGAGAGTAGTCCCCCAGCCAATTTAGGCACCAAATCGCCCCGGGTATTGCAGAGACGTCCACGGCTTAAAATGTAAGGCAATGAGGAGGTGTTATGAGCAACAAGGGGTACCCGGAGGAATTCCGGATTGAAGCAGTTTTAGGTCGAAAATGGGGCTATCGAAAGATGACAACGGATGTCCGGGATCTTGGCGAGAGCATTGGCAAGCATCGTATCTAAAGACTTTTGAGGTCTAAGTGTTTGCGCTTTACCTCTGGCTATCAGAGATAGGAAGGATAAATATGGGCGCCCATCGATCGTCGGTCTGAAGGAGTACATGAGCCAGCAGAACCACTCCTGAATAGCTTCATGCTCTACGAGTAAGCGTTCGTGCAGTTGAACGACAAAAAACCCCCAGCGCCGTCCAAGTAAAAGAACAACCAAGTCACCGCATGATGCGGGGCAATTGGCACAGGCCGGGGTAAGTGCCAAAGTTGGGAACCATACATTCCCGGCAGCGGGAGAATCTCTCAAGAAGGCAGGAAGCTAGAGGTGACGCTGCAGATGGCGAAAATCATTGGAAGATGACCGCTCACTTGAGAACCGAAGAAAAGCTGCAGCGGCGCGAGGAGTGTCAGGGAATCGGCTGAGCGCAGAGGACGTGGCGAAAGCCGATTCAAGGGTCAGGGACACTTCAGTGGGGTCGATGAAGAATTAATGCGGGTATATTCGCCAAGGCGAACAGCGCCATCCACGAGTTTCAGGTAGGGCATCACTTGACCCTTATTAACGATCACGCCGAGGAAGGCGGGCGTCCCCTGGTCTAGAAGCTCAAAGGTGCAATCCTCTGAAACCCTGTACTTCAATGGCCCCTCTTCCTCTGTAAAATGGTCGCTTCGCTTTATGTATTCTTTGTAGACAGAACACCCTTTACCATCAAATTGTTCATCGCCGATCTTGCCTATAGGAATCCACTGAACATTTGTTCCAGTTCCTACTCGATCGAAGCCTTGAGAGATATAGGTGAATGTTCCCTTGAGGGTGTTGTTACTGCACCGCCTCAGAAGGCGAGGCCGCATGGTCCCGCTAGCAACGATCGGCTGAGCCGATTGGATCGCTGTCACAGAGATTTCTCTCCCTCGATCGGTGATTTGTCCTTTGAGAACAAATCCGAGGTCTACACCGCTTCCAGCGAGGTTTAATTCGCAATCCACCACGCTCACTGTTCCAAGAATAGTTCTCTTGATGATAGAACCCCCTTCACTGGCCGTTAGATTGAGGGTGAAGGTTGATGGATGGATGGAGGCTAAACCGACGGCCGCATAGGGTTTTCCATCGACCAGACTGCCCTGAAGCTGAATCCCATAAGGCCCTTCTGGGGCCTTAATATGGAGGCAACTCCCTGCCTTTGCATCGGCACCCAGCAAGACGGAGAGAGAAATCAGGATGACTTTGAATGGATGTTGCAACATAGCCGAATTCTCCTAGCGTACCTTTAACATGGTTCCTAAGCGGTAAGAACCTTTGGCAAGATCCATGTAGAGCGCGCGATGGCCTCGCTCCACAATGACCCCTGCGAACGACCCTTGGCCTAGATCAATGAGGCAAGACTCCAAGGTGTCGGAAGGGATTTGCGTCGGGGGGGTTTTGGTTATGACCCCATTGGTATTCACCCACTCGATGGGTTGTTCAAGCTGAGCACCATCCGCAATAAACCACCCCAATCGGGATTCTGGGACTGAGGTTAGAGGATCATTCTTCAAAGGAACTCGTCCTTGTGATAGAAAGCCATAACGCCCAATGAATCGATTCCTGTTACATCGTTTGAGTCCTACAGGTCGCATGACGCCGAGGGAGACATCCGCGTTGTTTGGCTGTGTCTGAAGAACATTGACGACCTTGTTCATGGGATTGATTCGCCCCTTCAATGCATAGAGGGTTCCCCCGGGGTCTTTGACCTCAAGGGTCAGGTGACAATCGGCAGACACCGAGAAGTTGCCGGTCGCTGTCGACTTCCAGCTCGCGCCGCCCGTGTTCACGTAATAAACCTCTTCAACCGAGTGATTGTTCTTAAAGTCAAAGAGACTCAGCGTCGTCCCCTCAATGCCGGCTGAACCCAGGGCCTGAGTCGTCAGACCGAAAAGACCGCGAAGCTCTCCGGGACTACACTTGGCCAAGATGGGGTTAGAAGCCCCTAAAGACAGGGCCATCAAGAGGAGTGAAAGCCGAGTATTCGTCTTCATGGTATGCGTCTCTAGGAGGGGAAATATGAACCTAAGAGGTTACACCATCGATCCGGGCTGGGCCATATTGGTGTTTAAGTGGGGCCGACCATTTTGGGAAAGATGGGTGACGCCGTCTTTAGATTTCATATAACATCGAGCCACTTCAATGACCGATGGAGACATTTCATGAAAATCCCTTCCCTTGGCTTGTTATCGATTTTGGCCGGTGCGCTTTTGATGGGTGGTTGTAGCTCGGTTTGTACGAAGCCTGATGAGGGCTATACCCAGAATAGCCCTGAGTGCCGACGTTTTTGTGCGGATGCCGACTGTAAATATTGGGGGCATAGCAAGGATGAGGCAGATTCAGCTTTTGAGGAGGGCTTGAGGCTGCAGAACGAAATGAATCAAAAGGCCTGTAAGGCTAAGGCCGTAGCGCCAGATACCAAGGCGATGACGGCCTGTATCCGTGATCAGGAAAAGCAGCATGCCATGACGCAAATCCAGAATAGTAAGAACGCTGGCTTTTTGCCCAATACCTATTACCTCGAGAAATAGGGGGTGGGTCTCTACCTCGCGCCTTCTCGCTATGTTTGAGAGGGTGTGAGGCCCCCCAACGTTGTATAACCCATTGCACTCATCGAGGCATCAGGGAGAAAATGAGACTACTCCGATCGATGGAAGCGGGTATCTTTGAAAACGCTACTTAGAGAATTCAGCCGCCAAGAGCCGGATTCAACAAGCGGCGGGCTATGCAGTTTTTGATGCATCTGGTGGCCAAATTCTTTGGGGTGGGCTTGATGATGGTCACGGTGTTGCCTTTGAGAATCGCTCTGGAAAGAGAACACATGAAGATGTTTGAGTTCCAGCCGGGACTTTTCGGGTACACCAACTTCCGGTTGGTCTTTGTCTTTGATACCGTCTCGGCCATGGAGGGCTTTGTTGGTTGAGGCTTCGAATTGGGTGGTCGGGCGTCAGCAGCCGCCAAGGGTCAGAGCGAAGGAGGTGCTCAAGCAGCCGGCGTCAATGTGGCTCCAGGGGCAACGTCGATCAGCTGACTCAACAAGGGGCATTAATTGGTCTCAGTGTGACGGGGACAACGTATTGGCGAAATGATGACCTCAAATAAGATCCAGAGGCCTTAAGACGGGTTCCATTGGATAAATAACAACAATATCTAAATGAGGAGGAGAACATGGCGTTGACCCACTGCCCAACGTGTTCCTATGAGAATGATTCCAGTCAGAAATCCTGCGCTCAGTGTGGACACACCCTTGATGGGGGCAATAAGGCACCCATCCGTACTTTGAGCGGGAAGTTTCGATTTTTAGGGGTTGTGATTATTGCCATTGCGGTGATCGGCACAGTCCTTGGAACCTGGTGGGGCCCGCCGGGGTTACTCCCCGGTGTAGCCTTTTACATGATGGCCAACTTTCTCGAACCATCCACTTAAGGATAGAGGAGGTATGGGGCTCTCTGATCGCGCCAGAGGGCCTCGTCCTGAGTCAGAAGGGATTCGAGATCACTGACCTCAGAGCCTGAGTCATCGACCCAAAGTCTCATGAGGTCGCTGCCATTGATGAGATCGATGGCCAGGCGATCGAATTCATATTCATAACCAAAATCGCGCCAGAGCGCATATTCGGGCCAGAGCCTTCTGATCGCCTTAAAGGCGAGAGTTTGCAGACGCCAGGGTTTGAAGTCTTCATGCGCATAAAAAGGGCCGTCAACATGAATCTGTAGACCAGAACAGAGTTGGCCTGCGTGTTTGTGGAAGGTCGGTTCAAACCAGCAGGCGCGTAAGCGACAGCCCTCAAGCCAGGTTGGGGCGAGTGTCTGCATGTCCTTGAGCAAGCGTTCAGCGTCGAGATCGGGTGCGCCAAAAAGTTCGAGCGGCCGCGTCGTCCCACGCCCCTCCGAGAGGGTCGTCCCTTCCAGCATGACGGTGCCCGCATAAGCTCTTGCCATTGAGAGGTTGGGTGCGTTGGGGCTTGGATTGATCCAGCTTCTCAGGTCAAGGGGCCAGCCATAGCCGGGTGGCTGATCTGGGGTCCAGCCCGTCATCGGGATCACCTCATAATCAAGATCAAGGCGAAGCTCATCGATGAACCAGTGTCCAAGCTCGCCAAGGGTCAGGCCATGGCGCATCGGCAGGGGACCTGCGCCAACAAAGCTTTCAAAGCCCTCTCTTAGAATTAATCCCTCAATCGGGCGACCTGCAGGATTCGGGCGATCTAGAACCCAGACGGATTTGCCATGCCGCGCGGATTCTTCCAGCATGTATCTTAAGGTGGTGATGAAGGTATAAATCCTGCATCCCAGATCCTGAAGGTCGATGAGCAAAACATCAAAGTGGCTCATCATCTCGAGAGTAGGTCTTCGGACATCCCCATAAAGACTGAATACCGGAACCCCAAGTTGTGGGTCCACATAGTCCTCAGATTCCACCATATTGTCCTGTTTGTCGCCCCGTAACCCATGTTGGGGACCAAACGCGACCGTCAACTCAAGTCCTTCAAGGGCCGCGAGGGCATCGAGCGTATGACGGAAGTCTTGGGTCATCGATGCGGGATGCGCCAGGAGCCCGACGCGCCGACCCGCTAAAGGTTTCTGGAGGAGGGGTTCTTCAAGGAGGCGGTCTATACCAAACTTCATGATGGGTTCTAGAGATGTTGGGTGATGAAGGCTTGAGGCGCTCAAGGTATCGAAAGGCAAAAGCCCTCTGAATCATGAAAATCAGGCGTCGGGGTCGGGTGATGTAGTGCCCAAAAACTCATCGATCCTTCAGGTTCGAGAAGGATGGCCGAAAGGCCCAGTCTCAAAGGAGCTCTCTCGCTATGGAAGGGCTTTGGGAGGAGAGAGGGATCCAGATGAGCCTCTATAGAGAGCCGCTGAGATGAGCGCTCCATGGAAACTTTGGGTGCTATGGCAACGTCCGTTGGGGTCATGCCGCTTCGGTAATCACTGAAATCGTAAATGGCCCAATCACCCGAGGGTGAAAAGTTATACTCACGGTAGCTCGCACTGGGTTCGAAACGGATAAAGGCTTCAAAGCAGGTGGCCTGCCAAAGACCATCACGCCGACTTGGCCTCGCCGTGGGGGGGGCTGTCAGAATGCGCTCGACATCACCCAGAAGCTCGAACTGAAGCTTAAGATCCTGATGGGGACCATAGGCCACATCGCAGCGGAGGCTGAATTTCGCGGTGGGGGGACGCGATGGATGAAACTGAAGAGACACCGTGGCCATGATCCCATTGTAACCGCTAAGCTTTATCGCATGAGCGTTAGTTGATAAGTCGATGATGGATTTCAACGAGGATGAGCATGATGAAGGATCAAGGATTGAAATCTCTTGGTTTCAATGGGTTTTTAGGGTCTATGGGCTTTTATCGGGGAAAGGCACTGCCTTGGCTTTTAGGTTCCTGTCTGGTGATGGTTTTCCTGGTGGGCTGCTCCTGGATGAATAGGGAAGACGCGGATGGCAGCCGATCTCCTGGGGAAGTGCGAAACCGCCCGCTGAGCGACGGGGAATACCTTGAGCAGCTGGCGGCGGGAAAGGTCTCCTATCCAAGGGATGTGAAACCCATTCTTGATCAACGTTGTGTGGTCTGCCATGGCTGTTACGATGCTCCTTGCCAACTGAAGCTGGAATCACCGGAGGCCCTCGATCGTGGGGCCAGTAAGGCGTTGGTCTACGATGGTGCTAGGATGCAGTCGATGGCGCCAACCCGGATGGGCGTAGACGCCAAAAGCACCGTCGGCTGGCGAAAGAGGGGTTTCTACCCGGTCCTGAACGAAGGGGGTGATTCAGAGGCTGACGAAATCAATCACGCCGTTTTGGCACGAATGCTCTTACTCAAAAAGGCAAACCCGCTGCCCTCAGATGGGCCGTTGTCGAAAGATTTTGACCTTGGCGTGAATCGCTCACAGGAGTGTCCCACCGACGCCAGTTTTGATAGGTTCGCACAAAAACATCCCGCTTGGGGGATGCCCTATGGATTACCGGGATTGTCCCCTCAAGAGCACAGCGTTCTTATCGGATGGCTTAAAGAAGGTGCTCGCTATCCTTTAGCACCCAAGCCATCAAGGATGACCTTAAAGTCCATCGCCCGTGTCGAGACCTTTCTCAATGGGAGTTCAGCCAAGGAGCGCTTGGTCGGACGTTATATTTATGAACATCTTTTTATGGGGCACCTTTATTTCAAGGGGAATACCCATCGGATTTTTTATCGGCTGGTCCGCTCGACCACCCCCAGCGGCGTGCCGATCGAGGAGATCGCCAGCGTTCGACCTTATGATGATCCAGGGTCCCGCTTCTATTACCGCTTAAAACCGCTTCATCAGACCATTGTTGACAAGAACCACGATATTTATGAGATCGGTGATGACCGTCTTCGCCGCTGGCGGGCGCTTTTCCTGAATGGTGCTTATGAGGTGAAGGCAGTTCCTGGTTATGCCCCAGGGATTGCCGCCAATCCCTTTGTGGTGTTTCAGGATTTGCCGCCGCAGGCGCGTTATCAATTCATGTTGGACGATGCCTATTACTTTATCTCGGGCTTCATGAAGGGGCCGGTATGTCGAGGGCAGGTCGCACTGAATGTCATCCGGGACCAGTTCTGGGTGATGTTTTATGATCCAGAAAAAGACCTGATCAGTCGTGACGCCCAATTCCTAAAATCAGGAGCTAATCTCCTGCGTCTTCCGAGTGAAAAAGAGGGTGAGGTTGGCGTTGAGGATATGGTCATCAACTATACCGAAACACAGAAGGGGTATCTCAAGGCCAAAGACGATTATCTCAAGGCGCTTTCAGACAATACCCGTAACACCGTGGATGCTCTTTGGACAGGAGAGGGGAAAAATCCTAATGCAGCACTAACCGCATTCCGCCATTTTGATAGTGCCTCCTTATCCTATGGCTTTGTCGGTGATCGCCCACAGACGGTTTGGTTGGTGGATTACCCCCTGTTTGAGCGAATTCATTATCTTCTGGTTGCGGGCTTTAACGTTTTTGGGCCGGTCACGCATCAGGCGGCGACCCGCCTTTTTATGGATCATCTCAGATTAGAGGCGGAGAACAACTTCTTGAGCCTTTTCCCCGCCTCTCAGCGGCCGAAGATCTATCGGCAATGGAATCGGGGTTTGATGTCTGAGATCAAGTCTGCTGTGGTGAATCCCTACTATGGTTATGGGAAAGACAGTGGCGTCCATTTCAACTCGACCCATTATGCCCAAGAGCTCTTCGGCCAGGTGGAGCAAAAACTTGGGACGGCGATTGGTCCTTCGGTCACCCTTCACCGATGCCCATCGAAGGCGTCTTGCGATCGGGTTGATGCTCTCCCAGATCAAGTGGACATAGAGCGGACCTTAAAGCCCTTAACCTCACTGGTCGGCGGAGGTATCCCGTATCTTCCGGAACTTTCTCTGATCCTCATCCATGACCAGGCTCAGAGTTCCTTGGAGGGTCGGGTCTACTCGCTAGTCAACAATAAGGCACTAGAAAATGTTTCTCTCATGTTCTGGGAGAGTCTTCGCCGGTTGCCGGAAGAGGACACTTTGACCGTTGTTCCTGGGATTGTTGGGAGCTATCCCAACTTCTTCTTCGACGTCCCAAGGGATCGCTTAAAAGACTTTGTTTCAAAGATCGTCACCTTGAGGGGTTCTCAGGACTTCAGCCGGGTCGTCGAAACCTATGGGGTTCGGAGAACCCGCCCCGATTTTTGGCGCTTTTCGGATTTTTTCAACCGCCATCATCTTGAGGAGGCCCCGATTGCCTCGGGACTCCTCGATCTCAGTCGTTACGACAATCTCTAGGGGCGGTCGCCTAGTCTCACGCTCGAGAAGGCTTTTTTGAAGGCGGGTGGTCCTGATCGTGTTATTTGATCAGCATGATCGGTACATTGCTGGATTCAATCACCTTGGCCGTTACAGACCCTAAAAGTAGCGTCATCAGAGGGCCGCGGGCGCGGCTGGTTCCCATGACGATCTGGTCGCATTGCTGCTCTCTTGAAAATTGAACGATGACCTCAGCGGGATCACCGACACTCACATGAAACTGATGAAGAATGCCCTTCGCTAGCAATTTTTCTTTGTAAGGGTCCAGCACCTTCAGGCCCTGTTCAAGGTGAAAGTCCCGGATGTCGTTTTCGCTGATAAAACGTCCTACATCGCCGTGAATGATAGGTTGCACGTTGAGGAGGTGAATTTCAGCAGGACTCCCTAGCCGATCGAGCCACGCTAAAAACGAGTCGATCATGGTCGGCGTTGAATCTGTATCGTCGATGGGAAGAAGTAATTTCAGCATGGGGGTCATTCTCCAGAGGCATCGCTGGGAGGTTTCGGTTGTTCGTGAGCGAGGTCAACCAACTGGATCTCGGGATGCACGGTGCGTTGTTTGAGCCATTTCCCTATCACAACGACCAGGAGGGCACAGGTGATGGGGATGACAGTATGAGCGGGGGCGCCTTCGTTGAGCCAGGACACTCCGGCCAGCGCGGGCTCACTGACCAACATTTCACCGGCCACAAAACCAAGGATGGCAGCGCCTAGCGTAATGATAGTCGGGTAACGATCCATCATCCTCAAAATCACGGTGCTACCAAAGATGACCAGCGGGATGCTGATGCCGAGACCGGAGATCAGCAGAAGATGGTTTCCTTTGGCGGCGGCAGCCACCGCCAGAACATTGTCGAGGCTCATGACCAGATCGGCGAGGAGAATGGTGCGGATGGCTGCCCCCAGATCGTCTTGATGACTGACATCTTTGCTGTGGCCCTCGCCAGGTGTCAGGAGCTTCAGGGCTATGAAGAAAAGGGCGACGCTCCCGATCATTTTGAGATAGGGGAGGCGCAGTATTTGGAGTGCGACGATGGTTAGCCCGATGCGCATCAAAATCGCAGCGACGGATCCCCAGACAATCGCTCGGTCGCGATCCCGCTCCGGAAGTGATCGGGCGGCAAGGGCGATCACGACGGCGTTGTCCCCTGATAGCAAGATATTCACCAGCATGATCTGGCCAAGGCTGAGCCAGAAGTTGGCGTCATAGAGAAGTTCGGACATCCATGCATCTCCGTTTTGGAAGAGGTCCTCTAGCCGCTTTGGGAGCGATCATGGTCTTGGGATAAGGCCCAACCCATCGTCACCCCAGTCAAATATCAGACGATTCTAACAGGCGCGCTGAGAGGATGTTGGTGGAGATCGACCCACGATCGCTCTTTAGTCGACGGTATCTTGGGTTTTGAGGAGGGATTCAAGGCCCGCAAAAGCTTTGTGAGTGGTGGTTGAGGCGCGGGGGGTCTGATCCTTTCCATAGAGGTCCGCATTGTTGTACCTCGAGTGTTCGTCATCGTGGCAATAGAGGCACAGCAATTCCCAGTTGCTGCCATCCAGCGGATTGTCATCGTGATTGTGGTTACGGTGGTGAACGGTCAGTTCAGGGAGGTTCTGAAGGTTGAATTCTCTCGTACAGCGCCCGCAGACCCAGGGGTAGAGCTTAAGGGCGCGTTCCCGATAGCCTTTGTCACGATCCTCTTTATCCTTCCGGGCGTTGGCTACCACTTGATCCAGTTTGTCGTGGTTCAGTCCGCCTCTGCGTTTGATCGCCATCTTAAAACTCCGCTTGAAATAGCTAAAAGGAAATGGGCAATCCCTCTCGATTTAGGGTCGAGGCTGATCCCACAGGAAGTTACAAGGGGTCTTTCGAACGTTGTGGCCCCTTTCCTCTTTTGAGTGATAGCTTGAATGAATGATCGTTCGAATTCAATTTTAGGGGCTGAATCGAAAGCCTATGGTCTTTGGTGCTCTGAAGCGAATGCCGCCTCATCTTAAGGCTGCGTAGCCACCCGCTGATGATCATCAATGCTCCAGCTAGGACCCGTAGATCAATGAGGCTAGCCTCTTCCGCCTGCTGAAGATAGGTTCTGGTGACGTCTTTGGGGGGCATCTGGCAGACGACAGCAATCAAGGCCTGGAGCACAGGCCGTTGATCCAGAAAGCCATTGATTGGAATCAAATCGGGGATTAGATCATGGAGCTGAGCGCCTAACAAAGGGTCCCATAGAAGGACGATTCAGGCGATGCGCGGGGTCTTTTGGGCGCCGTACCATCAACGTGAGTGTGATGATGTCCCGTCGAAGTGACGCTGATAAGGCTTAGAGGGAGGCCAACCAGGTCAAGGCTTTTGCTGTCGACGTCAGTGGCTTGAAGAGGGGGAGGTGGGGGTGCGTCTGATCTTCCTGCACCTTATCCGGCGGAAAGCCAGAGAAGGTGCGCTTTGAGGATTTTGCTTATTTCTTCATCGCAGTGGTCGGGCTGACATCGCGAGGAAGAATCGGTGTTTCCGTACTGATCTTGAGGTCTGACAAGAGATTGAGTTCGTTCTCGATCTGAAGGAACTGACCCGCGATCAGGGCTGAGGTCGCCTTCTTAATCCGGCCATAGTATTTCCTGAAAAGTTCGTTGCGGTCATCCCGGATCTTCAATGAACGAAGGGCCAGGTTATCAGCGATCTCATCGTTCATCTTTTCGTAGTTGGCGGCGTAATCACGAATGATGCTGTAACGCTCATCGTAGACTTTCTTGAGTTCTGCCTCATAGGGGTAATATTCCCGCCAGAAGGCATCGTGCTCTTGGGCGTTGAGGTTCAGCGCTTTTTCGATTAGCGCGACTTTCTTCTCCCGATATTTGGCGCGATCGGCATCCAGCGCTTTCATTTCAGGATCATTGGCAGAGATGGGGGTCAGGGGCTTTGGCGTCTGAACGCAGCCACTGAAAAGAGTGGCAGCGATCAATGTGGCAGCTGCAGCGGCGCGTAAAAGAGTCTGTTGAGCGTTCATGGCTTCGTCCTTCTGTGGTACTCGGTTGCTGACGTCAGCGTTGATTCTAGGATTCCGGCTTGATGGTGGGCGCTAAAGATCGGCGACCTTCGCGCGCAAGTTCATTCTAGCTCATGAGGATAAAGAAAATGGAAGCTTAGGCCAAAAAGGCTAGAGAAGTTATCGGGGGCGAGGGATTCAAGCGCTTGGCTCTGGCGCTGCCTTGGCCGCGTGAAACTGGTCTCGATGAAGCAGGAAGAGAAGGTCAGATGAGAGAGATTTAGTCAGACATTTCAGGGCGGTGGCCGCTTAGTTCCCTTCCTTCAAGCCATATTTTCTAACGCGGTAACGCAAGGTTTCTCGCGTGGTTCCGAGCGCGCGGGCGGCGGCCGTCACGTTACCTTGATGGGTCGTTAATGTGGTCTCAATGATGTAGCGGTCCATATCATCGAGATCCATGCTGCCATCAAGAGGAATCAGGAGGCCGGTTCTAAGCTCCGCCGCTAAGACCGATTTTGGAGGAGTGGTGTTGAGTTGCAGCCATTGGGCGGGGAAGATAGGGCCTTCTGCAAACAGGACACAGCGTTCGACGACGTTACGAAGCTCCCGAACATTCCCTGGCCAGTCGTGATTTCTGAGTTGCTCCCAGACCTTATCTGGGACGGTTCTCACTTGTTTGGCCGCCTTGGCATTGAGTTCCGCAATGAAGAGAGGAACCAGTTCATCCAGATCCTCTTTAACCTCCCGCAACGGGGGAAGATGAATTTTAAAGACGCTCAGCCGGTGATAGAGATCACTTCTAAAACTTCCCTCGCGGACCATGGATTCGAGGTCGCGGTGACTGGCGGCAAGGATTTGGACATCCACACTGATTTCACGCTCGGAACCGAGGCGTCTGAATTTACGATCCTCAATGGCTTTTAATAGTTTAGCCTGAAGGTCCAGAGGCATTTCGCCAATTTCATCGAGGAACAGCGTGCCGTTATCTGCTTGCTCGATTAAGCCTCGATGGCGGCCACTGGCCCCCGTAAAGGCGCCGGCCTCGTGACCAAAGAGTTCGGATTCCATGAGGTCTCGAGGGAGTGCTGCGCAGTTGAGCTCAACGAGGGGATGTGGCCCCCGGCGGCCGCCATGATGAAGAATTCGAGCGACTAAACCTTTGCCGGTTCCGGTTTCACCGCCAATGATGATGGCGCTAAAAGGAACCCGGTTCAGACGTGTCAGCATTTCTCTGACGGCCTCTGCGGCATGGCTTTTCCCGACAAAAGCCTTTGGCGAAAAGCGTCTAGAACCTGCTTCGGCCTGTTCAAGGAGTCGGCGCTGAGCCTGCGCGCTTCGGGTCGCGCTGGCCATGACCAGGTCAAGTCGCGACATTTCGCAGGGTTTTTCAAGGAACTCATAGGCCCCGAGCCTCAGGGCGCGAACAGAGTCCTGGACGCCGCCATAGCCCGTTAGGAAGATCCATTCGGCGTGAACCAAGGAATTTTTGATGTCCTCCATGAAATCGAGCGCATTGCCGTCGGGGAGGTTCATGTCGGAAAGGACGAGGAGCGGCTCAAGCCGACCTTCCTTCAGGATTCGCCGCGCATCACGCAGTGTTCGCGCCCATTCGACCTCCCAGCCTTCTTTGCCATAATGCCTCGTTAATTCCTGTCCGAGGAGCGCTTCGTCTTCAATGATAAGGAGGGAGTGGGGCATAGAGAGTAGTCTGTGGCTAATGGATATTCTTGGCAGTCTTGGCTCTCAGGGGCCCGATGAGCGGATCTCGACGGGGCGGCCGGCGCAGATTCTCATATAGATCCCTGAAGCGGAGATGCCGTTCAGAACAAAGGCAATGGCGACCAATGGGGCCATCCAGGCATGTTCGCTGCTGAGATGGAAGAGCATGAGATCCTGGCCCAGAAAGGCCGGGCTGATCGGAAATCCGACCAATCCCAGAAAGGTCAGAAAGAATAACAAAGCATGGATAGGCATTTTTTCATCCATGGCGCGGTACATGTAGGGGTTTATGTTTGGGCCATCCATGCGGGTCATCCTCACAATGAGGAGAAGACCCAGCAGCCAAGCCACGATGATGCCGCTAAAAAAGAACACCAGGTACCCCGTCTCATCACTGATCAGAGAGGTTCCGATACCGGCAAGGAGCGTGCTGAGGCCGACCTGGTTCCAGGTCCATATCGGGGTTCTTTTGCGGCTAAAGGCCATGGCCGAGAGATAGACCATGCCAAGTGCGGCCAGAAGGCCGAGATAGGTCCGAAGGTTGTAGCCCTTTTCAGAGAGAATGAAACCTGTCCCGAGGGCTGCCAAGAGGATCGCCGTCTGCAAGAATGGATGGATTCGACTAAAGACATGGCCGAGGGCTCTGAAGGAATCCCAAAGGACCGATCGAACCAGGGTTTCAAGATTGAATTCCTGCAGTGCGACCACTTCTAGGGTGTTCTGAAGCGTTTCTGGGAGGGACTGTCTGAGCGTCATGGGGAGGGAATGGGCCAGAGCGCTCTTTCGGATATCGAAGTGGATGTCCGTTTCCCCTTCGACTCTTAGGAGATGGGCCACAATCGATGGCGATACCAACAGCTGGTAGCACCGTAGAAAGGCGTTCCCCAGAAAGTGAAACAACACCAGCAGCTCAAAGCCCAAGGCCAGCTCGATAAACATAAAGCCTACCTGAGTGATCGAGGCATAAGCGATCTGTCCCTTGATGTTGGATTGGGCTTGTTCTGAGATGCTAGCGACAAAAACCGTGAGGACTCCGATGGTTAACACGATGAGCCTTGAGGGGAGTTCAAACCCCCAAATTGGCTGGGTTCTTAATAAGAGAAACACACCA
>CAILMG010000176.1 GCA_903835265.1 uncultured Methylococcus sp.
CTGACTCAAACGGCTGATAAGCAGATCGTCAATCTAGCGGCGAGTGTAGAAAAGGCGATGGGCTCAACGATCAAGGTCCTCGAGCAGATACAGCCTGGTGCTCCCATGGCGGTTGATATGTCGAATGCTCTTGAAGAGTTGGCGGCATCCGCTCGATCCATCAGAGTTTTAACGGAATACATTGAAAGACATCCTGAAGCCTTGTTGCAAGGTAAGGGTGGTAAGGGAGGTAAATGATGTCCCATCGTGTGTGGTTGATCTATGGGGTTTGGATCTCGTTTCTGGGGTTCCTTTTTCTAGGCGGTTGTAGCAGCCCGGAGCCTCGTTTTTATGTGCTGTCGGGGGCTTCTGTGGATCGCTCCCCGCATGACTTCAAGGGTCAGGAAGTCGCCATTGGGGTCGGCCCGATGGACTTCCCAGATTATTTGGATCGGCCACAGATTGTGACCCGAAGTGGCCAGAACGAAATTTTTGTCGCCGATTTCGATCGCTGGGCTGAGCCTTTGAAGGCGAATGCCATTCAGTGTCTCACGGAGGATCTCTCGAACTATCTAGGAAGCCGGAGGGTCGTCTCTTATCCTTGGCGGAGGGCGGTCGAGGTCGATGCTCAGGTGATTGTCAAGGTCATTCGGTTCGACCGCATCGAGGGGGGGGATGCTGAATTAAGAGTGCGTTGGTCAGTCCTTAGTGGGGATGGGAAAACGGAACTTTTGGTCCGTGAGAAAAGTTACCGGACAAAGCCTCAAGGGGATGGCTTCGATGCGACCGTCTCGGCGATGAATCTTGCCTTGCATGATTTCGCGAAGGAGGTCGCGGAGGCCATTCGTGGACTGCCTGTGGCGAAGACGGCTTCGACCCGTTGAAACGTGTTGATTTCCCGTGAGGTTTTCTAGATGGAGCCCTGAAGGGAAGCCGCATAAAAAGCTCAAAAACCATGATATTGGGAGGTTAGACGATGATGTTTTACGAACTTTTTCAGCATGACCCTCATTTTCTCGAAATCAAAAGTGGCGAAGTCCTTTTGCGGGAGGGGGATATTGGGGAGGCGATGTATGTGCTCATCGAAGGGCAGGCCAAGATTGAGCGACAAGGCCTTTTTTTTGCAGAGATAGGTCCGGGTGATTTTGTCGGTGAGTTGGCGGTTATTGATGGCTCTCCTCGAGTGAATACGACGACCGCGGTCACGGATTCTAAGTTTGTGGTGGTGGATCGGAAGCGATTTGAATACCTGGTTGCCGAGACGCCTGGGTTTGCGCTCGAAGTCATGCGGATTTTGGCGCTTCGACTGCGCCGCATGGATGAGATGATGATGGAAGCCAAAGAGCGCGCTTAAGGCGTCTTGTTCGTCTTCTAGAGAGGCTTGACCTTCAATCTCGGTGGAGTCATGATCATCCTCCTAATCATTGAGGAGGATTGAGTCATGTTTCGACTGTTTCAAAATCTGGTTGATGGTCTTCTTTGGGGCTTTTCGCTTGCGATAGGATGGATTGCGGCGATTGCCCTCGTTGGGCTCGTAGCGGCCTGATCCTCTTCGGCCTCAAGCAATAAAGGGGCCCTTAGAATGTTCAAAGGGCCCTCAAGTCGCCCTTCCTATGGAGGAGAAAGCCCCCATTGATCGGGGGGGGCGCCTTGAAAGTCCATGGTTCCCTGACCAATGCTTAACTGCTGAATCGAATAGCCGGCCTTGTTACCGGTATTGGCTCTGATGCTGCCTTTGGTGATTTGTTCGGTCAGTGCTTCAGGAAGCGGGAGATTCCCCACCCGGATCTCATCCACGTGAAGATTTAATTGTCCCTGATCGACCCCACCTTCAAGACGAAGGTAGACGGGAAGATTATTGCCGAGCGCATCAATCGCCGCTTTGGCGCGCTGGGCGTCGCCGTCGCGAACACCGATTTCCTTCAAAAAGCCATCAAGGCTGCCTTGATCAAGTGCTCCAGAGACCTCTAGCGTTTCTGGTGACAATCGAATCTGTACTTTCTTTAAGGGAAGCAGTTTGAGGGCTGATTGGTTGGCCAGTGCCGAGAGTTCCTGCTCGCTGATTTTAAGCGTTGATTCCCCCTTCTTTGGGGGTAGTCGGGTGGGTTCGCTCTCTGGGGCTATTGGCGTAGCGTTGGGTTCCGATGGGTTCTTTTGAGGGGGTTCTTGGACACTGAGCCCACTCGCGTAATGGACCTTTAGGGTTTCTAGGTCCTCAGGCGCGAAGGCAACGCCGAGGTCGACTGGATTTCGCGTGCCCATGAGATCCGAGAGGCCAGGAATCAGACCCATCCAGCCCAGTATTAGTAACAGACTGCCAAAAATCACGGCGGGTATCGACATCATCCAGAGTAGGGTCGAGCCGTTTTCAGATGATCGTTTCATGGTGAAATCTCCGCTGGGGTTTGAAGGGCAAGGAAGTCCCCTCGAGGACCGCTTTCATTTTACGCGGATTGAATCCGGGTGAGCTGGATCTCATGTAATGAAAGCGGGATGCATTCAAAATCTTAGTGGGCCAAGCAAAAACGGTATATACTTTTTTATGTGTTATCCGTTGAGAGGGAGATGAAGCAATGACCAAAGAAGCTAACCTTGCATCCACCGAGGCTGGGACTGACAAGAAAACGGTGAAGGCGCCTGAGGCTTCACCCGGTCGTCGTAAAAAGGCGGAGATGGGGAAGCTTGCCCCAATGGATTCTGTGGCTCCGGTCGATGAAGGGGGCACCGATAAGACTAAAAAAACAAAAAAACCGAAACTGGTCAGGGACAGCTTCAAATTCCCTCATAACGAATATGCGGCCATCGAGGTTTTGAAATCCCGCTGTCTTGAGGCGGGCCTTGAGGTTAAAAAAAGTGAACTGGTCCGGGCGGGGCTCCTTGCGCTCAAAAATTCCAGCGATAAAAAGCTGCTCGCCATCCTCGGCAAGCTCGAAAAGCTCAAGACAGGTCGACCCGCCCGTTAACGCGCCTGTCCTTGCGGCTTCTTGACGTCATGTCACAGAAAATCTGTATTCGAGCATGGTTTCTTGGTTCTCGGCTTGATATCCGGGAGCTGGATCGGGTCCGACTGTTGGCCCATTCACCCGTCACGCTGAAAACAGGCCCTGATGAGTGGGTGGTGGCCTTCCGTTTTGGGGTGGTTGTGTTGTTCGGGCACAAGATCCGACAGGAAGAGCAGATGCTGGAGACCCTTAAGGGTTATGTTTCCGGGGCCTTCAGTCATCCTGAGAGTGAGGAGGCGGAGCTTCTGATCGATGCGGATCTCAAAGACACCGTCAACCATGAGGGCCATATTGTCGTCATCGATAAATCCCCCGAGCGGCTTCAAATCATCGCCCAGATTCTGGCTAAGAGTGTCGTCTTGGCGCACTACGAAAAAGCGGTGGCCACTACGTTTGAGCGCTTTGAGAACCTCGTCGAGCAATTACGAGATGGTCTCAGCCCTGGGAAAGGGCGTGCGGTAATTCATGAGGTGGGCAATGCGTTAGCCATTTTGACTCGAACGGTCGGCAAGGTCGAGGTGGCGGAAAAGCCTGAATTGACTTGGGATAATCCCCAGTTGGACAAGTTTTATCAGCGGTTAGCTGCGGAGTATGAGCTCCATGACCGTGATCTCATTTTATCTCGAAAGCTTGAGTTACTTTGGCGTATTGCAGAGTCTTACCTTGATATCCTGAATAATCGTCAGGGTCACCGACTGGAGTGGTACATCATCATTCTGATCATGATCGAAATCTTTTTGACGCTCGCTGAAAAACTCCACGTGTTTAGTTAATCACCCCAAAGCTTTCTTTTACGTCTCATGTCGAGGCCTAGCGCCTGGGAGAAATCCAGTTTCATCAGGAACATCCCCGATCGATGATTGACTCTTCAGACGTCATAAAACAGCAACAAAAAAAAACTACCATCGACCACTTGTTGTTCTTTGAGTCAATGGGCTGCCATCAAGGTGGCTGGTCCTGTTGCGGGATTTTCGGGATCAAAGGCAGGGGATCTAAAGGATCAAATCTGAGATTCTCACGGCTATAGGGTGAGTCCCTCGGGCTTGAAAAACGCCGGTCGAGGCCCCACACCATAGCTATCGATCGAGCGCGGCTCAATCGCTGAATTTATCCCTTTGACGCACTTTTCTCGCTCAATTTGAAACGATAAGAGGGTTTCACTATGGTTCACGATTTCACATCTGTGTTCACGCGTTGCAAGGGTTACCTCTTGCGTCTTGTTGTCGAGCGTCCTGCGGCTTTACCTAACTTCACGGAAGAGCCTTTACTGGTTGAAATCGATTATTCCTACTGGTGTAACTAAACGCGCTGGGGGGTCCGGGGGGATGATCCATTAAAGAACGGAACAAGGGGGCCTTAAGGCCCCCTTGTTCGTTTCAGTCAATGGGCTTCAGGAGAGAGCCGATGGATGGTTCTCTTCTTGGTGCGCCAATTGGGGTGGGCGTGTCATGCTTCGCCGCTTTGTTGGCCCTCATCGTGGGGACGTTAGGACAGGTTGGCTCATTGTTCTTGCATGGTGATGCCGCTAAAGTGACAATGAACCTTCCCAAGAGCATCAGACATCATGAAACGTTACGCATGGACCTATTTCATTCTGCTTGGCATTTTATTCGCTGTTGAAACACTGCCTGCGATTCAGGTCTATACGGTGGGTGCCTGGACTCAGTTCTTGGCCGATCTTAGCGGGAGTCTCATGCAGATCTTTGATTCCAGTGTCGTTGTGGAGGGTTCGAATCTCAAGAACCGTGAAACGGGATTTGCCGTCTCCATCAAAGCGGGCTGCAATGGGGTCGAGGCGGCCATGATTCTTGCAGCAGCCATTTTGGCCTATCCCTCTGGCTGGGCTAAAAAAGGGTTGGGCATGATCCTAGGGGTGATGGCGATTCAGTGTTTGAATCTCCTCCGTATCATCAGTCTTTTTTATCTCGGGGAATGGAATCAGGAGCTTCTCAATGTGGCCCACCTTTATGTTTGGCCGGGGCTGATCATTCTCGATGCGCTCATCATTTTTCTGGTATGGCTTCATTGGCAAAAGCCAGCGGATTCGGTGGCGGGTCTTCTATGACCCCAAAGCTCACTCGTTTTTTATTAAAGACCCTCGCCTGGTTGCCGGTCTTTTATCTCCTTTGGTACTTCACTCGAGAATCTCAAGCGCTGTTGATGGCCGTGGTACTAAAACCGCTCATTGGCTTGACCTTCCCGGTCGATGTCCCAAGCCTTCAAAAGGGTTCCGTCTTGACCTACGGGCTGCAGGTGCCGGCAACACTGACGGCCAAAGGGGGGGAGGGGAGCTTTTTGGGGACCATCACCTTGGATGTGCTCATCTACAGTTGTGGTATTCCCTTATTCATGGCCATGATGTTCTCAAGTCTTGAATGTCGCCGGCAATGGTGGAGTCTTTTGGGTGGCGTCGCGTGGCTTCTCCTCTTTGAAGCGTCGGCCCTTTATGTGTCGCTTTGCTATAACGCGCTGAATATGCTGCACGCCATTGGTGCCGATACCCATTGGTTGATGGGTTTACCTTGGAATGCTCATTTCAGCCTGTTTGCCCAGACCACGTTTGCGCTGGTTTTTCCGAGTGCTCTCGCCGTAATGGTTTGGGCGGCTTTTAATCCAGCTTACTTTTCACTCCTGCCATCGCCACGGTCCAGGAGGCGCTAAAGAATCAACGTTTCGTGGGCAAAGGGTTCCATCGGTCAGCCATAATCAGTTCCTAAGCCCTTCGCCAGGGAACTTCAAGTTCTTGGTCCTGGGTTCCTTGTCGGGTGAATGAAGAGAGGATGATTTCAAGGACATCCGCATCCGCCGCTTCAAACCGACCTGAGGCTAGATTGAGGAGGGCCTGAGTGCCCTGATCATCAAATGCCCAGAGTGAAGCGATCTTGACCATCAGCGTGGAGAGTGAAGAGCGGCCGACCTCTGAAAGCCTCTCTTGGGTGGTTTTGCCTTCTTCACGGAGGACCCGTTCGATCAAAATCGCGTGGAGATAACGGAGGCCATGAATGGGGTGCGTATTCATGTCACTGATGAGGTAATCCATCTTTTCATGGAAGACCGGATCACCGAGGAGTCGCTGAAAGAAGGGGGCATCCATCAGCACCTCAAGACGCCGAAAGAAGGCGATTTGAGTTTGGAGTTGGGCGTGGTCAGAACAAAATTTGGCCGCATGCTCTAGATCGTGGCAGAGGAAATCAAAGGCATTGCGCTTGGAGAGGATGGGGCGAAATGCCCTTGGGAAGTCATGGATGAGGGTGACGGGGCGAAGCCCCTGCGTCTGCATGGAGAGGACCTCTTTGGGTGATGGGATCCGCGTCAAAAGATGAAGAGGCCACTGTCCCACTAGCCAACCTTGAAGAGCCTTTGGGATACTGGGGGGTATTTTGAAGAAACGGACTTGATTCAGATACTCGGCCAAGGCCTCATCAGAAAGGGGCGCGCCTGCTTGAAGCAGGGTATCTCGTGCCGTCTTGGGTTCTGGTTTCGATTGGTGTCGATGCATTCTGGAGGCAAACCGCGCACCATGCTGGTCTATCTGCCATAAAAGAAAGAAGACGGTGGCATAAGCGGCATCAGTCAACTGTTGGGCCTCCCAGTGGTGTCGCGTCAGAGAAAGATCCTCAAAGAGGCGCCCCTTTTCGGCCCCTTGATCCAGGCGGACTCCATGGGCCATTGTTGGCTCACTGAGAGAGGCAGGGGTCATGGGAGGCGGGCGGTCTTCAGGAGCTGCAAGACAACATAGAACATCCGGCCCGGTGCCTGGCCCATTCCGGGCGTCTTTGAGCGAAACGCTGAACGTCCTCTTGATCATCATAGGGGTGACGAAACACCTCCAATAATTCATGGATGAGGGCAGGGTCCCCTTGTTCAGCGGCATCAATAGCCATCTGGGTCAGGTAGTTTCGGGGAACGTAGCGGGGGTTCACGGCCTTCATCATGGCGCTTTTTTGATCGGGGGTCAGTGCCTCTTCGCTCGTTCGCTCTAGATAGTCCTTCATCCAATTCGTCAGCCGTTCGATGTCACCACTGGTGGTCAGATCTTGTCGGTAAAAGCTAGGTTCAAACCGCTGTGCAATCTCAGAGGATTCGATTGCATGAGACACGGGAGCGATTTGGCTGAGGGTTCTGAAGAACAGGGTCATGTCGATTTCGAGATGCTCGAGGATGCTCCATAGCCGTTCAATGAGCGCTTCATCCCGGTCTGGCTTAAAGGTCATCAACCCGAGTTTTTGAGCCATCATTTTTCGCCAGGATGCTTCAAAGGTTTGGCTAAAGAGGTCGAGGCCTCTTTCAAGGGGGGCTGTGGAACCGATCAGGGGATAGAGGGCGTTCGCCAGCTGGGTCAGGTTCCAGCCCGCAATGCCAGGCTGATTTCCAAAGCAATAGCGGCGCCCCGCGGCATCCGTGGTATTGGGTGTCCACTTAGGATCGTAATTCTCAAGCCAACCATAAGGTCCATAGTCGATGGTGAGCCCCAGAATCGACATGTTGTCGGTATTCATCACCCCATGAACAAAGCCGACCCGCTGCCATTGAACAATCAGTTCGGCGGTTCTTTGACAGACGACTTCAAACCAGCGGCCGGTGTTGTCCTTCGGCTCGTCACCAAGGATCTCAGGAAAATCTGAGCGGATTGTGAAATCGACCAGTTGTTTTAAGAGCGCATGCTGTTGTCGATGCGCCAAGAGCTCAAAGTGGCCAAAGCGGGTAAAGCTCTCGGCAACCCGAAGGACGATGGCCCCAGGTTCGCTTTTGGGGTGTCCGTCATAAAACATGTCTCTCACAACGCTGCGCCCGGTGGTGACGAGGCTCAGGGCTCTTGTGGTTGGAATACCGAGATGATGCATGGCCTCAGAACAGAGGAATTCACGAACTGAAGATCTCAGGACCGCGCGCCCGTCGGCGGTTCGTGAGTAGGGCGTTCGGCCTGCGCCTTTGAGTTGAAGGGTGAAGTGTTGCCCTCGATCGGTCTTGATTTCGCCAAGATTGATGGCTCTGCCATCACCCAACTGATTGGCCCAATGGCCGAACTGATGCCCCCCATAGCAGCTGGCGTGGGGACGCATCCCCTTAAGGCAAAGATTGCCTGACACCCAGTGGGTGAACTCGGGTGTTTTGACTACTTCAGAGTTCATTCCAATGAGTTCGAGGACCTCAGGCGAATAAGCCAAAAGAGAAGGCGCGGGTGAAGGTTCTGGATTAACGTCTGAGAAAAGGGCGCCGATCACAGGCCTTGACTCCAGAGTATTCAATGGGTCAGCAGGGAGCTCTTGAGTAAAGCGGTTACTAAAGGTGAGTTCTGTCTCGAGATGAAGTGGATTGCTCATATCAACGTGGACTTCCCTTTTTACCGGTGTCTAAGATTCACAAAGCGCCTTCACGACCCGCTCCATTCGCATGAACCGTGATCCCTTCACCAGGAGCGTAGCACCTGGTGATGCAAGATCCTGAGCGCACTCAATGAGTGCATCTATGGCTTCAAAGTGTCGACCATGAGGCCCCTCGAAGGCCTCGATGGCGTGTCGGCAAAGATCGCCATGGCCAAGGAGTGCGCGGAGCCCCCGTTCAAAGGCATAGGCGCCAATTTCACGATGGAATTCAGCGCCCATTGATCCCACTTCGCCCATGTCCCCCAAAACCAGAATGGCAGGGCCATGCTGGTTGGCCAAAAGGTCGATCGCTGCTCGAACCGAGTCGGGGTTGGCGTTGTAGCTATCATCGATGACGGTCGCTCCTTGGATCGATCTTCTCATCACGCCACGACCGGATACGGGCTTGAAGCCTTCAAGGCCCTTTTGGATGGATTCCAAAGGAATCCCCGCAGCGATGGCCGCCGTTGCAGCCGCAGCTGCATTATGAGCATTGTGTTCGCCGGCCAGATGGACCTCGCATTTCAGGGGTCCCTTCGGCGTCTCAAGGAGAAGCTCTAGCCCTTCTGGAATCCGCTTGAAGTGGGCCTTCACGGCTGCCGGATGGTGAAATCCAAAGTCCATGACGGTCCGGTCTCCCGCCAGTTGTCGCCAGATTGGGGCACAGGGGTCATCGGCTGGGAATACCGCCACGCCGCTGTTGGGTAGGGCGCTGATGGAGGCACCATTCTCATGGGCGGTGGCCTCGACGCTGCCCATGAATTCCTGATGTTCGCGCTGGGCGTTGTTAACCACGGCGACATCCGGTTTTGCGAGCGTTGCAAGCATGGCAATTTCTCCGGGGTGGTTCATGCCCAGCTCAACGACGCCATAGCGATGGCTCTCCCTGAGGCGAAACAGCGTGAGTGGAAGGCCAATGTCGTTATTAAGGTTCCCCCGGGTCGCCAAACGCCCTTCATCGCCCCCTTCTTCTAGGAGGATGGCCGCCAGCATTTGGGTGACGGTTGTTTTGCCGTTGCTTCCGGTCACGCTGATGATCGGTATTTTGAAACGGGCTCGCCAGCCGGCTGCGGCGGCGCCTAAAGCAGCCCGGGTATCTTCGACGATGATTTGGGGCGCATCGATGGGCAGTCTTTTTTCGACGACCAAAGCGACAGCGCCCTGTGCTATGGCCTGATCCGCAAAATCATGGGCATCGAAGCGTTCTCCCCGAAGGGCAAAAAAGAGCGCATGATCAGAAAGGCTTCGAGTATCTGTGGAGACCTCATTGAATGTGCGGTCCAGGCCAAGGAGTGTTGCTTGAGGGATGAGGGCGGTGAGCTCTGAGAGTCTCATCATGGGGAGAGGGAGTGAAGTCATGATCTTATCGAGTGAGGAGCCTCAAAAGAGGCGGTCGCCAAGAGGTGTTGGGACTCATGGCTGGCTTTTTGGAGTCGATCATGGATAGCTCGCCATCCCTCTGTTTCAGGGGGCTTTTCAACCAGAATCAGATCATAGGCCTCGCTATCGAGCGTCCTGAGTGTGCTGTAGAGGATTTGGCCATAGGCCGCGGCGTCCCTTGGCATGCGCACTCGAATGGTGTTTTCAATCGCGGTCTTTAAGAGGACATCATCGAAGCACATGAAGGCAATGCGGCGGCCGTCGAACAGGGCCTTAAATCGGTTGCTGGGGGCTTCTGGATCGAACACGAGCACCGCGGTATCCGGGGCATAGTGAGAGGCCAGAAGGCCGGAGGCTCTGAGGGGATTATTTTGATTCGGGGCTCGGATGACCCCTCCGGTGACGCGTTCGAGTTGTTGTTGGGTAATGGCGCCTGGGCGGAGGAGGATGGGTTCCTCCTCGAGGAGACTGATAATGGTTGATTCGAGCCCCACGTCGCAGGAGCCCCCATCGAGAATGATCTCAAGGCCTTCGGGGAATTCGGTTTTAACATGTTCCGGCCGGGTTGGACTCACTCGGCCGAAGCGGTTGGCGGAAGGGGCTGCGATGCCGCCCCCAAAAGCCCTAAGGAGTTCCCTTGCGACGGGGTGGGACGGGACGCGCAGTCCAATGCTGTCTTGACCGCCAGTTACTTCGTCAGGGGCCTCCCCTCGGGCGAGAATCAGGGTTAAAGGGCCTGGCCAAAAGGCGTCCGCGAGGTCGTAGGCGACTTCTGGGATATCCCTCGCCCATCCCGTGATATCGGGGGTCTCGCCGAGATGCACAATCAAAGGGTGATCGAGAGGCCGACCCTTCAGCTTAAAAATGGCTTTGATCGCCTTGGGTTGCCTTGCATCTGCGCCGAGCCCATAGACGGTTTCGGTGGGAAAGGCGACGATTCCCCCGGCTCGGAGTTGATCGACGGCGCGTTGCACCTCGTTAAAGGATGGCATCGGGTTCGCCCTCAATGGGATCCGGTGCCTTTCTGGATGAATTCGATCTTGTAGCCATCGGGGTCCTCGATAAAGGCGATGACCGTGCTGCCAAATTTCATGGGCCCCGCTTCCCGGATGATCTTGCCGCCGCGATGGCGAGCCATGTCACAGGCTTTAGTGGCATCCTCCACTTCGATGGCAATGTGTCCAAATCCATTGCCGAGGTCATAGTGGGGGGTCTCCCAGTTATGGGTCAATTCAAGGACGGTGGCGCTCGATTCATCCTCGTAACCAAGGAAGGCGAGGGTGAATTTTCCATCGGGGTAGTCTTGGTGGCGAAGCAGCCGCATCCCTAAGACGTCCTGGTAGAAGCTGAGGGAGCGGTCAAGATCGCCGACCCGAAGCATGGTGTGCAGAATTCTCATGGTGTTGGTCTCGATCAGAACGTTAATATTAAAGGAAGAACCGCCAGAGGGTGGTCTCGTCCCTGCCTTTTGAATTCAGGCGCTTCGCCGGGCCGATGTTATGGCGGGGTCCGAGTGTTAATGATGCTGTCCATCGTTCTTTCCCTTAAAAAATCGCGGATCTTCTCGGCATCCCCAAGCGTCCGGTAGGGCCCCAGTTCAACCCGGTACCAGGTCGAAAAATCAAGATGGATCATCGCCACAGCCGCCTTCATCTTTTCTGAGGCCTCAAGGGTTTCTTTTAAAGATAAGGCGTCTTGTTTTGACTTGAAAATCCCGGCTTGAATGTAAAAACGACCTTCGGTGGCGGGTCGCCCGAGGCGGAGGTTGCGCGCCTCCTCATTGATGGCGGCTTCACTGACCCGGCTCTCCTCATCCTCAAGGATTCTAAAGAATGTGAAGTGAGCCTGCGTCTTGGGTATCAGGGATTCCAGAATCATCGACGGATTTAAGGAGGACTTCGTTCCGAGGTCGATGAAGAACCCCAAAAGGACGATGGCCGCGACAGCGAGGAGCATCATGGCCATGCGGCGGGCGTTCCATGGGCTTCGCTTGGCGCTCGCCTGAAAGTTCGGGGTGCGGTATTTAAGATCCTTGGGCATGGCTCACATGGTCTCGGGTGCTGAGACGTCCAGCAGTCTGAGCCCATTGGCAATGACCTGCCTGGCCGCGCTGATGAGGGTCATGCGGGCGTTACGAAGCGCATCGTCTGGAACCAGGAATTGATGGGCGTTGTAATAGGCGTGGAGCTCAGAAGCGAGATCCTTCAGGTAATGGACCAGGTGATGAGGCGCATGCTGCAGCGCGGATTGTTCGATGAGTTCCTGGAATCGACTCAAAGTCACCAAGAGGGCTGATTCATGAGGCTCGGTCAACAGAGACAATTCATTGAGACCTTGTTGGCCATCAAATGTCAGCCCCTTTTCGTCGAGTTGCCTGAAAACACTACAGACGCGGGCGTGGGCATACTGGACATAATAAACCGGGTTTTCGTTCGTTTTGGAGGTGGCCAGCTCGAGATCGAAATCCATGTGTTGGTCTGATTTCCTCATGACATAGAAGAATCTTGCAGCGTCCTTGCCGACCTCCTCGCGCAGTTCCCTCAGGGTGACGAATTCACCCGAGCGGGTCGACATCTGAACTTTTTCTTCACCACGATAGAGAACAGCGAACTGGACCAGCAATACCTCAAGCTTCTTCTGGTCGCTGCCTAAGGCTTCAATGGCGGCTCGAACCCTTGGGATATAGCCGTGATGATCTGCGCCCCAGACATCAATGATCTGGTCGAAGCCTTTTTCAAGTTTTAAGAGGTGATAGGCAATGTCAGAAGCAAAGTAGGTCATTTGTCCATTTTCTCTGACAACGACCCGATCCTTTTCATCGCCAAGCCGCGTGGAGGCAAACCAGGTTGCTCCGCCTTCCTGATAGAGGAAGCCGGCCGCCTGAAGCCGGTCGAGGGACCTTTGAACGGCGCCAGTCTCCATGAGGCTGCGCTCTGAAAACCACGCATCGTAGTGCACTCCGAAGGCGCTAAGATCCTCTCGAATGTCTTCGAGTATGCTGTTAAGACCGGCGTCAAACAGCGTTCGATAGTGATCCTCCCCAAGGCAGGACTTGGCCATGAGAACCAGCGCATCCACATGGAGCTCTTTATCCCCTCCTTGTGGCTCATCAGGCGGCAGGTCCTTCGAAATCGCTTCGGCGGAGTGCCTGAGCGTATCGCCGACGGCTTTCCTCAAGGCTTCTGCAATTCCCTTTACATAGCCTCCTCGATACCCATTGCTTGGGAAAACGACGGGTTCTCCAAAGGTCTCGAGATATCGCAGCCACACGCTTGCGGCCAGAATATCCATTTGGCGGCCGGCATCGTTCACGTAATATTCGCGTTCGACCTCAAAGCCGATGGCGGCTAAAAGATTAGCCACCACGGCGCCATAGGCGGCTCCCCGGCCGTGCCCGACATGAAGAGGGCCGGTTGGATTAGCCGAAACAAACTCCACCTGGATCCTTTGACCCTGCCCGCGTTGACTATGGCCAAATCGGTCGCCCGCTTTGAGAATATCCGGGATCACAGAGAACTGTGCCTTGGGGTCGATGAAAAAATTGATGAAACCGGGGCCTGCGAGATGAACATCCCGCACCAAAGGGTCTTTGGGGAGGTTCTCGATGATCAGTTCGGCAATCACCTTCGGGTTCATTCCCGTGGGTTTGGCAAGGGTCATGGCCAGATTGGTCGCAAAATCGCCGTGCTGGGGATCCCGGCAGCGCTCGATGAGGCCCTTCATGGGAATGTCGGAGGGAAGCTTTGCTTCTGCGACGAGCTTTGACAAGGTCTCGATGAGCAGGGATTCCAGGCGTTTTTTCATTCGGTCGAGACGTCTTTAGAGGGAGGTAACGGGCTATTATCCTTAATTCTAACGGCCACTGACAATCAAGCTGATCCGGCTAGAGGGAATGTCCCGAGGTTGGGTTGTTACGGGCCATGCGGCGCTGATCCGCTTCCAGCCGTTCGGTGATTCGGCTGATCTTGTGCCTTAGCCACTGGAGGTCTTCGCGAAGCATCTGGTGTTCCGGATATTCGATGGCCAACTTCTCGATCATCGATCGTGCGGTGAGATAAGCCTCAAGGGCTGTTGGGAAGGCTTTTTCGCTTTCGCTCAGTCGACCCAGCTTGATATGGACGGTGGCGATGTCTCGGGAGCGCATACCTTGAAAGGCCTGCTGATGGGCTGGCTGAGTGGCAATGTCAAGGAACGCCTTGAAATGTGCGACGGCTTCAGCCGCGTCATCAAGCCCCTGAAGGGTCTCCCCGATGTTGTTGTGGGCAATGGCCAAATCCCGCTTAAGCTCCGGATCCTCTGGTTGAAGACGGGCCAAAGCTTCCGCAAGGCGGAGTCCGGTCCGGTAGCGATTCAGCGCCCCAGAGAGGTCATCTCGCCCATGCAAGATGTCGCCCATTCGATGGTGAACCTTGGCTGGGGCGCGGGCATAGGGAATATGATCTGGATGCTCGCATGCCAGGTCTTCGAAGAGTGGGAGCGCATGTTCAAGCTCTTTCATGGCGTTGAGCGCGTCATGGAGCTCGATATAGAGCTCAGCCATTTGGACATGGCTACTCGCGATGTCGAATTGAAGTGTCGGGGTCTCTGGAGAGCGCTCGGCGAGCTGGCGGTAGAAGCTATGGGCGGCTTGTTGGGTTTGAAGGGCGCTGTCTGGATCATGAAGCTCACGTTGTAGCTTGCTGATTTTGACGTTAAGACGCAGAGGGTCCGTAATGCGCTCGTCACCGAGGACGTCCTGTTTAGCCATAAAGGTTCGGATGCCAAGGCTTTTTCGGTAGTGATCGAGGGCCGTCAGCGGTTCCTGGTTTTCTGACAGAAGGTCGCCTAATTGCTCCTGAATGCGCGCGAAATCACGCTGTCGGGCGTGATTGTGGGGATCTATGGCCATGGCGCGAATCAGATAGGCGCTGGCCCCTCTGAAGATGGACAGGGCGCGGGTCTTGGCGCCGTGGAGAAGGTCCAGGTCAGCGAGGTGAACCGCAAGACGGATGCGGCCAGTAATTTCAGCGGCGCTGTCCTCAGGGTCGATCGCTCGCTCCCGAAGATCACTGATTAATTGCCGGCCATGGGGCGCCAGGGCGGCGAGTCGGCCCCAGTCCCCACTGTGGTGACAGGATTCCGCAGTCACATAAAGGGCTTGTAGGGCGGCTTCGCGGAGGAGTGTTTGCCGCGGCGATGGGGGAATGACTTGGTTGAAGATCATTCTGGCAAGCCTTGAGACTTTAAGACTATCTTCGGTCGCAAGGATAAGGGCATGTCGTGCCAGGTGCTCGCTGCCCTCGGTAACATAGCGGGTGGCGGTCTCATGATTCAAGGGAATCTCTTCAGGCTCGTTCAGAAAGATCGTAAAAAGATCTTCGCGCCGATCATCTTGACTCAAGCCGCCTAGTAGGAGGCATTCCCGAATAAAATCAAGGGGGATCGGATGTTCGGCGAGTTCGGCAGTCAAACGCATGAGGTCTCGAGCCCCGCCTTGAAGCTCACTCAGCGTATCCATCAGAATCAAGGCGCAGACGTTTCCTCTCGATTCTGGGAGCTCCAGCTGAAGCTTCTCAGCGAGGGCACTGGCAGGTTTGCTCTTTCTCGAAAGCTTTTGTGCGAGCCAAGTAAAGACCGTTTTCCGGTGGCGCCCATGATCTTCGGCCAGTGCGGCCATCATGGCGGTAAAATAAGGGTGTCGGCCCGCCTCTTCCAGCAGCCACATCAGTGCCTCGCGTTCATCGGAACGGCCGGGTACCCGGCCCCTTGAAAGGACCCTAAAACCAGCACGCTCATCAAGGGCCGGAAGGTGGATGGCTTCGCCGCGCTGATCGTAACGCTGGCTTTTGGAGATCAGGATGGAGGCCCCTCGCGGGGTCGATGGTGACGGCGGCTCAGGGGCAAGCCACTGCATTAGCGCGGGGCCATTGATGCCGTCAGGTAAATCATCGACGATCCAGAGGAACGCTTTGGAGTGGCGTGAGAGCGCTATACCGATGGTTCGGCGAAGCGTTGCAAGATCCGTCGACTCATCAAGGGGTTGATCGCCATCGATCTTTCGGAGGAGTGCGAGCAGTTGAAGCTTCAGTGCTGGATTCTCACGAAGCTCCTGAAGTTTCAAGGCCGGCAGAGCCTCTGCTCCCGATAGCCTGAAAATACCGCCAGGGTAGCTTGGCCCAAAGCGAAAGGCATATTCGCGGACCATCAAGGATTTGCCTGAGCCGCCGGCGCCTGACAGGATAGCGATAGTGGGTCCGTTTCCTTGGCTCTCGCCCGGGGTGCCCGTCAGAGCCAGGTGGAGGTCCCACAATTCGCGCTCGCGGCCCTCAAAATAGGGGGGCTCCTGGGTGAGATGACTGTAAGGTTCCATCCAGCCTTGGGTGAACTGTGGATAGTATTCCCCGAGGGTGCCTTGGAGGGCGTCCACGGTGGTCTTGATCGCGTCGGCCAGCTCTCCAAGATCTGGCCCTTCCGGAAGGCCGGGTGCTTGGGCGATGACCCGCTGGCGAAGGGCGAGGGGGTAGATGTGCTTCTGTGAAGACTCGGCATTGATGACCAGAATTCTGGAGAGTCCACCGGGCTGTCCTTGAGTGGAGGTCATAAAGGACATGGCGAGGTGCGTCTGACACTGTCGGGACCCGAAAAAATCTTCGGTAGCCCACACCAAGAAGCTCTTGGACGTGGCGAGTTTCGGATGCAGGTTGGCGCCGGGCTGCGCCTCACAGGAAAAGCTCGAAGCCCCTCGCGAGGCCAGAGCCGCACTCAGGCGCTTGACGACCGCGGCAGAGGCCTGATCATGACAGATGAAAATGTCGTGGGGGCCAGACAAATGAACGCTCCTGCCGGAAATCGAGTGCCGATGGCGCATTGTATCTCGAATGTCGGGTTCCCAAGAGACGAATTGGCTGAATTCTTTAGCTTGAGGGTTTGGCCGTGGTTGCTCGATGACCAAAATCCTTGTGTATCATGGCAATCATTCCCGATTTCCCTCCCCTTAAAAGTGCCCCATCCATCTTGGAAGCTTGAGTCTACTGACCCCCTTCTCTGGCAGCTCTGCTTTGAGGGCGACTGGGTAATGTCCAATGCGAGCACCTTGAATGCCGAGGACTTCAGCGAGATGACGGCATGTCTTCGATCTGGAGGGCGACTAACCCTGGATGTGACGGGTCTTGGGGTTTGGGATAGCTACTTGATGATCGCGTTGATTGATATCGTCAAGCGCTGTCACGAGCACCAGATCGCGATAGAAACCTCGACGCTCCCCGAGGGGATGGGTGCCTTGCTTCATTTGTCTTCCCTGGTTCCTGAGCGGACAGACGCTAGAAAGGGGGGGGCTCAGAAAACCTGGCTCGAACGCCTTGGGGAATCCGCCCGTTCGGTGTGGCTGGATGGGTTTTTTCTGACCCAATTTATTGGTGAATCGGCGTTGTCGATGGTCGCCTTGATGACCGGTCGTGCCAGATTTCGCCCCATTGATCTTTGGTTGCAGATTCAAGCTTGCGGCCCTTCGGCATTGCCCATTGTGACGCTCATCAGTTTGCTGGTCGGTTTGATTTTGGCGTTTGTGGGCGCGGTTCAGTTGGCGTTGTTCGGCGCCGAACTCTACATCGCCGATCTGGTGTCGCTTGGGATGACGCGGGAGATGGGGGCCTTGATGACGGCGATTATTATGGCGGGTCGCTCGGGAGCCGCCTTTGCGGCCCAGATGGGGACCATGAATGTCAATCTTGAGATTTCTGCATTGAGGGTCATGGGGTTTACGGCATCGGACTTTTTGGTGCTGCCGAGGATGTTGGCCCTCATTCTCGTTATGCCATTCCTTGGGCTCTATTCTGATTTGATGGGGATCATTGGTGGGGGTATCGTCGCGATTTCGTTTTTTGATATCCCCGTCACCCAATTCATTCAGAGAACCTCCGAATCGGTCCATCTGACCGACTTTTTTATTGGTCTCTTTAAGTGCTCTCTGTTTGGAGTTCTCATTGCGGTGGCCGGATGCTTCCGTGGCATCCAGTGTGGTCGCAGTGCCTCTGCGGTGGGGGAGGCGGCGACCTCTGCAGTCGTCACCAGTATTGTCTTTATTGTCGTGGCTGATTCGGTGGTGACACTGATTTGTAATCGGCTCGGGATATGATGGGCCGATGATGGGGACAGATTCGGTGATTAAGGTTCGGGATCTGACCCTGGCTTACGGAGACTTTGTGATCCAGAAGGATCTTAATTTTGAGGTTCGCCGGGGCGACATCTTTGTGATTATGGGGGGCAGTGGGTGCGGTAAAAGTACCCTCCTGATGCATCTCATCGGTCTTCAAAAGCCCCTCCATGGCGATATTTTTTACGGGAAAGAGCGTCTTTGGGGGGTGTCATCCGAACAGCGGGAGCAGCTCCTGCGGAGGGTTGGCGTCCTTTTTCAAAGCGGGGCGCTCCTCAGTTCGATGACACTGGCGGAGAATATTGCCTTACCCCTTAGGGAATTTACCGCGCTCTCAAAAAAGGAAATGAACCAAACGGTCTCCTATAAGCTGGCCTTAGTGGGACTTTCTGGCTTTGAGAACTATTACCCTTCCGAGATCAGTGGCGGTATGCAAAAGCGTGCGGGGCTTGCTCGGGCAATGGCTCTTGATCCAGAGATCCTCTATCTTGATGAGCCATCCGCGGGCCTCGATCCCATCAGTGCCCAACTTCTTGACGAACTGATTCAGAGTCTTCGCGACAGTCTGGGTGCAACGATTATTATGGTGACCCACGAATTGGCCAGCATCTTTGCCATTGGAACCCATTCGATTTTTCTCGACAGCGAGGCTAAGACGGCGATTGCATTCGGTTCACCGGAGGAGCTGTTGAAAACATCCCATGATCCAAGGGTTTTGAAATTTCTGACGCGCGGGCACCCAGAGCGGGCTGATCGAGGGGGGCATCATGAGTAGACCCGTGAGTTCGCTGGCGATCGGGGCTTTTCTGGTGGGGGGGGTCAGTTTATTCGTGGTTGCCCTTCTGGTCTTTGGTGGCGGCCAATTCTTCAAGCCCAAGATCCATTGGGTGGTCTACTTTGAATCCTCCCTCAACGGCCTTAATCTAGGTGCTCCGGTCAAGGTGCAGGGCGTACAGGTCGGGGTCGTCAAGGAGATCGAGCTTCAATTGGATGATGATCACCAGCAATTGATGAAGCCGGTGGTACTGGAGATTGAGCCTTGGCGCCTCGCTTCTCCCGAGGGTATGGCCTATGACATCGCTCACTTCAATGATCAAGAGCGCTCTCTTGAACTTAAAAAGCTCATTGATGCGGGTCTTCGGGCCCGACTGGAGGTCCAGAGCATTCTGACCGGCCTCCTTTATGTTGATCTTGATTTTCATCGTGATCAGCCGGCTAGGGTCACGGGGCTCAGCTATAAAGACATGCCTGAAGTGCCCTCCATTCCGCCCACGGTGGATGAGGTGATGGCAACCCTTGAGGATGTCGTCAGAAAAATCAAGCAAATGCCGCTTGAGAGTATGGTCGAGGATTTGACGGTAACGCTGAAGGATATTCGTCACTTAGTGGGCTCTGATGAGACGCATCAATCTCAGGTCGCTTTGGCCAAATCCCTTGAAAGTACGCAATTGCTTCTAAGTCGCCTTGAAAAGCAACTCCCCGCCATGGTGGAGGTCGTGGGCCGAGCCGCGGGTAGCCTTGATAAGACGTCCCTTGCATTTGGTGGGACGGTCGAGGATATTCACCATCAGCTGGGCCCGATCCTCAAGGAGACGGAGCTCGCTCTGAAACATGCGAATGCGGCCCTCACGGCCTCTGAAGCCGCTGCATCGAATTTGGCGGAGGCCACGTCGAGTGATTCAACGCTCCAAGGGTCGCTGGTTGAGATTAACCGGACGGTTCAATCGGTCAGGCAACTCACGGATTACCTTGAGCGGCACCCAGAATCACTCATTTTCGGGAAGCCGCCATGATGGCTGTGCTGGATTTCCTCGCCCCCTTGATGATCATTGAAAGCATCCTATGAAAATCCTGTTGCTGCGTTTGATGTTGCTGATGCCCTTCTTAGGGATGGCTGGTTGTTTCAGTCATGGTCCTGAGGATCAGTTTTATATGCTGAAAGCCGCCGACATCCCGAAGAAGACAGGGTCGACCCATCAGCTTGGTCCGCTTTTGGGCTTAGGGCCCATTCGTGTGCCGGCCTATCTTGATCGTCCTCAGATGGTCGTCGCTGTTTCACCCGAAACCTATCGTCTCGCCGAAGGCCATCGCTGGGCGGAACGGATCGATCAAAATATTGCGCGGGTCTCTATGGAAAATATCGGCGCCTTGCTCCCCGGTTTTCGGATGATCCTTCATCCTTGGCCCCGGGAGCCGAAGCCCGATGGCCAAATGACCCTCGACATTCAAGAAATGCATGTGACGTCGGAGGGGCGGGTGCTGATGCAGGCGCTTTGGTCTTTTAAGGGGGATCAAAACCCCCCACAGTCGTTCCGTTTTACCTGCAACGAATCAGCCTCAACAACGGATTTTGCCAAAATGGTCGAGGTTGAAGGCCATTGTCTTGAACGGTTGAACCGGGACATGGCAAAGTCGGTGCAGGCATTGCTCCATGAAGGGGTTCACTGATTCGATCCGGGGGTCCAATGCGGCTCGGTGCAGCCTAAAGGTTGGGTGGTATCATTTGTGCTTGTACCACGAAGGGCCTTTCAAGCCCTCCTGAGTGTTCCAAATCCCCTGTTTGGGTTGGGGTCTGTTCCGGGTCCAACATGACCTCTAGCAATCATTGAGCGAATGATCCTTGCCCTATGAAGAACGGTATGAGTTCGGTTTATCGACAGGAGGTTTCAGCCACCATGCCTTATGGAACGGCGCCCGGTACCCCGTTGCCTCAGGGGGTCCATCTCACCAAAGATGGGGTTAACTTTGCCCTTTTTAGTCGGCATGCCATCCGTGTTTGGCTCCTTCTCTTTGATTCGGAAGATCGGGATCATCCCAGCCAAACCATCGAGCTGGATCGCCAGCACCATAAGACCGGCGATATCTGGCATATCGCGGTTCTTGGAGCCGGACGCGGGCTGCTTTATGCGTTTCGCGTTGATGGGCCTGATCAGCCGGAGAAAGGTCACCGCTTTGATCCATCAAAAATTCTGATTGATCCTTGTGCGAAGGCGCTGATTTCGCCAAGACATCTCGATTTTGGGGCGATGTGTCGCTTGCCTCAGGGGGATGAGGCGTCTGTTGATGCTCCGGCAATCGTCAAGTGCCTGGTCACCGAGAATACGTTTGACTGGGAGGATGATCGGCCCCTTTATCATCCTTGGTCTGAACTGGTGATCTACGAGACGCATGTGCGCGGTTTCACCATCCATCCCTCATCGGAATCAAAGGCCCCTGGAACGTTTCTAGGTCTTATCGACAAGATTCCCTATTTGAAGTCTCTGGGGATCAATGCCATTGAATTGATGCCTCTGCAGGAATTCAACCCCTTTGAGGTCACCGCTAGAAACCCAAAGACCGGTGAAAGGTTGACCAATTATTGGGGTTACAATACCGTCGCTTTTTTTGCACCCTATGAGGGCTATGGATCTAGGCTTTATCCCGGATGTCAGGTGGATGAATTCAAGACCATGGTCAAAGCCTTTCATAAAGCGGGTATCGAGGTCCTTCTAGATGTGGTCTTCAACCATACGGCCGAGGGCAATGAAACCGGGCCCACCCTGAGTTTCAGAGGCCTTGATAACAGCATTTACTACATGCTCGAAGATGACAGGCGCTACTACAAAAATTATTCAGGGTGCGGAAATACGCTCAACTGTAATCATCCAGTGGTGCGTAACTTTATCCTGGAGTGCTTGCGCTACTGGGTGATGGAGATGCATGTGGATGGTTTTCGCTTTGATTTAGCCTCGATTCTGGGTCGCGATCGGGATGGGAGTTTGGTGCCTAATCCACCCCTCCTTGAACAGATCGCCGAGGATCCGATTCTGCGCGATGTGAAACTGATCGCCGAGGCCTGGGACGCCGGTGGTGCCTATCTCGTAGGCCGCTTTCCGGGGGAGCGATGGTCTGAATGGAACGGGCTCTATCGAGATGACATCCGCCGCTATTGGCGGGGTGATCATGGGATGTCGGGTGCCTTCGCCAGTCGTCTTTGCGGGAGCGCCGATATTTATGAGCACAGTGGAAAGGCGCCGGTGAACAGTATTAATTTTGTGACCTGCCATGATGGCTTCACCCTCCGTGATCTGGTGAGTTATGAGTCAAAACATAATGTGGCCAATGGCGAAGACTCGAGGGATGGCTGCGGGGCTAATTACAGTCATAACTATGGTCATGAAGGCGATACCCAAGATCCTCTGATTCTCGAATTAAGGGGTCGACAGGCCAAAAACTTCATGGCCACGCTGTTGCTGTCACGAGGGGTTCCCATGATCCTCGCGGGTGATGAAATGGGGAGAACACAACAGGGGAACAATAATGCGTACTGCCAAGACAATGAGATCTCTTGGCTAGACTGGACGTTGGTGGAGCGTCATACGGAATTTCTTAATTTCGTTCGGAATCTGATTCAGCTTCGCCGGCGCTATCCGGTCCTCTCCAGTGAGCGGTTCTATGAGCCTCAGGAGATCAGCTGGTTTAATGCCCAAGGCCATGAGCCAAATTGGCACCAAGATGCCGCCATTGCCTGCTATGTGCATCCCCATAAGGAGGATCAGCATCTCTGTTTGATTGCTAATCCGACCCCAGACCCCGTTTTCTTTCGGTTGCCTGAGCTCCCTCGGGGGGGGCGGTGGGTTCGGGTCGTTGATACGGGGTCGCCGCCCCCCTTCGATATCTGTGCCAATGGCGAGGGCGTCCCCATTGCTTCAGGCGGCGGGGTGCTTCTTAGGGAGCGGAGTTTGATGCTGCTTGGGGCTGAACGATGAGACGTCTCTCCCTTCTTGGAATAGGGCTAGTCGCTCTCTTTCCGCTCCTGTTGGCAGGTTGCAGTCTCATCGGCCCTGATTTCGATACGCCAGAGAGTCGTCTTGGCTCTGGCTGGATGGATCAAAAGGATCCCCGTCTCAAAAACGGCGAGACCGGGGGCTACCGGGATTGGTGGAAGGCCTTTAAAGATCCGGTCCTTGATCGTCTGATCAATACCGCCTATGCCCAGAATCTCTCTCTCCGCGCAGCCGGAATTCGTGTGCTTGCCGGCCGCGCGCAGTTGGGGGTTGCTATTGGAGACTTCTACCCGCAATCACAGAGTGTCGAGGGCTTGATCTGGAATATTCAGTTGCCAAAGTCCGGCTTGAGTGAACGATTGCCCGGCACCAATCGGCCTGACTCAGGGAGCAATGTGAATTCCTTGTGGTTAGATCGATTAGGACCTACGGTCAGTTGGGAAGTCGATCTTTGGGGGAAGTTTCGGCGCGCCATCGAGTCTGCTGATGCGTCCATGCTCGCGGCCGTTGCTGACTATGACAGTCTTTTAGTCAGTCTAACCGGCGATGTTGCAACCTACTACATCAAAATCAGAACGCTCGAGCGACGCCTTGATATTGCAAAGACAAACGTCGAAGCTCAGCGCGGCAATCTGAAGATCGCGGAGTCTAAGTTTTTAGGGGGCAGTTCGTCACGCCGAGATGTCGAACAAGCTAAAACAGTGCTTGGCGGCACCCAAGCCACCATTCCAAAGCTCGATGCGCAGTTGCGCATCAGCAAGAATGCGCTTTGTGTTCTTTTGGGTATTCCCCCACAAGATATCGAGAAACTATTAGGTTCTGGTTCTGAGACGTCTAAAATCCCTGTTCCGCCGGTTCAGGTGGCCGTTGGGGTTCCTCTTGATCTCCTCAGAAGGAGACCGGATATTCGCCAGGCGGAATACACCGCACAGGCGCAGTCTGCCCAAATCGGTGTGACAAAAGCCAATTTATACCCGGCGCTCTCCATCAGTGGCAGCTTTGCCTTCGTTTCAAGTAATGCCCAAGGACACAGTCTGAGCGACATGTTTGCCTGGGGTAACAACTTTCATCGCTTTGGGCCGGCGATCCAATGGAATATTCTCAATTATGGTCAGATCACCAACCAGGTCCGCTACGCGGATGCGCAGTTTCAGGCCTTGGTCGTTCAATATCAAAATCAAGTCCTTAAGGCCCAACAGGAAGTCGAGGACGGTTTGATCTTTTTCCTCAAAACGCAAGATGCTGCGGAGTACCTCGCCCAAAGTACCGCGGCGGCCAAAAGGTCTTTGGAACTGGCAACGATTCAATATCGAGAGGGCATGGCAGACTTCACCACCGTTTTAACGGCAGAGCAATCGCTGTTATCTCAGCAGGATACGTTCGCCTCTACGCTCGGTGATGTCGCGATTGGGCTGGTGACGGTTTACCGTGGGATGGGAGGTGGATGGCAGATACGAGAAGGCCATGACTTTATTCCCGCCGATATCCGTGAGGCCATGGATCAGCGAACGGGTTGGGGGGATCTCTTGAAGCCGTTGACTATCCCCAGCGGGCCCGCTCAGGGTACGGTTCGTGCCCCTGAATGGTAGCCAGACCTCTTTTTCACCTTGATTGAGCAATTCCAGGATTTGATTATGTGCGCCCATCGTGTTTTGTCCCTGCGAAAGTCTCTATTTCTTATCGTTCTTTGTGGACTGATGTTATCGGCTTGTGAAAGTGGTAACAGTTACAAGCCGCCTCCCGCCGCTCGGGTCACGGTGGCGCATCCGCTGATGGGGGAAGTGACCGATGCGATGGAGTTCACGGGCAACACGCAAGCGATCTACACGGTTAAGTTGCGTGCACGGGTAGAGGGCTATCTCGATAAGGTGCTCTTTCGAGAAGGTGAGATCGTTGAGGAGGGGAAAACACTCTTCGTGATTCAGCCTGAAAGTTATATCGCCAAGGTCAAGGAGGCGGAAGCCAATCTCCTCTCGGCCAAAGCCAAATCGATGCACTCAGAAACGGAATTTAAGCGGTTTACGCTCCTGATGAAGCAGGATGCAGCGGCCCAGACAGATGTGGATCATTGGCTTTATGAGCGTGATGCTAATCGCGCCGATGTGATGGGTGCCGAAGCGCAATTAGCTATCGCTAAACTGAATTTGAGCTACACCCAGGTCAAGGCACCCTTCCATGGCAAGGTGAGTCGGCGCTATTACGATCCAGGGAATGTCGTGGGTCATAGCGAAGAAACCGTTCTCGCTGAAATTAATAAGATCGATCCGATCTATGTATATTTCACGATCAGCGAACGGGATCTCCTGAGGATTCGGCAAAGTCAAAGCGATCGGGGAGAGGCCGTGAGTACCCCTCCCCGCGTCCCGATTCAAGTGGGACTTGCCAACGAAACCGGGTATCCCCATCAAGCGACCCTGGATTACACCGATATTCAGGTGGACCCGACCACTGGGACGCTGCAATTAAGAGCGACCCTTGCAAATCCCAGTAACACTATTTTTCCAGGACTCTTTGTCCGTATCCGTGCGGAACGGCCGCTGAAGCGGAAAGGGTTATTGGTCCCGGAAGACGCGATCGCCTTTGATCAAGCGGGTCCTTATGTTCTCGTGGTCGATGATCAGGATGTGGTGAGTCGCCGCGCCATCACCTTAGGACCCCATGCGAATAAACAATTTGCTATCGAGTCGGGCCTTGATGCGGCGGATTGGGTGATTGTGAATGGTCAGATGCGGGCGATCCCTGGAAAGAAGGTCTCTCCAGATAAAGGCGCTGAGGTCAAGGAGTCGGTGACCCCATGATGTCGAAGTTCTTTATCGAACGTCCGATCCTCGCCAATGTGATCGCCCTGATTACGGTCATCCTGGGGTTGGTGAGTGTCTCGGGGCTCCCTGTTTCTCAGTACCCCCAGATTGTTCCCCCCACCATCCAGGTGTCGACCAGTTATCCCGGTGCGAGTGCTGAGGTCATTGCGAAGACGGTGGGTATCCCCATTGAACAGGGGGTCAATGGGGTCGAAAAGTCGATGTATATCTATTCGACCAGTGGCTCTGATGGGTCTTATGTCCTGACCATCACCTTTGAGGTGGGGACCGATCTTAACTCCTCCCTCAGTCTGGTTCAAAATTTGGTCAATGGCCAAATGTCGCAGTTGCCAGATGCCGTTCAAAAGCAGGGTATTAGCATCCGTAAGGTGTCGACCAATATTTTGATGGCGATCAGCCTTTTTGCTGAGGATGAACGGTTTGATGAGACCTACTTGTCAAATTATGCCCAGATTAATCTCATGTACCCGCTGTGGCGTATTCCAGGGGTCGGTCAGATTGTCGTCAAAGGCGCAGGTTCCTACAGCATGCGGATATGGATGGACCCCGAGCGCCTCAAATACTACGGTCTCACCACAACCGATGTGGCTGATGCCGTTCGCTCGCAAAATAATCAGGTGGTCGCAGGGCAGTTGGGGGGTCCACCGGTTCCTGAGGATCAGTCCTTCCAGTTAACGATTAATGCGCTGGGACGGCTCTCAGATATTTCCGAGTTTGAAGACATTATTGTGAAGGCCGTGACGCCAAAGAGCAGTCAAAATGGCCAAAGCAGCCAAAATGGGTCCGATGCAGCCACCGCACAAATTGTTCGGGTAAAAGACGTTGCAAGGGTCGAATTGGCCCAGAAATCCTATACCAATTTTTCGGGGGTCAGTGGCCATAAGGCGGCTCAGCTCTTGGTCTATGGCCTCCCTGATGCAAATGCTTTAGAGATCGGAGAAAAGGTCAAGGATCTCACCAAGAAAATGTCGGCAGAATTTCCTGAAGGACTGAGTTACTCGATCCTTTACGATACGACGGACTTCATCGAACAGTCGATTCATGCGGTTTATGAAACGCTTTATGAAGCCGGCTTTTTGGTGCTTGCCGTGGTCATTCTCTTCCTTCAAAACTGGCGGGCGACCTTGGTCCCTGCGACGACGGTGCCCGTGACCATTATTGGTGCCTTCGCGGCGATGGCCATGCTCGGCTTTTCGGTCAATCTGATGACCCTTTTCGGACTGATTCTCGCCATTGGCATTGTGGTCGATGATGCCATCGTGATCGTCGAGAATGCGACGTCCCATATTGAGTCGGGACTCACCCCCAAGGATGCCGCCATCAAGGCCATGAGTCAGATGACGGGGCCTGTCATCGGGATCACCTTGGTGCTTTCCGCTGTCTTCCTTCCCGCGGCCTTTCTTCCTGGAATTAGCGGCGAGCTCTTTAAGCAGTTTGCGTTGGTGATCGCCTCAACGGCCATTATTAGCGCCATCAATGCGCTGACATTGAAGCCTGCTCAATGTGCTCTTTATTTGAAGCCAAGGCCTAAGGATTATGAGCCCAATGCGTTTTATCGTGCTTTTAATCGCGGCTATGGAAAGATTGAAGCGGCCTATACCAACATCATCCGCTGGATGGTTGAGAGGACCCGATCTATGGTGGCGCTGTTTGTGGTCGTTATCCTCTTGGGGGGTTGGATGTTTGCGCATCACCCCACCGGTTTTCTGCCGATAGAAGATCAGGGGTATGCCATCATTTTTGGGAAATTGCCGGAAGGGAGTTCTCAGCCGAGGGTGCGGGCGGTGATCGACAACGTTGGCCAGATATTGAAGGAAACGCCGGGAATCAAGGGATGGATCACCATCGGTGGGTTTTCTGTCCCCGATACGGCCAATCTTGCCAACGCGTTCACGATCTTTGCGCCTTACGACAGTTGGGAGAAGCGGGGTGAGGCCTTGAGTCAGGCGGTGATTCTCCAGGATCTCAAAAAGAAATTTGATGGAATACAAGAGGCGCGTGTCGTCGCGGTGACGCCGCCTCCGATTGCGGGTCTTGGACAGGTTGGCGGCCTTCAGATGATGGTGGAGGACCGGGGCGCGCATGGTATTCGGGAGTTACAACCCATCATGACCGAGTTGATGAGGGCGGCAGCCACCCAGAGTGGGCTCGGTTTCTCAGCCACGACCTTTAGTGCCTTAAGTCCTCAGCTTTTTTTAGATATTGATCGAACCAAGGCGCAATCTCTTCAGGTCCCTATTGAAAACATCTTCGGGACGCTGCAGTCCTATCTTGGTTCAAGCTACGTGAATTTGTTCACAAAATTTGATCAGTCCTTTCAGGTCTATGTACAGGCTGATGCCGCTTATCGACGAAGTATCGATGATATTCAGGATCTCTATGTCAGAAACAATGAGTCCAACATGGTGCCCCTTGGAACGCTCTTAACCATCAACAGGAATGTCGGCTCAGAATTGGTGTCTCGTTATAACCTTTATCCCGCAGCCCCTTTCTTTGGAGCGCCAGCTCCAGGCGTGAGTGGGGGTGACGCGATGCATATCATGGAGCAGATGGCGGATGCCTCATTGCCTCAGGGCTTCCACTACGATTGGACGTCAGTCGCTTATCAGCAGAAGTTGGTCGGAAATACCGCTTATTTTGTCTATGCGCTGTCCTTGCTGCTGGTTTTCCTTGTCCTTGCGGCCCAATACGAAAACTGGATCTCCCCGCTCGGGGTCATTCTGGTCGTGCCGATGGCCTTGGTCGGGGTGATTTTGGCGCTGATCGCCCGAAATTTTGATAACAACCTCTACACCCAGGTGGGCTTGGTTCTGATGATAGCCCTCGCCAGTAAAAACGCGATTCTGGTCGTTGAGTTTGCCCGCGAACTGCGCGCTGAGGGCCACTCGATTGTCGATGCGGCGGTTGAGGCCACCCGGAAACGGTTTCGGCCCATCATCATGACCTCCTTTGCCTTCATCCTTGGGGTGGTGCCTCTTTTGAAGGCCAGCGGTGCTGGCGCCGCGAGCCAGCAGGCTATTGGAACGGTGGTCTTTGGCGGGATGCTGGCCTCAACACTGGTCGCGATCCCATTCGTCCCCGTCTTCTACGTCCTCACCCAGCAATTGTCCGAGTGGCTGGACGCTCGTAAGTCAAAGAAAGCGGCACCCTAGAGAGGGGGGTGCCGGCGGCGCATTCTATAGAGGCCTTCTAGGGTCAAGGATTGACGGACTGGTTGGCGGAGAATTGCTGGCCGAGGTTATCCTTGATGTCGACATGGAGTTCGCCTGCTTTTTCAGGCGCAAAGTAGAACCTGAAGTTTGGATCCGTACTGAGGGCAATATCGCCCTTGACGGTCAGTACCGGCTTGCCATCAAAGCTGACCTTAACGTCCGTCACATAATGGGCGGGTTGAATGATACGGCTGATTTGATCCATCTGCATGCCGGTGATATTCGGATGGCTGATCAACAGTTGAACGGGGTTGGCTGATCCCAAGGTCGGCTTGTCCTGATCGAATTTGAACTTCATTTTTCCAAACCGGGCCTTGGCGTCCTCACTGTCGGCCCCGATGGGCGCGGAGCAGCCTCCGCTCGCTTTGACAAAGGCCTTGGCCATGTGCAGTTTGCCATCGTTGGTTTCAGCAATGGCCCGGATGTAGGTGTAGGCGTTGACGCGCATGCGGGTCGCGATATCGGCTTTGCCGCTCTCCAGGGTGAACTCAAACGACGCCGAAAAAGGGGTTGGATTATGATCGATAATGACCGTGACCTTTTTAATGAATTGGGTCCCCGTCTGAGGAAACTTGCTGGTGATCTGGATGGGGACCAGTGCAGGGTCCTCGGCGCGATAAGGCGCCGTGATCTCAATAGCCTCGTGATCCTCGCTGATGGGGCGATCACCAAAGAATTGATTCTTGAGGTGTGAGGTCCATTGGCTTTCATCTTCACCCTCGGCCTGAGCTAAAAGCGGGAGGCCTGAAAGGGTGAGGAGGGTCAAGGTCAGTAGGATGCGGATAATGAGGGTCTTCATGGGTTAGATCTCCCTGGGTTTTTCATGGGGGGTTCGGGGCTCGGGTCTTCCCACTCGAGCTCGGCGAAGCCTGAAGCGATGTTGCGTCGGTGAAAGTCGTCAAAAAGCTGCCAGTCGGCCCGGTGCTCCTGGCCGATCTCATTCATTGCCTGTTCGATAGTCTTATTGGCCTTCTGGGCGGCTCTGATGTCATGAGCCAAGCTTTCAAGATAGCGCTTTTCACCGGCCAAGGCCAAAGGCCAGAGGGCCGTGATGGGGCCGTGTCCCGGGATCACTCTTTTGGCCGTGATCGAGGGCAGTTGATCAATGGTCTTCAGCCAGCCAAGAAGGCTGCCGTCAATGACCGGTACATGGCCCATGAAGAGCAGATCCCCAAGCCAAAGCGTTTCTGATGCAGTATCAAAGATGCTGAGGTCGTTATCGGTATGAGCCTTGGGGTGAGCAATAAGATGCAGCGTCCTTCCGCCAAGATCAAGGTCTAGGGTGTCACGAACCTCAAGATCCGGGGGGACGAAGTCTTCAGCGTTGAGGGTTAATCCCAGTTGATCCTTGGCCTGAACCAGGTAATAGGGGGCTCTCATGGCCATGGCGGCGGCCAGTCGATAGTGGCCTACAAATTCAACGCCCGGGGATTTGAAGGCCCGATTTCCATAGATATGGTCTGGATGGACATGGGTGTTGATCACATAGCAGATCGGAACCTCGGTCGTGGTCGTTATCGCCGCTTTGAGGCGCTGCCCCTGTTCTTGACTGCCGCCGGTATCGATGACGGCGACACAGTGGTTGCCGACGACGAAGCCGATGTTGGCTATCTCTCCATGATTTTGAGGGTTCGGCAGGAGGTGGCTGCCCTGATGGACATAAACGCCATTGGCGACCTCCTTGATGGCGAGTGGTTCGGCGATTGGATGGGATGAAAATCCCAGGTTACCGAGGCCTCCGATGAGGAGTGATAGGGCCTTCAAATGGTTGCAAAAAGGTTTGGCGAGAGACGGCATCGGTGAGGGTGTGGGGGGTTCTTTAGGGGCTAGATCACGCATTTTCTGTCCCCAAAGCGATTAAAGCAATCCGGAAAGGACCTTGAATGGGTCGTGAGAGAAAGAACTCGAGGCGATCGATGGCAAATGGGCTTTCGCAATAAAGGTGATTGTTCGCGCTGTGGCCGTTGACTTTTGCCCTGAAATCCTTCAAGTTACGCACCCAGACGGTCGCCTCGGGATTTATCCCGGTTTTTATAAAGATTTTGACTGCTGAAAAACCGCGGCACGTTAAGCTTAGGTGTAAATAAGCGTTTGCAAACGTATTTTGCCTTATATTGAGGAGGATAAACGATGAAGAACTCTTTGAAGAGTTTGCTGCTTTCGACGACCGTAGCGTCCGCCATGCTGGCGCCGGCGATGGTTTCTGCTAATGCCGAGGTCGAAAAGCTGTCTCATGATCCAGCCAACTGGGCGACCTGGGGTGGGGATTATTTTGGTAGCCGTTTCAGCACGCTGACTCAGATCAACAAGGACAATGCCAAGAACATCCAGCCGATCTGGACCTTCTCAACCGGCGCTCTGCGCGGTCATGAGGGTGGTCCCTTGGTCGTCAATGGACTGATCTACATCCATACCGGTTTCCCGCATAAGATTTATGCGCTGAGCCAGGACACGCACAGTGTTGTTTGGGAATATGATTACGCGCCTGACAAGGGCACGGATCCAACTCAGGTCATTGGTGTGATGTGTTGTGACGTCGTTAACCGTGGTCTTGGCTACGGTGACGGCAAGGTCTTCCTGGCCCAGGGCGATGCCACGTTGATCGCACTCGATGCGAAGACCGGCAAGCTCGTATGGAAAGTCAAGAATGGCGATCCAAAGGCGGGTATGACCAACACCAGCGCACCAGTCATTGTCAAAGACAAGGTCATGATCGGTATTTCAGGTGGTGAGTTCGGTGTTCGTGGCTTCATGGCCGCTTACAACGTCAAGGACGGTAGCCTCGCTTGGAAGGCCTACAGCTTGGGTCCTGATGCCGACATGAAGATCGATCCAGAGAAGACCATGACCTGGACTGACGGCAAGATGGCCGCGGTAGGCAAGGACTCATCGCTGAAGAGCTGGCAGGGTGACCAGTGGAAGATCGGTGGTGGCACCACATGGGGCTGGACCAGCTACGACAAGGATGCCAATCTGATTTACTACGGTTCAGGCAATCCTTCGACCTGGAACCCTGTCCAGCGTCCTGGCGACAACAAGTGGTCGATGACCATCTGGGCTCGTGATGCCGATACCGGTGCGGCCAAGTGGGTTTATCAGATGACCCCGCATGACGAATGGGATTATGACGGTATCAACGAAATGACGTTGATTGATGTTCCCATGAAGGATAAGGATGGCAAAGACCACTCTAAGCTTCTGACTCACTTCGATCGTAATGGATTCGGCTACACCCTCGACCGTCTGACCGGCGAGCTGTTGGTCGCTGAAAAGTTCGACAAGATGGTCAATTGGGCCACGCATGTTGATCCCAAGAGCGGTCGTCCGCAGGTCGTCAGTCAGTACTCCACGCAATCGGGTGGTGAAGACCATAACCAGAAGGGCATTTGTCCTTCAGCCATGGGTGCTAAGAATGAGCCGCCGGTGACTTTCTCACCAAAGACGAAGCTCATCTACATCCCAGGTAACCACACCTGTATGGACTATGAGCCCTTCCAGGTTGAGTACACTGCAGGCCAGCCTTACGTCGGTGCAACGCTGAATATTTATCCAGCGAAAACCAACGTCAAGACCGGTGACAAGGAAGAAAAGCTCCACATGGGTTCTTTCACCGCGTGGGATCCAACCACCGGTAAGATCGCCTGGCAGATCGACGAGCCTTTCTCTCTTTGGAGCGGCATGCTCTCGACCGCGAGTGATTTGGTGGTCTACGGAACGCTCGAGGGCTACCTCAAGGTGCGTGATGCCAACACCGGTGCTGAACTCTATAAGTTCAAGACCCCGTCTGGGATCATCGGTAACGTGAGCACTTGGATGTACAACGGCAAGCAGTACATCGGTATCCTCTCGGGTATCGGTGGCTGGGCAGGCGTTGGTATGGCGGCTGGCCTTGAAGGCGACAGCGAAGGTTTGGGTGCGGTAGGGGCTTACAAGAGCCTCGGCGCACACACCAAGCTGGGTGGTGTCTTCACGGTGTTTGCTGTGCCTAACTAAGGGGAGACAGCGGGTTTCCTAGAAACCCGCTCCATCACTCTTAAAAAACCCTGGCGGCTTAGGCGGCCAGGGTTTTTTTTGGCTATTGGTTTTTCTTTCGCGCCCTCGAAGGAACCAATAGCGTGAGGTGGGTCTCCAAAAGGGGCGTCGGGATTTTGATGGGTTTTTACTGAATGAACGATGGGGATAATGATGCAAATCTTACGATGTGCGCTGATGGTCGGATGTTTATCAATGATGGCAGGGCTGGCCTCTGCGGATGAAGGTGTGTTCAAAGTTTGTGCGGACCCCAACAATCCCCCACTTTCCCTTGAAAACGGCAAGGGTTACGAAAACAAAATCGCCCATCTTTTCGCCGATACGCTAGGGCAGAAGCTCGAATACACCTGGTTTCCTCAGCGTCTTGGTTTTATTCGAAATACGCTTAAAGCAAAAATTCCCGATACGGAGACCTATCAGTGTGATGTGGTGATGGGGGTTCCCGATGGCTTTGAAATAGCCGCTACAACGCGTCCATATTATCGTTCCACCTATGTTCTCGTCCTCTTGAAGGGGGGCGCATTGGATGCTGTAAAGGCCCCTAATGATCTTGATCGGCTGCCGGAGGAGGTTCGTAGCAAGCTTCGGATTGCTATGTTCGATGGGGCCCCCGGGACCACCTGGCTCTTAAATCATGGACTGATTACCCAAGGTATTCCCTATCAGACGATGACGGGTGATACCAGCGAAAATACGGCACAGGTTCTTCTTCGGGACTTTACCGAGAAGAAATTGGATATGGTGATTATTTGGGGGCCCATGGCCGCCTACCTCGCCAAGGAAAAGCCTGGGATGTTCGAATTGATTCCCATGGTCACAGAGCCTGGCCTTCGCTTTGATTTTGCGATGTCTATGGGGGTCCGGATACCCGATAAGGAGCGGAAGAAGCTCCTTGATGATCTGATTGAGAAGAAGGGCTCAGAGATCGAGGCGATTTTGAAAGACTATGGTGTCCCTTTACTCCCTATCGGAAGTGTCGCGCCAAAGCCTCATTGATCTTTTTATAAAAGAAGTCATCGACCGCGCCTCCATGGCACGGTCGATCGGTCTTTAAGCTTCACGCCGCATGTGCGGAAACAGGATGACATCTCGGATGGAGGGTGCATCGGTGAAGAGCATCACCAGTCGGTCAATGCCGATGCCTTCCCCCGCTGTGGGTGGCATACCGTGCTCCAGTGCCCGAATATAATCGCTGTCGTAATGCATGGCTTCCTCATCGCCTTGATCTTTGTCTAGCACCTGTTGGCGAAAACGATCGGCTTGATCTTCAGGATCGTTGAGCTCTGAGAATCCATTAGCCAATTCTCGGCCGGCAATAAAGAACTCAAAGCGATCGGTAATGAAGGGGTTGTCATCATTTCGTCTTGCCAAAGGGGATACCTCGGCAGGATAAGCGGTGATGAAGGTCGGTTCGATCAGTTTGTCCTCGACCGTCTTCTCAAAGATTTCCGTTTGAATTTTTCCAAGGCCATCACCAGGCGCCACCTTGATTCCGAGTCGACGGGCGATGTCCGAGGCGCTGTCGCGCTCAGCGAGCTGATCGGCGGTCATCTCCGGGTTGTAATGCATAATCGATTCAAGAACGGTCATTCGCCTGAAGGGTTGTCCAAGATCAAAGTCGTTGCCCTGATAGTGGATCTGGGTCGTTCCGATTAATGTTTCAGCGAGACTTCGCATCAATGCTTCGGTCAGGTCCATCAGGTCACGATAATCGGCGTAGGCCTGATAGAACTCGATCATCGTAAATTCGGGGTTGTGGCGGGTTGACAGGCCCTCGTTCCTAAAGCTTCGATTGATCTCGAAGACCCGCTCAAATCCGCCGACGACCAGGCGCTTCAGATAGAGTTCTGGCGCAATCCGAAGGTAGAGATCCATGTCCAACGCATTATGATGCGTGATGAAAGGCTTCGCGCGAGCGCCCCCCGGGATCACCTGCATCATCGGTGTTTCGACTTCGAGAAAATCGCGCAGAGTCAGGAATTCACGGATGTGGCGTACGATTGCACTTCGAAGCAGAAAGACGCGACGAGAATCCTGGTTCATGATCAGATCCAGATAGCGTTGCCGATAGCAGGTTTCAGCATCGGTCAGACCGTGAAACTTTTCAGGAAGAGGCCTTAGCGATTTAGTTAACAGGCGAAGGCTGCTGGCTTTGACCGAGAGCTCACCGGTTTTGGTCATAAAGAGGGTGCCATCAACGCCAATAATGTCCCCAAGATCATAGCCCTTGAAGGCGTCATAGATCCCTTCGGGTAAATGGTCTCGTTGCAGGAAGAGCTGGATCTGTCCTGACATATCCTGCAGGTGGGCAAAGGCGGCTTTTCCCATCACGCGACGTGTCATCAAGCGTCCGGCGAGTGAGACCTTGATGGTCTTGGCTTCGAGCGTCTCGGCCTCAATCCCTTGAAATTCAGACAGTAAAGGTTCCGCCAGATGATGTCGACGGAAGTCATTAGGAAAGGCAGGCACGCCCTCCTGCCTCAGGGCGTTCAGTTTTTCTCGGCGCTGGGCAATCAGCTTATTTTCGTCTTGCTGGTCATTCATGATTTATAAACCGCTCTTGAGGCTGGCTTCGATAAAGAGATCCAGATCGCCATCAAGGACGGGCTGCGGGTTGCTGGTCTCAACATTGGTTCTGAGATCCTTGATCCGCGATTGGTCAAGGACATAGGAGCGGATTTGACTGCCCCAGCCGATATCCGACTTGGAGTCTTCCAGCTTCTGTTTTTCGGTATTGCGTTTTTGAATCTCAAGCTCATAGAGTTTGGCGCGGAGCTGCTTCATACACCAGTCGCGATTAGCATGCTGCGAGCGCTGGCTTTGGCATTGAACCACGACCCCCGAGGGAAGGTGGGTGATGCGGACAGCCGATTCGGTTCGGTTGACGTGCTGCCCCCCGGCCCCGCTGGCACGGTAGACATCGGTCCTAAGGTCTGCAGGGTTGATATCGATGTCGATGTTGTCATCGACTTCGGGTGACACGAAAACCGATGAAAAGGAGGTATGCCGCCGGTTACCGGAGTCAAATGGGGATTTCCTGACCAGTCGATGAACGCCAGTTTCTGTTCTGAGCCAGCCATAGGCGTATTCGCCTTCAAAACGAATGGTGGCGCTTTTAATGCCGGCGACATCGCCCGCGGATTCTTCAACGAGTTCTGTCTTGAACCCGCGGCGCTCCCCCCATCTAAGATACATCCGTTCCAGCATGGCCGCCCAGTCTTGGGCTTCGGTCCCCCCGGATCCTGCTTGAACGTCGAGGAAGGCATTGCAGTGGTCCATCTCACCAGCAAACATCCGGCGAAATTCAAGTTCGGCGATAATTTTTTCAAAACCTTCAAGGTCGAGGGCGACGAGATCAACGCTGTCTTCGTCATCCTCTTCGACGGCCAATTCAAGGAGTTCTGCCGCCTCTTTCACGCCGCGATCAATCTTGATCAGGTTGTTGACCACCGATTCGAGTTGAGTTCGTTCCTTGCCGAGCGTTTGGGCGCGTTCAGGGTCATCCCAGATTTTAGGATCCTCCAGTTCCCGGAGGACTTCGGTCAGTCGTTCCTGTTTTTCCTCGAAGTCAAAGATACCCCCTAAGGGACTCTTGTCGGCCCTTGAGATCTTTGATCTGGTTATAGAGAGGGTTGAGTTCGCGCATGAGAGATCCTGCCCGGAAAACAGGCCATTATACCTCCGATGCCTGACCCCTGTCCTCTAAGCGTTCTTTAAGGAGGCCCGGATGACGCTCTAAGGCTTGGGTGTCGTTTGGACTTCAATCTGGCCATCAAGGATCCGAACCTGATAGGCCGCGACGTCGGTATAGGCTGGAGCGCAAAGTGCTTTGCCGGTTTCAAGGCAAAATCTCGCGCCGTGGCGGGGGCAAATGATGGTTCCGGCTTCGATGTGGCCGCTCGCAATTTCGGCGCCGTCATGAGAGCAGACATCTTCAATGGCGAACAGTTTGCCATCCGTCTTAAAAAGGGCGACCTCGACGCCATCCACCTCGAGGGTCATATGTTCCCCTTCAGCGAGGAGTGATTCCGGGCCGACCACCATCCAATCAGACATAACTCAAGGCCTCAAAAAGCTTATTCGGTGCTAATGGAATGACCCTCATTCTTGAGGGCAGCCTGCAGGGAATGCCAGGCGAGTGTGGCGCACTTGACGCGGGCCGGATAGGCTCTGACGCCCGAAAGAACGGCCAATTTGCCGATCTCTTCGAGATTGATGTCATCCCCGTTCTTTCCCGTCGTCATTCGGTGGAAGGTTTCGAAGAGCTTTTCTGCTTCGGCCTCGGTTTGGCCTTTCACTATTTCGGTCATTAACGACGCGGATGCGGTCGAAATGGCGCAGCCGGCTCCTTGAAAGCTGACGTCTTCGATGATGCCATGAATCACTTTCGCGTAGAGGGTGATGCGATCCCCACAGAGCGGATTGAAGCCTTCGATGGTTCGATTGGCATCGGCCATCACCCTAAAATTACGAGGGTTTCGGTTATGGTCGAAGACCACTTCCTGATAGAGGTCTCTAATCTGGTCCAGCATGTGATGACTTGGTTTATTTGAAGAGTTTGATGACCTGACGGATGCCGTCCATCAGGGTGTCGACTTCGTCGAAGGTATTGTACAGGGCGAAGGACGCCCGCGCGGTGGCGGGAAGACCGAAGAAGTCCATGACCGGCATCGCGCAGTGATGGCCAGCCCGAATGGCGATACCGAGTTGATCTAGAAGGGTTCCGATGTCATGGGGGTGGATGCCATCGAGTGTGAACGACAAAATGGCCCCCTTTTGAGGTGCACGGCCGATGATGCGAAGTCCCTCGATTTCAAGCGCCTTTGAGGTGGCATAGGCGAGGAGTTGTTCTTCATAATCGGCAATGGCGGTCATCCCAATCGCCTCGACGAAATCAATGGCCGTGCCAAGCGCAATGGTATCGGCAATATTGGGTGTTCCTGCCTCGAATTTGTAGGGGAGCTCGTTGAATTCGGTTTCTTCGAAGGTCACTCGACGAATCATGTCGCCGCCACCCTGGTAGGGCGGCATGGCTTGAAGGAGGCTTTCCTTGCCGTAAAGAACCCCAATCCCTGATGGCCCATAGAGTTTATGGCCCGAAAAAGCAAAGAAATCACAATCAAGATCCGTCACATCGATGGGCAGATGGGGCGCTGATTGGGCCCCATCGACCATGACCGGGATGCTGCGCGCATGCGCAAGGCGGATGATGTCCTTGATAGGGTTAATGGTGCCAAGAGCATTCGACATCTGGGTGATGGAGACGAGACGGGTCTTTTCTGAGAGGAGTGCCTCAAAGTCTTCCATGAGTAATGTGCCTTCGCGGCAGATGGGGGCGACTTTCAGGATGACACCGGTCTCCTTCGCCAGCATCTGCCAAGGGACGATGTTGGAATGATGCTCCATCGCAGAGATCAGGATTTCATCACCCGCTTTAAGTTTTGAGCGGCCATAGGTTTGGGCGACCAGATTGATGGCCTCGGTGGTGCCGCGCACAAAAATCACTTCATGGGTGCTTCGTGCATTGATGAACCGTCTGACGGTCTCCCGCGCCTCCTCGAAAAGATCCGTAGACCGCTGACTGAGGGTATGAACGCCGCGATGGACGTTGGCATAATCCACGCGGTAGACCTCACTGATGCGATCAATCACGCAGAGGGGTTTTTGGGTCGAGGCCGCATTATCAAGATAGACCAGCGGATGGCCGTTAATGCGTTCCGCGAGGATCGGGAACTGTTGGCGGATCGCGTCGAGATCCAGCGTTGTTTTTTGAGGATGCATTAGAGCTCACTTCCTAAGTCTGAACCTGGCAGAGTGGCTTTGAAGGCGTCACGGACCGACGCTCTCGCCCCTTCGTGGTCGATCCGCTCAATCAGTTCATTGGCAAAGGCAAAGGTCAACATATGGCGAGCCTCCTGTTCTCCGATGCCTCGAGACTGAAGAGTAAAAACCGCTTCTTCATCGAGTTGGCCGACGGTGACGCCGTGGGAACATTTGACATCGTCCGCATGGATCTCAAGTTGCGGTTTGGCATCGATCTCTGCGTCACCCGATAGGAGGAGATTCCGAATGCTCATGCCGGCATCGGTCTTCTCAGCGCCAGGGTCGACGACAATGCGTCCGGTGAAAACCCCTCTGCCGCGCTCGTTCGCGATCCCCCTAAAATTCTGCCGGCTTGAGGCATGTGTCCCGCCATGATCGAGGCGGGTCTCGACGTCTTGGTGTTGGCGTCCAGAGGCCAACAGAAGTCCTTCGAGTTCGCACTCAGCGGAGGATCCCAGTTGGGCGTGTATTTCGGTTCTAGACCAAAGGGCGCCAAGGCTCGCGAGGTGCCCTTGATAGCGCGCCGACCTTTTTAGTTTGAGGCGAAGGCCGCTGAAGTGATGGCTGGCCTTTCCTTCCCGCTGCAATCTGACATGCCGGAGGGAAGCATTTTCATCCATCACGGCATAGGTCATGCTGGTGGTCAGTGAGGGATGGTCGTTTGGTCCTATGAAGACTTCGATGAGATGGGCTTGTGCACCTTTTGCCAGCCTAAGGCGATGCTGCAGGGTGTTGAGGCCTTGCGCTTGCTGGGTCAGATGAAGGACGACAATCGGTTTTTCAAGGCGGTAGTTTGGCTGGATATCGAGACAGAGGCCATCGCTGAAGAGGGCTGTATTGAAATCTTCAAGCCGGTGGCAGGAGGCCGCTGCTGCGGTGTCTTCAAAGAGACCTTGAAGGTCTTCCCCAGGGGTTCTAAGGGCGAGGCTCAGGGGCTTCAGCTGGACCTCTTCAGGGAGTCCCTCAAGGCATGAGGCGGCCGCAACATAGTGACCATCGACGAAGACCACCGAGTAGGCCTCCTTCAGGAGCTCAAGGTCGACAGGCTCTGATGGGACCCCGCTCATGGCCTCTGCGGGCGTGAAGCGGACTCTTTCGAGTGATCGAAGCGGGGTGTAGCGCCATCCCTCCTCGAGGGGGTTTGGGAACCCTTGGGCTACAAACCGTTCCCGGGCCGGAGCCCTCAGGGCCTCAAGCCAAGGGAATAGCTGTCCTTCGCCCGTTTTAAAAAAAGCCTGATAGTGTTCCACGGAGTCCATAATATGCTGGTCCTCAGTGGTTCAAGCTGGGGTCGATCCAGCCGTAGCCACGCGCCTCCAGTTCCAGCGCGAGTTCAGGACCGCCCGACTTGACGATGCGGCCCTGAGCCAACACGTGGACGACATCGGGCTTGATGTAGTCGAGGAGTCGCTGATAATGCGTCACCATAATGAAGGAGCGCGTCGGAGAGCGAAGGGCATTGACGCCGTCCGCAACAATCTTGAGTGCATCGATATCAAGACCTGAATCGGTTTCATCCAGAATGCATAGTCTCGGTTCGAGAATGGCCATCTGAAGGATTTCGTTCCGCTTTTTTTCGCCGCCTGAAAAGCCCTCGTTGACGCCTCGATAGAGGAACTGCTCATCGAGGCTTAGGCTCTTGATCTTCGCTTTCACGAGTTGCAGGAAGTCCATCGCGTCGACCTCGGTTTGGCCGTGGTGCTTTCGGATGGCGTTGAGTGCCGCTTTGAGTAAGTAAATGTTACTCACCCCCGGAATCTCAACGGGGTACTGAAAGGCCAGGAAGATCCCCTCTCGGGCCCTTTCTTCGGGCTTCATGGCGAGAAGGTCCTTCCCTTCGTAGGTCACCGAGCCATGGGTCACCTGGTAGCCTTCGCGTCCAGCCAGACTGTTGGAGAGGGTGCTCTTGCCAGATCCGTTTGGGCCCATGATGGCGTGGACTTCGCCGGGTTTAATGTCAAGGCTGATGCCTTTGAGGATGGCCTGCTCGTCGGCTTTGGCTTCAAGGTTTTGAATGCTTAGCATGGTGTTGATTCGATGGAGTAATTTAATTCTAGGGGTTATCCCACGCTGCCTTCGAGGCTAATGCCTAATAGGGCTTGGGCTTCCACGGCAAATTCCATGGGCAGCTCCTTAAAAACTTGCTTGCAGAAGCCGTTGACAATCATCGAGACGGCATCCTCGGCTGAAAGGCCGCGTTGCTGGCAAAAAAACAATTGATCCTCGCTGATCTTCGCCGTGGTGGCTTCATGCTCCAGCCGTGCGGTAGGTTCCTTGACCTCGATGTAGGGGAAGGTGTGGGCGCCGCATTTGGGGCCGATCAGGAGCGAATCACACTGGGTGTAGTTGCGGGCATTGATGGCGCCAGGAAGGATCTTGACCTGTCCCCTGTAGGTGTTTTCAGCGCGTCCTGCCGAAATACCCTTCGAAATGATGGTGCTCTTGGTGTTTTTTCCGACATGGATCATCTTGGTCCCGGTGTCCGCCTGTTGACGGTGGTTAGAAACGGCGACCGAGTAGAATTCTCCTATCGAATGATCGCCTCGGAGGATGCAGCTTGGATACTTCCAGGTGATGGCGGAGCCGGTTTCGACCTGGGTCCATGAGATTTTAGCGTGGTGCCCTCGGCAGTCACCGCGCTTGGTCACAAAATTATAGATACCGCCCCGACCCTCCTCGTCGCCGGGATACCAGTTCTGAACCGTTGAGTATTTGATCTCGGCATGATCAAGAGCAATGAGTTCGACCACGGCAGCGTGCAACTGGTTTTCATCTCGCATCGGCGCGGTGCAGCCCTCGAGGTAGCTGACGTGGGTGTTTTCCTCGGCGATGATCAGGGTTCTCTCAAACTGACCGGTGTTGGCCGCATTGATTCTGAAGTAGGTGGACAGCTCCATAGGGCAGCGAACGCCCTTTGGAATAAAAACAAAGGATCCATCTGAAAAAACCGCGGCATTGAGGGCTGCAAAGAAATTATCAGACGGTGGGACCACCGATCCAAGATATTGCTGGATCAGCTCAGGGTGGGTGTGGACGGCTTCTGAGAAGGAGCAAAAGATGACCCCGGCCTCTTTTAGCTTGTCCTTGAAAGTGGTTGCGACGGAGACGCTGTCAAAGACGGCATCGACCGCTACCCCGGCCAGTCGCTCCTGCTCATGAAGGGGGATGCCTAGTTTTTTATAGGTTTCGATCAGCTTAGGATCCACCTCGTTGAGACTTTTAGGGGCCTCTTTGACCTTGGGGGCTGAATAATAGCTGATGCTGTTGTAATCGATGGCCTGATAATCGAGATAGGCCCAATCAGGTTCGCGCATCGTCAGCCATTGCTGATAGGCCTTGAGGCGCCAGGCCAGCATGAAGGGCGGCTCGTTCTTACGGGCGGATATGGCGCGGATGACGTCTTCGTTTAATCCCGGAGGCAGGGTATCCGCTTCAAGGTCGGTCACAAACCCGGGTTTGTATTCCTTCTGGATCAGATTATCGATTTGTTCTTGGGATGCGGACATCGTCATTGCTCCGGGTTTCGTCTTGGCTGAAAGGTGATGTCTTTGACGGGAATATGAAAGCCATCGGATCCCATGGTCGGGGTGATCGCCATATCGGCCAGGGTAACGGCCTCGAGGGCGGTACGAATGGCGCGATTGATCACCGACCAGTTGCCGCGGACATTGCAGGAGGACGCCTGCTCGCAGTGGTTGAGGTCAATGCTGCATTCGGTCAGGGCGATGGGTCCCTCAAGGGCTGCAATGATACTGGCGATGGACGTCTTTTCGGGTGTTTGGGCTAATTGATAGCCCCCTTTGGCGCCTCGGGTTGAGCGAACCACGTGAGCCTTGACCAGGGCCTTCAGTACCTTACTGACCGTTGGGCCCCCGATTCCGGCCGAACCTGCAAGGTCATTGGCGGCAAAGGTTTGTGAGGGCGCTTTGGCCATATGGCCAAGAATGATGATGGCGTAGTCGCTGAGTTTACTGATGCGGAGCATGATGGCCTCGTTTATTGCGGACCATTTTAGTCCTCTTTAAATCCCCAGTAAAGTCCTAGGTTAATGGCAGCGCTTTGGGTGGCTATACTGCGCTTGTGGTGGATTTTATGTCTGAGAGGCCCCGTGTTGGCCCAGGTGGTTACATCGTTCTATGGTGGGTCGATCATTTTTTTCGTTGTTATTGTGCCTCTGGGTCCAGGGGGCTTTGCTGGCGGCGGATGGGGGTTTTCAGGCGGACCTTTCAAGGTGGCTGAAGCTTGGCCGGATCGCCGGGCTCCGCTATGAGCCGCTATCGGATGTGGCTAGGCCTTTGGCGGCGATCTATGAAGGGTCTTCTCATCAGCCGGTGTGGCTTCATGGTGGGCGCCCGACGGCCGCCGCAAAGTCGATGGTGGCGATGCTGGGAAGTTCGGAAGATCTGGGGCTTCGATGGGAAGATTATGATGTCGCTTGGCTCCAGGAAACGCTTCGGAGGGCCTCTCAAGGCCCTTTGGCCTCGGAGGAGGCGTCCCGTTTTGATCTGGTCTTAACGGTTTCAAGCCTCAGATTTCTGAGGCATGTCTCGGTCGGCCATGTCCAGCCGCGGGCCGTGGGTTTCAATATTGAGCCAAGACGGATCGATGGGGCTTTAGAACTCCCCAAGATCTTTTTGGGGGAGAGCCCCCGAAAGGTGGTGATGGCGCTTGAGCCTAGTTTTCCTATTTATAGGCCTTTGAAGGAGGCACTGAAGCGCTATCGGTTACTGGCGAGGGAGTTGCCTCATCCGCGCTTTGGCTTTCCGGTTCTCTTTCGCCCCGGTATGCAGCACCCAGATGTCCCTGCGCTTCGGAAGCTTTTGACCGCTCTCGGTGATCTTCCTGCGCCCACGGCAAAGGATCAGGGCTCTGAACTTTATGATCCCCTGTTGGCGGGCGCGGTCAAGGCCTTCCAGATGCGTCATGGCATTGGCGAGGATGGCGTGATAGGGCAAGCCACCCTCAAGCGGCTATCGACCCCCATTCCCGACCGCTTGAAGCAGATTGAGATGGGACTTGAGCGTTTGAGGTGGCTTCCTGCCGATATCAGGGGGTATTACCTGATTGTAAATATCCCCGCCTTTAAGCTGTATGGGGCCCGTGCCGGTGAGGGGTTAGGGCAGCATGATCTCCAAATGAACGTGGTCGTCGGTGAGGCGATGGATGGACGCACGACCCCAGTCTTTCGATCGGATATGACCCTGGTGACCTTTAGGCCCTATTGGAATGTTCCTGAAGCCATTGCGGTCAAGGAATTGGTCCCTGAGTTTCTTCATCATCCGGAGTTGATGGGCGCGCGTTCGATGGAGATCGTCCCTGATTTCTCATTAAAATCAGTGCCTTTGGAGCCGAGTGAGGCGAACCTTCAAAAGGTGCTGGCAGGCCAGCTTAAGCTCCGTCAGCGGCCTTCAGAGGAGAATGCCTTAGGCCTTTTCAAGTTCTCATTCCCGAACACCAATAACGTCTATCTTCATAGTACCCCGGCAAAGAGTCTCTTCGGTCGGGATCGGCGAGACTTTAGTCACGGCTGTATTCGTGTTCAAGATCCCTTAAGGCTCGCCGAATGGGTCCTTCAAGATAATGGCGATTGGCCGCGAGAGCGCATTGAGGTGATGACCAAAGGCGATCAGACCAAGACGATCACGCTGAAGAGGCCCATTCCGGTTTATATTCTTTATTCGACGGTCATGGCTGACCAGGGAGGGCGAATCAGCTTCTTTGAGGACATCTATGGTCATGATCGAACCCTCCAAGTCCTCTTGGCTAAAGGGCCGCCTTATTTGCCTGCGGCGGCGGTGCCTAGTCGGCCATGAGGTCGAAGACGAGTTCGATGGTTTTTCCGGTGTCGGTGTTGAGGGCGGTAAAGGTCGCCGCCTGATCGTCCATGCGGACGCATTCGATTTCAACGGGAGGATCCTCGTAATCTTCCGGGGCGATCTCGAGTTGGTCCATCAGCCGCTGGTTTTCTTCGGCGGATAACTCCATGTTCCCTTCTTCATCAATCCGCATGGGGGGTTGAGCTCCTGATCAGGCCTACCAGTGACGGATGCTGCCGGTATCGAGATGGACGAAGTTTGAGCGGGGGTAGTAACCCACGCCGCCCATAGCCAAGGCTAATCCGACAGAGCGGAGCTCTCGGGTACTGACTTCGTCCATTCTAATATCCACAGCCTTGCCTTCGATATGCATGCTGTGTTCGGCGACGCCGGAATGAAAGCCACGGAGCCAGCTGTTGGTCTCTGGGGATCGGTATCCTGATAGGATCTTGAAAGGACCCGTGGCGCCGGTAAAGGCGGAAATCGCAAAAAAGATATCAATCAAGGCGGGGTCCATTTCTCGAACCTCATCGGCATGATGGTCGCGCAGCAAGCTACTGAAGCGGAGGCGGGTTTCCCGGTCGTAATCCTTTTCAGGACAGCAGCGGATGGCCAACTCCTCGTCGGTGTGGACATTATGGAATCGAAGCGTCCTCTCGCTCGCGAGGTTCGCTGCCCGGGCTGGGGCTCCTTGAAGAAGGAGGCTGCCTGCGGCGGCTATGGAAGAGGCCTTGAGGAAATTTCTCCGGGTGATCAGGCCGGAGGCGGCCATAGGTTGGGTAATAATGCGGGTTTCTGGATAACTCATAGGCAATGACCTTGACGACCACGGAGTCGGTCGGGTGACGCATGAGCATCGAGGAATTCTCCGCCGTTGATCTATGGGGATCGAGTGCGGGGAATTTCTGGATGCTAGGGCGGGAATCAATTTCCCTGGTTGCTGGGGACACTCTACTGGGCTATGAAGGCAGGTTCAAGGGGTTTGGCTTGCAATATTGTATGCAATATAGGTGCCAATAAAACGCGCGTTTAAATGCAATAAACCCCTGTCGGCGGGCTTCGAGGCCCGAGAAGTCCAGTATTTCATTTAAGGAAATAAAGAGTTTCTATTATCGAGCAATGATGTCGTCGAAGGTTTTTGCAACAGGATGCTGTTCTGAGTGGATGGGTTGGTTTTCACGGATCAATTGGGTCGTTGCCATTCCGGCGGCCCTCGCGGCATCCAGTTCGGTTCCGATATCCGATAAAAAAAGGATACCGGAGGCGGGTTGTCGGGTTGCTCTCGCGATGGCCTTATAGGCTTCTGGGTCTTGCTTAGATCCGATACGGGTGTCAAAAAAATCGGAAAATAGCGGCGAGAGGTCGCCTTCTTCGGTATGCCCAAACAGCAGCTTTTGGGCCTTTATTGAGCCCGATGAAAACACGTAGAGTTTGAGTCCTTGGGAAGCCCAGACTTTCAGCATTCTGGCCGCATCTTCATAAAGGTGTCCGTGGAAGTCGCCTTTTTCATAACCTGCCTCCCAGATGAGCCCTTGCAGGGCTTTGAGCGGGGTGACCTTTTGATCTTGATCAATCCACGTGAGTAATTGGTCTATGGCTTCTTGTTGCGACAGCACAGCGCCTTTGAGTTGGTTGATCGCCTCAAGTTCTTGCTGAATCAATGGATCTTGAGCGTGCGCCTTAATGAATCCGGGGAGATGCGCTCTTGAGTAGGGAAAGAGGACGTTCCTCACGAAGGAGAGTGACGATGTGGTTCCCTCGATATCGGTCAGAATGGATTCAATCATCCGCGGGCCTCAAGGAATTCGGCGAGCCTTGGGAACCGATCGGCGATGGGATCTCCGGTGAAGTGGGCAACCCAGCCTTCAGGATTGGTAAAGAGGCGGATGCACTTAAAGTCAGGCTCAATCCCCATGTCGAACCAATGCCGAACGCCATCAGGCACACTCAGAAGATCTCCCTTTTCGCACAGCACCAAAAAAACCCGATCTTCGTGATGGAGAGCAAAAAGCCCTCTCCCTTCGACGAAGAAGCGCACCTCAAATTCGTCATGGGTATGTTCATTGAGAAATTTTGCCCGGAGGGTCTCTCGATCCGGATGGTCTGGCTTGAGGCTCACGACATCGACGGATTGAAACCCATAGAGGTCTTTAAGGTGATCGATCGCTGGTTGATAAGCCTTGATCACTTCCTCCTGGGAAGCATGATCTGACAGCGGTTGAGAGGCCTCCCAACGCTCAAAAAGGACGCCAATATGGCTGAGTTTCTCGGCAATTACGAGAGGATCCCGAACCCATTCAGGGGCCTTTGGGTTGCTGTCGGTGGTGATGGATAAAAGGCTCATGCGGGGGTTGCTCCTAAGAGGCGTGATTCAATGTCGAGTAGATATTCAAGGGCTTCGACTTGACGAAGTGCATCCTTGACCGTGGCTCCCCAAGTATAAAAACCATGGCTTCTGATGATATAGGCCTGGGGATGCGGTTCACGATCGAGCCAGGCGTCTACCGCCCTCTGCAATCGGGGGATGTCCTGATCGTTGTCGAAAATCGGTATCCGAACCTTAGTTGCATGCGTGCTGACGCCATCAAAAGCTTTTAATAACTCATAGTTCTCAAGGATGATTTCATCCTTGCGGAGTCTTGACAGAAGGGTGGCGCCCGGGGAATGCGGATGAAGCACCGAGCCGACCTTCTGGAAGCGCCGATAGAGCGCCGTATGGAGACCCGTCTCAGCAGAAGAGATCTGCCCATCGAGCGATCGCCCTTCAGTATCGATGAGCATAATATCTGAAGGGGTCAGAGCCCCCTTGTGACGACCCGACACGGTAATGGCGATCCGGCCGTCGGGGAGTCTTGCCGAAAAGTTGCCACTGGTGGCAGGCACCCAGCCCTTTTGGTCGATGAAGCGTCCGGCTTCAATCAGCTCCTGGCTCAGTCGGTTAAAGTCATCAGACATGCTGGGGCGTCCATAAAAATAAAAAACGGCGGATTTTAGTGATTCCTGTCGGTGACCACAATGACGGGATGGGCTTTCCTCTTATAAGGATACCGCTCAAAAGTGAACGCTAGGGGACAAGAACATAGCCTTATTTAGGTTTTAGGGGGGGTGCGCTAAGGCACTCCCTGTAGAGTCCCAGTGTGGCGTTCACCACTTTTTCAATACCAAATTCCTGTTCGGCTCGTTGTCGTCCCCGTTGCGCGAGCCGCTCCCTAAGGGGGCGGTCTTCGATCAGTCGACGGAGGGCCTCTGCGAGATGCGCCACATCGCGGGCTGGAACCAATAGTCCATTCTCTTCATGTGCCACGGCTTCTCGGCAGCCGGGCATATCGGTGGTGATGATCGGGCGTTGGGAAGCGGCCGCTTCCAGAAGGACCTTTGGAACCCCTTCGCCATAATAGGACGGCAGACAAACGATATGGCACTGTGAAAAGACCCACGGCATATCCGACTGTTGGCCCCACCATTCGATAGCGCCCTCTTGGACCCAGATTTTGATCTGCTCCTTTTGGATGGAGGAGTGATTTTCGGTATCCGGTTCTCCAACCAGGATAAAGCGGGCCTTGAGCCCTTCGCGCTTTAGTTTCTTGGCAGCAGCAACAAACTCCCCAACCCCCTTATCCCATAATAATCGGGCCGCCATCACCACGACGGGAGGCCCCGAGGGTTCTGGCGTGGGTGTGAAGCGGTCGAGGTCGGCACCTGAGCCGCGGATCAAAAGGGCCTGGTTTGGTTCGATCGTTCCTGATTCCACCAGAAGCCGAAGATCATCTGGATTTTGAACGATGACTCGACCAGAGCGGAGGAGGAGGGCTTTAAGCGCAACATGAACCAGTCGGCGGAGGTGGCCTGATCGGCCATTGACGGCAAAGAGATGGCCAAGGCCTGCAAGGGCATTAATGACAGAGGCCTTACTGCCAAATTTAGCCGCAAGGCTGCCATAGAGCACCGGTTTCATGGCGACATTATGGAGAATGTCAGGTCTTTCTGAACGCAGAATCCCATAGAGCTTGAGGAGAGTTCGCCAGTCCTTGAAAGGATTTTTGGCGCCCCGCGAGAGATCCAAGGGCAGGAGGCGAATACCGGCCGCTTCGATGATGGATCTATGGGCCTGAACCCGGGTGGCCAGAACCACTTCGTAACCCGCCTCCCTCGCGGCGATCGCAAGCGGCAGTCGATGCGAGCAGAAATACCAGTCTTCGGTCACAAAAAACAATAATTTCGGTTTTCGAGGGACATTCAAGGGGTTAGCTCCAGGGATCAATGCGTGTTCTCGAGCCAGGCTTGGAACATCAGGACACTCCACAGGCGATGCGATTCGTTGTGTCGACCTGATTGATGACGTAACCACGTTTCCTGGATCAGTCGAGGATGGAGATAGCCCTCTTTCTTGAGGCGTTGAGTCTCAATCAGTGCTTCCGCCCAGTCCTTGAGGGGGCCTCTTAGCCAGGCATCGATAGGGACCCCAAAGCCCATTTTGGGACGTTCGACCAAGGCTTTAGGGACATGGCGGTAAAGCAATTGCCGCAATAACCACTTCCCTTCGTTTTCGCGAATCTTCATCGAGAGCGGCAGAGTTGCCGCAAATTCGACGACCCGGTGATCGAGAAAGGGAATGCGAGTTTCAAGGCTCATCGCCATGGCGGCTCGATCGACCTTGACGAGGATGTCATCGGGAAGATAGCCCACCTGATCGAGATACATCATCCGATTTTCCACTTCCCGCAGTTCAGGCCATTGGGTCGGGTCATTCATCACCGTGGCGGATTCCTTAGGGTTCCCTATCAGGGCCCGACTGGGGTCTTTCCAGTGGGATAAAAGGTCAAGATAAAGGGCTTCCGGTGTCTTGGCTGAAAGCAATTGCGAGAGCTTGTGGATCTTATCGCCAGGACTCGAATAGCGGAGCCCACTGGGCAGCATGAAGCCCAGCGTTCTAAAAAGGGTATCCCAGGCATGCGGCGGAAATGCCGTCATCAGGGCCGATAGGGTCTGCCGCGCGCCCTGAGGGAAAAAACGCAGGCGCCGCCCAATCTGCATGGCCCAGACATGACGATTGTAGCCACCAAAGAGCTCATCGCCACCGTCACCGGAGAGGCTGACGGTGACACTTTCGCGGGCGAGTTTGGCGACCAACAGGGTCGGAATTTGGGAAGAGTCGGCAAACGGTTCGTCATAGTGTGCCGGGAGTCCTGGAATGATGGCGAGGGCATCCGCTGGTGTCAGCAAGAGATCAGTGTGATGCGTGCCGAGATGCTGAGCAACGGCTCTTGCTGCCTCGGCCTCGTTGTAGGCCGCCTCTTCAAAACCGATGGTGAAGGTGTTCACCGGGCGTGGTGATTGCGCTTGCATGAGAGCGACCACGAGGCTCGAATCAAAGCCTCCTGAAAGGAAGGCGCCAACCGGAACATCGGCCATCATCTGTCCTTGAATCGCCTCTCGAAGGAGATGATCAAGGCGCTCAATCGCCTCAGACTCGGTGCCTTGAAAGGGGCGGAGCTGTCCTTTGAGGGCACTATCCTTAGCTGACCAGTAGGTGACCGGTTGGGCGTTGGGTCGATGGGTGCCGAGGGCGATATAGGTTCCCGCGGGCAGTTTTTGAATGCCAGAGTAGATGGTATGGGGGGCTGGGATGAAGTTATGTCGCAGGAGCAACGCCAGTGCACTGCGGTTAATGTCATGGTTAAAGGCAGGGTGCTGTCTCAGCGCCTTCAATTCCGATCCAAAAAGGAGGATGTCTCCCTGAAAGCCGTAATAGAGGGGCTTTTCGCCCAACCGATCCCTCGCGAGATAAAGCAACTTGTCCTGACGATCCCAGAGAGCAAAGGCGAACATACCGACACATTGCTTGAGGGTTTCCCCGACACCAAAGGCGTCGATGGCGGCCAGCAATGTTTCGGTATCGGAGTGTCCCTTGAAGGGGGTGAATGCAGAGGTGCCTGAGGATATTAAGGCGTCGACCAGCGGATGATCCGGTGTCCATTCGCGCTCCCTAAGCTTCGCTCTGATCGCAAGATGGTTGTAGATTTCGCCATTGAAGGCGATCACATAACGGCCCGAGGCGGAAGTCATCGGCTGATGTCCCGCGGCGGAGAGGTCTAAAATGGCGAGGCGTCGATGGCCGAGAGCGATCCCGGCGTTGGCGTCTGTCCACACCCCCCCATCATCAGGGCCTCGATGGGTGAGGGTTGCCGCCATTCTTCGAAGGGTGTTTTCCATCACCTCAGAAGAACTTCTCTGAGAGCAGTCCAAAAAGCCGGTCAATCCGCACATGGGCGTTAAACAATAAAAAAGCTTGAAAATCCCGATGGAATTTAGGTGGTTAGAGAGGGTTCATCTTGTCGGTCCGTCTTGAGATGCACGAGCCCCGTGAACAGACGGTCATAATGATCGACCATATTGATCACATTATAGCGCTCCACTATCCGCTCCCTGGCGGCTTTGCCGCGATCTCTTCGTTCAAGGTCGTCACAGGTGCAAGCGCTTAAGAGTGCCCTTAAGAGATCCTCGGGATTTGAAGGCTCTGCGAGCCAACCACTGGCGCCTAAGATCTCGTTCGAAATCCCAACGCGGGTTGATACGCAGGGGGTTCCTGAGGCCATGGCTTCCGCTAACACGCCGCCAAAGGCTTCGCTGATAGAGCATAGAACCAGGAGGTCAAGTGCCCTATAGACTCGGTTCATATCGGTCCGACTCCCTAAAAGGAGAACCTGATCATGGAGGTTTTCCTGGGTGATCAGCGCCATCAGTGCCTCATTACCAGAATGGATTCCAGGCCCACATAAAAGGAATCGGACGTTCTTCTTTTGATCAGCCAGGCCTCTTGCGGCCTTCAGAAACCCTCGGTGATCCTTCACCGGATGAAAGCGAGCCGCAAGACCAATCAGAAACGTGTCAGGAGCGATACCCAAGTCTTCCCGGAAACGTTGACGATCATCGTTGTCTGGATAAAAGACGTCGCAATCGACCCCGTTACTGATGATCTCAGAGTGTGGCTGGTGATACCCGCAGGACCAGTGCTGCTCGGCGCTAGGGGGTGAAGGAAAAAGAATGCGATCCGCTTTTTTTGATAATTGGGCATTCAAGAGGATGACGGCTCGGGTGGTTTTTTTTTCCTCGGCCCAATTGCTGAGGGCATTATGGATGCCAAAGATCAATGGGGTTGGTTTTCTGGCAACGAGGCGTCCCAGAAAGGCCAGAAGATTTCCATGATACATCCAACCCTGCAAGATATCGGGTTGCCATGCTCGAACGAACCGGATGAATTGAACGAGCCCTTTGAGGCTGCTTTGAGGGCGGTTGAGGTGGAGCGCCATGAGGGGAACCCCCATGGCTCTGATATCGCTGCCCACCTCACCTTCCCCCAGTAATGAGAGGACGGTGACATCAAAACGTCGTCGATCAAGGCCTTTGAGCAATTGAACTAGCGTGGTTTCGGCGCCGCCTCTTGGGAGGCCTGAGATGATGAAAAGGATCCTGATCATGGCGCGTTTTTTAGGGTTTTAGGCGGGTCAGGGTTTCAGGTATCGATCAACCCAGGTTGGATAGGGTGATTCGAGAAAGCCGCTGAGCCGCCTGACATCCTCTCGGTAGAAGTCCTGAAGTGTTGTCACCAAAGGTTTCGGTATCGGCTCGGAGACATCACTTGAAATGTGTTGGTAGAAATGGGCTTTGCCTGCCTCAATCATCCCTCTTGGGAGCACGTTCCTGATCAATGTCTTGAGGCCGGATGTGGCTAAAAATCGGTTAAGCCCTTGATGCCTTGCCTGGCCCCAGTCGTTCAATCGGGCAGCCTCATTCGTGAATCCCTCTGCGTCGACCTTGAGGAAAAGGCTGAGGGTTTGATCGAGGAGAGGTCTTTGATTGAGGTCCTCGATATCGAGGATCAGGAGCTGATTTTTTGGGAAGTACTTTCGGAACCGATGGAGACCTTCACCATAAAGCCCGCTATCAAGGAGGCCGTGGCGAGAAAGGGCGCCTGATTCAAGATCGCACAGTTCCTCCCTTATCGCCTCTTCAAAGGTATCGGGGATCAAGGCATCTCTCTTTTCCATCCGATAATGCGAGAGGGCTCGCTGAATCGGGTCCCTGATGACAACGATCAGCTTGGCGTTTGGATGAGAGGCCTGAATGAGCGCGGCCGCTTGGGTGGATCTGAGGTAAAAGGGGCAGGCCTCTCCCTGGTAACGCTCAGGACCCTCTGATGCCATCAGTTTTTGGTAGGCCTCGACGTCCTTGATGAGGCCATTGTGGCGACTTTCACCCTTTTGAATCAGCGCGCTCACTTGGGCTAAGTTCAGGGATTGAATATGACTCAGGACGGGCCAGAGATCCTGGCAGTAGTGATACGTTTCCTTGACTGGCGACATCCTGATAGCCGGATGGCTATTGAGGAGGGCATGGAGGGTGGTCGTTCCCGCCTTGGTGGCTCCAATCACAAAAAGAGGCTCTTTCTTGGTCATCATGAGTGAATCCCTAGACGCGCCCCTTGAGGCCGGAGCGCCAGATGAAAACACGATGGCGAAGAGGGGTCGGAAGCAGCAGTGAAAGGAGAAGAATCAGGACCTCGAGGGGGTTCATCCCATGCCGCAGAGACTCTATCGCGTGTTGGAGGCAGTGGGGTAAATCCCCGCACAATCCGTCATACATGGCGGCATGGAAAAGATGTCGGGCATAGACCTTGGGGCAATGGGTCAGCCAATCTTCTGAATAGCGGCAGAGAAGTTCGCGGTAGCCTTTGGCGAGATCCGCTGAACGCTCAATGGTGACTCTGGCACTGGTGAGGTTTTGCCCATGGTTCATGTGGTAGATGAGGGCAGGTTGCTGAATGTAAAGGAATTTGTAGTGTTTTGCGATCTCATACCAGCGAAGCCCTTCAAGTCCATTGCCTCCGGTCCAAAAGGGGGCGGTCTCCAGCGCCTTTCGACGAAAGATCCTCAGCGCCTCGCCTTGTGCTTTGCAGCCACAGAGGAGGTCTTCATAGCCTAAAATCATCCTATCCTCGGCAAACTGTGAATGACCCCCACCTCCCTTTGGAGTGCGAACAGCAAAGGCCGCGACGCCAATGTCTTCTGGCGCCTCTGAGAGGGTCCTCACCATGAGAGCGAGTGTTTCAGGGGTGGCCAGTTCGTCATCACTGTCGAGGAAGAGGACGAGATCCGCGCTAACCTCGCGTTCTCCCCTCGCTCTTGCGACATTGCAGCCCTGATGGTTCTGACGAATGTAATGGATACGTTCATCTTTTAGTTGGCTAAAGAATTGATCGGTGTGGTCCATGGAACCGTCGTCGACGACAATCCATTGAAATCGCCTTTCACTCTGACATGCAAGGGATGCCCAGGTCCTTGGTAGGAGATGGGCGCGATTGAAGGTGGGCGTGATGATGCTGACGAGGGGACTCATCGGGCACGGACCTTAAGGCTTTCGGAGGGATTCATGAACGGTTCGGTTTCAGGATGTCATTTTGAACGAGGAAGGTCAGAACGCGATCAACCGACGCCTCGAGGGATTCCACCTCGGTGTTAATGATGAGGTCCGGATGCAGGGGTTCTTCATAAGGCGATGAGATTCCGGTGAACTCCTTGATCTCCCCCAGTCGGGCCTTTTGATAAAGCCCTTTGACATCCCGTTGCTCGCAAATTTCAATGCTGGCTTGGCAATAGATTTCAAAAAAATCGCCGGCTTCAAAGAGTTTTCGAGCCTGGTCTCGATCGATCCTCAGAGGCGATATAAAAGCAGTTAAGACGATGTTGCCCGCATCAACAAAGAGTTTGGCCGTTTCGCTGATCCGCCGGATATTTTCAGAGCGATCCTCAAGACTAAAACTGAGATCTGAACAGAGTCCATGGCGGACATTATCGCCATCGAGGACATAGGTATGCCCTCCGCGTTGATGCAGCGATTCTTCGACCGCGTGGGCGAGGGTTGATTTTCCAGCCCCCGATAAGCCAGTGAACCAAAGGACCGCCGATCGATGTCCGAAGAGCAAAGCTCTTCGATGCCGGGTGACGGTGGCGGCATGGCGGATCAGATGGAGGTTCTGGGTGCTCATGAGGTCTTTTTGGCGACAGAGTCTAAGGTTTGGGACCCTTTGAGCCAGTGAGAAAGGTCTCGATCGAGAAGGTCAGAGAGCCGCTGGATATCGTCTCTAAAGTGATTTTCAAGGACGTCTCTCATGGCGGGACTTAAGGGGTCTCGATCCCGATAGGTCACATTTTTTTTCTCAAGCCCCCCAAGGAGCCCGAAGCTTTTCCGGATGCCGAGCGTTTCCTTCAGGAGAATCATCGCTTGCATCAGGGTGTGGGCGAACTTCGATTTACGCACTTTCGCTGGATTTCTGAGCGGGAAGATCTCGCGGCCATCATCGGGAAGGCCCAAAAAGGAGAGGACCTTAAGATAATGCTGGCGCGGATTGTCTTTAACATCATCCAGCAAGAGCGTGTGGACTTTGCTCCTTTGGACCGTCTTCAAGAGTCTTTCAAGCTGTTCACCAATGAGGCAGGCGCTCCCATAATCAAGATGTCTTGGGTTTCGGCACCAGGTCGATGTCATTTTACCTGCTGCTCGGTCAGCATTCAGCGCCCAAGCCTCTTCGAAATCAAGGATGTGTTCGTAGCCTAAAAAGACTTTTTGCTCGTGCAGTGAATAAGCCATTTCGACGGGGTTTCGAAGGCAGACAATGTAGCGAGCGTCTTGGCGATAGGCCTCGATGTTGTTGGCTGCCTCTTTGGAGTAAAGGTACCAGGTAGAGGCTTCGCCAATGGCGAGATGCTCTTCTGTCGCCCCCTGAAATAGGGCTTCATAGGCAGCAAGGTCGGGGTAGCTTCGGTGGTCATCGGAATTAAAGTGATGGGGCTCCTTTTCCGGTGAGAAGTACACGTTGGGATGGGCAGAAAGCCAAAAGGCCAGAGATGTGGTTCCGGCTTTTGGGGCGCCAACAATAAAGAAATTGGGTTTCGGCATCGCTTGATCAATTCGTTGAAGTCAAAGCTTAGGTTTTGGGTGGCTATGGGCTACGGTCGGCTGATCGCTCAGATGTCCGCTTGAATCGCGCCAGCGCCCTTTTGAAAAGGTCGCGGGCTAGCCGGCTATCGTCCCGTCTAAGGAGGATCGGCCACGCGCTAAGAATAAGAAAAGCCGCACTATGGGGAATCATCATCCAGTGGGCGAGGTTCAATTGTCTTAAAGGATACACGACGAACAAGGCTAAAAGGGCGGCGAAGGTCATCAGAATGAGCCATTGAAGGTGACGTTTGAACTGGACTTTAATCCCAAGTCTTGCCATCGAAGAGAGCGAGGCGAGGAGCATGCCCCATTGGCTCAGAGAGGTTGCAAGGGCGACGCCTTTCGCACCCCATTCAAAAACGAACATGAAGATAAAGCCAAAAATAACGTTTAGAAACAGGCCAAAGAGGATGCGTTTGGCCACGAGCTTGAGTCGGTTCTCAACCTGAAAGATTTGTCCGATGGGGGCGATCAAGAGAATCGGGATGATGGCAAAGGCAAAATGGGTGGTGCACGAGGCCACCAACAAGGTATTGTCATGGCTGAAGTTGCCCCGTTCAAGAAAGAGGCCGACCGCCTCTTCTGAAAATCCAAAAATCAGGAAAGTCATGATGACGCCGGTCGTCATGCTGGCGGAGATCAGCTGGTTTAGCTTGATGGTTTTTTCTTCACTTTTTTTCGAGGACTCGGCGTAAATGGTGATGAAGGGGCCGTCGAGCCTTAAGAGTTCTGGGACGATGTTGATCAGCGTCCAGCCATAGGCGACAGCGCTGACGGCGCCTTGGGGGAGGAAGGAGACGAATTGGCGGTCGATGAGGGCATAGATGTACTGAGCGGCGTAGATGAAGAGGAGCGAGGGGATCATCGGCAACAGTCGTTTGATGCGGGCTGAAAAGGGGCTTCCCAGCAATTGAATGCTTCCCCTTAAGCCGACTAGGGTGAGGCAAAAGGCGAGGCTTACACCAAGACTGTAGGACCAGATCATCACGCCACGCGTGGTCGGGTAGGTCACAATCGAGGCCAGGATCGTGATGGCGATGAGGAATTCGTTGCGATAGGCGATCGAGAAGCGCCGCTGAGCCTTGGAGAAGGAGTACAGCATTTTTAAAGGGATGTAGAGAAAGACCAAGGGTCCGGCCCAGTGAATGGTTGTTTTTAGATAGGCCATCCGCTCGGCATCAAATCCCCAGGCGAGTTGGGTCAAAATCGGCCAGGCGAGCGTCACGATCGTGCCTAGAGCCATTGAGAAAAGGACGCTCAAGGTGAAGAGGTTCCCGGTGAAGGCTCTGGCTTCCTCGCTTTTACCGGCCATTTGGAGTCTGACCAGCTCAGGGACGGCAATGACGTCAGCGATCTTCGACCAGCTAAAAACAAAGAGGCCAATCAAACTCACCGTCATGTAGAAGACGTCGAGTTCGATGCCAAGACCCAGGGTTGAGGCAATGATGACATGCTTCAATAGGGCGGTGGCCCGATCGAGCAAGGTCCAGATGACCGATGAAAAGATCGCCTCGATATAGCTTTGGGCGCGCCCTTTCATGAGGTCTTCTCGACGTTAAGAGTATCGTTGAGCCGCCGGGGCTTGCTGTAAATGGCAAGAGAAAAACTGGTGGCGCTGATCAGCGTGATGAGACCGCGCACAGGGTCGCTATTAAAGTTGCTGCTGAAGCCCCAGATCAGGATCATCGTCAGGGATGATAGGCAGAAAATCACCCAATCCCTTGGGGGAGATCGTCCTTGGATCGCCCTGATGAGCGAATGGGCCATCAGCACAAGACCGATCAGAATAATGAGAAAACCGATCAGTCCTGATCTCACGATGATTTCGGCATAGCCGTTATGGAAGTGCGCTAACCAACGGTGGGTCACCGGGGTCATCAGGCGCTCATCGCCAGAAGAGGCGATTAAGGATCGGCTAGAGAGCGGCCCCCAGCCAAAAAAAGGCTTCTCTTTAATGACCCGAAAAGCCTCCTGCAGCACCGCCCAGCGGAGATTCAAAGAGGACTCGACAGCGCGCGGGCTGTTGACAGTGGCTGCGCTCGACACGATCTCCTTGAGACTGGATGTATCCGGCTCTATTCGTTGCCAGATGGCCTCATGATTGATCGCGAGGCCCTCAACGATCAGGAACAAGGTGGCGATTTGAAGGCCCATTTTCAGTCGCCGGGATCCTTCTTGAGAGGGCCTTTTCTGGTCTTGGATCCAGAGAGCGAGTGGAATGACGATCGCGCAAACCAGATAGGTCGCTCGCGACTGACTGGCCATCAGCATAAAGGTAGAAAGGTAAAGAGCGACCCCCCACAAGGCGGTCTTGATTGCTCGCCAAAGCGGGTTTCTGGACCCCTTTTCGAGAATCAGGGGGCCAAAAATCAGAAGCCCCAAAATGGCGGTTGCCGCAATGAGGCCGGTTGTGGGTGCGGTCAGATGAAAACCGGTCTGAAGGTCGTTTTTGAAAAGGAGGATGGACTTCAGGGGGGTTGTTTTGAACAGGCCGGTGAAAAAACCGGCAAGGGCGGCTCCGAGGAGAACGGCGATGCGAAAGGGCTTTCCGGCGAGCCCATCGGCCAGCGGGACGAAACCTAAGAGGAGTAACAGCCAGCGAGCGGTATCCAAGGCGCGTTCGCCGGGGAGGCTGAAAGGGGGAACTTCCCGGGTGAGGGCATCAAGGACCAGGAGGGCCGCGAGCATCAGGCAGCCAGCGATGATGGTTTGGCCGCCGAGACGATAAGCTTTGAGATAGCTTTGAGGGCGGGCGGCGATGAATAAAACGATCAGGTCCGTAGAAAGATCGGGTAGCGAGCACGCGAGGTAGCCGAAAATCGCGATGAGGCTGAGTCTCAGGAGCTCATGCAGGCGGTCTAACATGGATGGCCTTGGGTCCCGGGGTCTTGAATGGCCGTCCCCCGCCGGTGAGCAAGGGGCAACCCAGTGGTTTGCCGCAGAAGGCGTTGACACGGTCATCACGCCTCTATCATTGGGCGGATTATCCCATTTTTGAGCGAGATAAGGCGACTTGATAGGGTTCTTCGTGGGTCTGATGAGATGTGGCGTGGCTTGGGGTTGAGAGGTTCTTTGAAGGGATTCTTTGCATCCATGGCAGTGTTTCGCTAACCTAGAATTCCGTCAACTAGAATTCCCCCTTAATGGACGTTCTTATATTAGTGGGCTTGTTCATTCTGAACGGGCTCTTTGCGATGTCTGAAATCGCAATGCTCTCCGCCCGAAAGATGCGTTTGCAGCAATCGGTCGAGGAGAACGTACCTGGAGCCAAAGCGGCTCTAGATCTTGCCAACGAGCCAAGCCACTTCCTTTCTACCATTCAGGTCGGCATCACCCTGATTGGGATCATGAGTGGGGCTCTTGGGGAGGCGGCCTTATCGCATCATCTGGTGGCTTATCTTGAGGCAGTCCCTCTCCTGGCGCCCTATAGCGAGGGACTTTCCCTCGCCCTGGTGGTCATCCTGATTACCTATTTCTCGTTGATTATCGGTGAATTGGTGCCGAAGCGTCTTGCTTTACTGCAATCAGAGCGCATCGCCATGATTATGGCGCCGCCGATGCGGTTTTTGTCGCTTCTGGCTTATCCCTTGGTCAAGCTGTTAAGTTGGTCGACGGATATTGTGCTCTTTGTCCTTCGGGTCAAAAAAGCGGATGAACCCTTAGTGACGGAGAAGGAAATTCGCCTGATGATTGATCAAGGAACCGAGGCGGGTGTTTTCCATAAAGGCGAAAAGGAATTGGTCTCCAATGTGATGCGTCTTGATGCTCTCAAGGTAGGCGCTATCATGACGCCAAGAATGGATGTCTATTACCTTGATACCGCGATCCCTCTCGAGGAGAACCGTCGCCGCTTGATTGAGAGTGCCCATTCGGTGATCCCCGTTTGCCGGAATGGTCTTGATAATGTCCTTGGGGTCGTTGAGGCCAAGAGCCTGATGCGTTTGGCGTTGTCCGGAGAGGATCTGCGGTTAAATGCGGCCATTCGCCCGGCGAATTACATTCCGAAGTCGCTGACGGCCGTCCAGCTGCTGGAGGAATTTCGTCGCTCCAAAATCTCCTTGGCGTTGGTGGTGGATGAATACGGTGAATTGGCTGGATTGGCCACCTTAAAGGATGTGCTGGAGGCCATTGTTGGGGATATCCCTTCGGAAGAAGCCTGGGAGGATGAACCTGGGGCTAGTCAGCGCGAAGACGGGTCTTGGCTAGTGGACGGTACCTTGACGATCGAGAAGTTCACGCAGCTTCTCGCGGTCGAGCAATTGCCGGAGGCAGGGGATGGAAATTTCCACACCGTCGGGGGATTTGTGATGCAGCAGTTGGGTCATGTGCCTAAAGCCAGCGATCATTTCAGTTGGGGCGGCCTTTACTTCGAAGTGGTCGACATGGACCGTAATCGGGTCGATAAGATTTTGGTGTCAACGCGACCAGAGGAAAAGACCTGAACGACCTCGTTGGTCAATTTCAGGGCCAGCGACACCGCCAGAAAACTCAATCATTGAGGGAATATTCGATGAAAGTCTCAACCGAAAGCCGTGATGGCCAGACCGTTCTGGTGGTCGGTGAGGAGCGGCTGGATGCCAATAATTCTGCCGAGTTACGGGATGAGATCCTGCCCCTTTTCGAGGCGGGTGGGCAGCGGGTTATTGTTGATCTGAGCGGTGTCAGTTTCATTGATAGTTCAGGTCTTGGAGCCCTTTTGTCGGGTTACAAAAATGCAAATCTCAGATCCGGCTCACTGCTCCTTGCGGGCCTTCAGCCCCGAGTCCAGTCGATGTTTGAATTGACCCGCCTGCATCGGGTCTTCCCTATTTTTCCAACGGTGGCTGCGGCCTTGGCCGGTGTCCCAGAGGAGGAGGCCGATGATGTCCAGTAGCGATGATATCCATGTCGACATTGTCGTCCCCAACAAGAAACGCTATCTCAGCCTCATCGGCAATATTGCGGAGGAGGTCGCTCGGGCGCTTGATCATTATGCCGGCGATCGAGAGGCTTTGGCCTACCACCTCAATGTGGTGCTGACGGAGGCGATGGTCAATGCCATCGAGCATTCGACCGCAGAAGATGTCGAACAAACGGTTCGGGTGTGTATCTTTATCGAGCAGGATGACCTTTGTGTCAGGGTCTATGATCATGGTCAGGGCTTCGATATTGAGACGATTCCAGACCCAGATAATGAGCGCCTTTCTGAGCGTGGTCGGGGTATCTTTCTGATTCGAACCCTGATGGATGAGGTGACTTATTGTCGTCATGAGGATGGCAATATCTTGGAAATGCATAAGCGACTGGTCGGGTGATCGAACCGGATTTATGGTCTTGGGTGGTTGGCCGCCTGAACCAATGCCGTTCTCTTAAGGTCCTATTGCCTTTATTCCCTGCCCTTGGAAGCAAGCACCATGTCTAATCCACTCCTTGGCGTCGCGCCGCTCCCCCCTTTTTCTAAAATCAAGCCGAGTGACGTTGTTCCCGCCATCACGGCCCTTCTTGAGGACAGTCGTGCCTCGATTGACCGACTGCTTCAGGAGGGCGGTCCCAGTACTTGGGCAACCCTGGTCGTGCCACTCGAAGACATCGATGATCGATTAAATCGGGTGTGGTCACCAGTGAGCCATCTCAATGCGGTCGCTAACAGTGATGAGATGCGCGAAGCCTATAATCATTGTTTGCCTCTTCTGAGTGAGTACGCCACCGAGGTGGGTCAGAACGATCGCCTTTTTAAGGCCTATCGTGATATGAGAGAAGGGTCTGACTTTGAGTCGCTTGAGCCGGCTCAACAAAAAATCATTGAAAATTCCCTTCGCGACTTTCGATTATCAGGCGTTGACTTGCCCGCCAAAAAGAAAGACCGTTTCAAGGCGATCGCCCTTGAGCTTTCAAACCTGGGTAGTACGTTTCAAGATCATGTGTTGGACGCGACCATGGGCTTTCATCGTCACCTTGAGGAGGTGTCAATGCTCGCCGGCATTCCGGAAGCTGCCCGAGAAGCGGCCCGGCAAAAGGCGGCCTCCATGGAGCTTCCGGGCTGGGTTTTTACCCTCGATTTCCCATCCTATATAGCGATCATGACGCACGCCGATTCACGTGAACTCCGGCGAGAGTTTTATACGGCCTATGCCACCAGAGCCTCGGATCAGGGCCCCGGCGCGGGGCAGTGGGATAACGGCGAGGTCATGGAGAAGATCCTGGCGCTGCGTCACGAGGAGGCTCAGCTTCTTGGGTACGATAATTTCGCTGAATTATCGCTGGCGACGAAGATGGCTCCTTCGACTGATCGCGTGATTGATTTTCTGGAGCATCTCGCCGAGTGTTCGATGGTCTCTGCGAAGAAAGATCTTGAGGAACTTCGCCAGTTTGCAACGTCCACCTTGGGGATCGATCAGCCCGATGCTTGGGATTGGACCTATGTTTCTGAAAAACTGAGACAGAGCCGGTATGACCTCTCCGACCAAGAGGTGCGGGCCTATTTTCCGGCGCCGAAGGTGGTTGAGGGTCTCTTTGCTGTGGTCAAACGGCTTTTTGGATTGGATATCGAGCGTCGAATGGGCGTCGATGTCTGGCATCCCGATGTGGCCTACTATGAGATCAAAGATCGTGATGGGGTCCTCCGAGGCGGGTTCTATCTGGACCTTTATGCGCGAACTAAAAAACGAGGGGGTGCCTGGATGGACGTCTGTGTGAGTCGGCGCCGTCTCCGAGGTGGGGTCCAGTTGCCGGTCGCATACCTCACCTGTAATTTCACGCCCCCATCAGCGGGAAGCCCTGCCCTATTAAGCCATGATGAGGTACAAACGCTCTTTCATGAGTTTGGCCATGGTCTTCAGCATATGATGACCCGGGTCGATCACTTGGGCGTTTCAGGGATTCATGGCGTGGAATGGGACGCCGTCGAGCTGCCCAGTCAATTTATGGAAAACTTTTGCTGGGAGCCTGAAGCGTTGGTCCTTATTTCATCGCATCACCAGAGCGGCGAGCCTTTGCCGCCTGATCTCTTGAAGAAGATGCTGGATGCCAGGAACTTCCAGTCAGGGATGCAGATGCTGCGGCAGATTGAGTTTGCATTGTTCGACTTTCGATTACATCGAGAATTGCATCCCGATCAAAGCGGTTCGATCTATGAGCTTCTTGAGTCGGTTCGAGCCAAAGTCGCTGTGGTGAGGCCGCCGTCATTTAATCGCTTTCCGCACAGCTTTTCCCATATTTTCGCAGGAGGGTATGCGGCGGGCTATTTTAGCTACAAGTGGGCGGAGGTTCTTTCCAGTGACGCCTTTTCCTTGTTTGAGGAAAAGGGGGTATTTGATCCTGAGACGGGGCGTCTTTTTCTTGAAACCATCCTCGAAACGGGGGGGAGCCAGAAGGCGATGGATCTTTTCGTTGCCTTTAGGGGGCGCGAACCGACCGTGGATGCATTGCTTCGCCATAGCGGCCTCGCGCAGGCGGCTTAAGAGCCGTTCCTTAACCCTTTAGCTGGAGGCTGTTTTTAGGGTCCAAAGAGTCTTTCATGCTCTGTGTCAGATCATTGCGCCAATTGAATGAAGCGACCTGTGCTACATTATTGGGTTAATTTGAGCGGAGAGCCCCCTATGAAGGCGCGCGTTAAATGGATTGAAAACGGTCTCTATCTGGCGGAATCCGGCAGTGGACATACCGTGGTGATGGATGGCCCGCCCGAGTCAGGGGGGAGGAATCTTGGCGTCCGCCCGATGGAAATGCTGCTCATGGGCATGGGGGGTTGTGCCAGTTTCGATGTGGTTCACATTCTGAAAAAGGGGCGCCATCAGGTGACTCATTGTGAGGCTATACTCGAGGCGGAGCGTGCGCTTGAGGATCCGAAGGTTTTCACCCGGATTCATCTTCATTTTGTGATCAGCGGCCTCGACCTTCCTGAGGCTCAGGTTGAGCGGGCGGTTCGGCTTTCTGCCGAAAAGTATTGTTCGGCCTCGATTATGCTGGGAAAAACAGCAACGATCACGCATGATTTTGAAGTGGTGAAGTCGGTCTGATCGAGCGGGGCTTGAAATCTGAATTCGACCTCATCGGGTCGATCTGTTTTTTCTTTGACTGACTGGCTCACCAAAAAAAGCAGCGGTCTTCATCGGGGTATGTAAATGGGAATGGAAATTGAAAAGATCCAACTTCACGGCTTCAACAATCTGACCAAGTCGTTAAGTTTCAATATTTACGATATCTGCTATGCCAAAACAGAACAGCAGCAACGGCGCTATATCGAATACATCGATGAAATGTATAACGCGGAGCGACTGACCCAGATCTTGACCGATGTTAACGCCATTATTGGTGCGCAGATTCTGAATATCGCCCGTCAGGACTATGAACCGCAGGGCGCCAGCGTCACCATGCTGATCTCAGAGGGGAACGAGGCGCCATCGCTGGTCGGGAATATGGAAGAGCCAGGTCCGATGCCGGACTCCGTGGTAGCTCATCTCAATAAGAGCCATATCACGGTCCATACTTACCCAGAAAGTCATCCCTACGGGGGTATCAGTACCTTCAGGGCGGACATTGATGTCTCGACCTGCGGCCGGATCTCACCCTTGAAGGCCCTTAATTATCTGATTCATAGCTTTGAATCGGATATCGTGATCATGGATTACCGCGTTCGTGGCTTTACTCGAGATATCAGTGGCCAAAAGCATTACATTGATCATGAGATCACCTCGATCCAGAACTACATCTCTGATTTGACGGCAGAGCGCTATCAGATGATTGATGTCAATGTGTATCAAGAAAACATCTTCCACACCAAGATGATTTTGAAGGATTTTGCGCTCGACAATTACCTCTTTGATACCGATAAGGATGCACTGACCTCCGATGAGCGTGCGGCTATCGGTCGTCAACTCAAGCATGAGATGGCTGAAATCTTCTACGGCAGAAATTACAAACTGCGCCGCTAATGGGGACTGTGTGACCCTGGGTGTGTGCGATCGCTTCATCAATGAATACCCTAAATGGCTTGGCGCCAAGAGCCCCCTGTTTGTTGATCCTCAGGGCATGAGCAATAACGACGGACCTTGAGCATCAAAGGATTCAGTTCAAGCCTTAGCCGCACCTCTCGAGGGCGGATGGCGCTCTTGGTTGGCCCTTTGTTCGCCCTCTTGGCGCTCTTGCTCAACGCCCCCATCCAGGCCTCAGAACCCCTTCATATCGCGGTGGCACGAGGCGCTGGTGATAGTGAGGTCGCGGTTCGTGAATGGTCTTGGGTCGTTCGAGGCGGCGGAGTCCAGGTCGAGGTTTGGGATCCGGCCTCAGAGGCTCCTCTTCCTAAGGCCGATCTCCTGATTGTCGACGCGGTCGCCTTGCCGCCATCGAGCGTCTTTGGTCTTAAAGCGTGGGTCCGGGCCGGTGGTCTTTTATTGTTGGCTTCTGGCCCTGAGTTCGAAGCCTCCAAAAATCATGGGGTGTATCCATCCATGGACCCTGAGCTCTCGGGGGTCTCCAAGGAACAGATGGATCCGGGGCTTTTGGGGCTTTATCCTCGATTGGTCCAGAGTTCACCCCTCTTAAGTCCCCTCGTAGCGGGTGATGGCCTTCGGCTTGGAAAGAAAGGCTTAGGACATCACGTGGCCTTCAAAGCCATTAATCCTTCGGAAGTCCTCGCCGAAAGCGCCGAACTTCATCTCTCGGACGTGGGGCTGGTGGTCCCCAAAACCCCTCCTACACTGGTCTTGCATCCCCTTCAAAAGGGGCAGGTCCTCTTTGTTGGGTTTTCACTCGCGGATGTCGCGGCATGCTACCCCTCGCTGGCATCTAAAGGGGCAGCCCTTGATTGCAGTGGGGCCACGAGCGCTCATGCCTTGATGCGCTGGCTGACGGCTAATCTACTCTTTGAATTCCGTCATCAGCAGATTCCCTTATTGTTCGAAGCACCAGGCGATCAACCGCACGCTGTGATCATGACCGGTGACGTCCACGATCCACGGTCCGGGGTTCCCGATACCGTGACCTGGCCACTGGTGCAGTTGACGGAGCGTTTGGGGATCCCCTTTTCGCTCTATATCGATGGGGCGGTGGGCCGCTCATCACCCGAGTTGATGGCTCATCTTCATCCGGAAGCTCAAGAGATTGAACTATCGACCCACAATCTCAAGGGCAAGGTGATGCTGGCGAAAAAGTATTGGTTTAAGCGTTTGGGAATGTTGTATGACCTCCTGAGGTCTCAATCCTTACTCGGGATTGGTTTTTATCCCTTTCAGCGTCAGAGCCTCCTCTCGATCAGAAGTCATGGTTGGATTTCTGATCGCACCGCTTGGTGGGCTTATCAAAAAGCCGGTATTGGCCTTGTTTTCGATCACGTCGGCGACAGCATGAATACGGCAACCCCCTGGCGACTCACCCCTGGCTGGTTTGATGCGCCGCCTGAAACAAGGCTGTTTGTTCCGATCTTTGAACACAGCATCAAGACGGCGAAGGATGACTTTAGCTTGGATTCTGAGACGGCGCTCGATATCGCCAGTCTCGCCTCGCCCCAGGCTGAACCTGTTCGTCAAATCATTCGCTATGATCGCTATAGCCACTATGTGGAACAATGGCATCGGGTCTTTGGGCGTTTATCCTCCATGGGGGGGCTCACCGAGGTTTGGCTTTGGCATCCAGAAGGTGTCGCCGCCCATGAGGCCTTAGGGGAGGTTGAAAAAACCTTAAAGGGATTCAAAGAGGAAGCAGACGTTTCTTTCCAAAGAGGCGATGTCCTTGCCAATTGGCGCGCCAACCGGGAACGGATGCGCATTAAAGCGTCTTGGGGCTCTTCCGGTTCTTTGGAAAATATGGTGCTTGAGCCGCCACTAAGTCCGCTTTGGCCGTTGCCAAAGGGTTCTCCTTTGGCCGCCCATACGATCGGTTATTGGGTCTTGGGTGAAGCAAAGATCGAAGGCTGGTCGAGCCGAATGGTTCGGGATCCTTATGATCGAACGGTGACGATCCTGACTCATCAACTGGACGTTCAGGATCAGGCCCGGTGACCCTCCTATTGAAGAAGACCTTCTCCTTCAGGCAGGTCTGCATCGCCTTCCTGATGATCGCTGGCGGTTTTTCATGGCCGGCCTTTTCAGGAGAGGTAGAGGTGCCCGTCGCCGTCTATGATTTTTCGAAGGCCATGGCGCTTTCCAGAGTGGATGAAGCGCATTTCGATGACGCTCTTAGCGACCTGATGGGGTCCTCAGCCAAAGGCGATCTGAAGGCCGTCTCGATCGAAGCCCTCAAGGGTTATCTCGATCAATCGTTTTTATATCCAACGGTCTTTTGGGGGGCTCAGCATGAAGCCAGTAGTCAGCAGATCCTGATCGAACGATTGTATCGCTTTGATCATCAGAACCGAGAGGCCTATGGGCTTTGCCTTACATTCCGTTGGCTGTCACCCCATATCCATCAGTTTGCCGCTCTCTGCCAATCCATTGGCGATGCGCTTTGGAAGGAGAATCAAGATCAGATGGCCGGTCTATGGCGTCGGCTGGAGCGGCCTCCATGGAGGGCGACGCTGACGGGGAGCGATGCCTTGGTGCTCCTCACCGAGTCCTATCAGAACCACCCCTTCAGTGAGGCTCGCCTTAGGGCGTTGATTCAGCAGTTGCTGAGAGAAGATCAACAGGATCTGGCTCGGAGGCTATTGGTTGAGCTTCTTGAAATTAATGATGAGGCGCTTTGGAATACCGAGCGGGGCGGAGTCTATAAGGATTTGGTGCAGCTCTTTGATGTCGAGGTCCCTGATCAACGAGGATCCCTTCCCCGCTAGGTGTTTCTGAGTTGTCTTGCGATCAGGGTGACCGGATGAAGGACTTCGATATCGCCCCGACCGCGGGCTTCTAGACCCGATCTCAGATGGGTTGCACATCCAGGGTTTGAGGTCAGGAGGGCGCTGGCCCCGGTTTGGAGGATCGCCTCAATCACATCCTCTCGGAGCACTCCCGCCATCTCAGGATGATCGACCATGTAGGTCCCCGCGGCTCCGCAGCACTTCGTCGTTGAGGGCAGGTTCACGACCTTTAGTTGCGGGATGCGCTTGAGTATCTGACCGGCAGCTTGTTCTTGATGGAGCACATTTTTGAGTGAGCAGGGCACCTGCAGGCAGACAGTCTGATCGAGTGGGCGCAACAGATCCTCGGGCCATGGGGTGGCTGCTAGGAAGTGACTGATATCCCTGAAACGCTGACTGAAAGAGGCGGACTCTTCGTCTTTTAGGACGTTCTTGTAATCGCTAAGCATCGCACCACAGCCACTGGCAAAACTGACGATGGGCGGGGTCTTGGGCGAGCTTGAAAAAGCGTCGATGTTTTGCCTCATGGCCTTTTGGGCGGGGCCGGTTTGTCCCCGATGCTGGTCGAGGGCGCCACAACAGGTCTGGTTTGAAGGGATCGAGACGGGGATCCCTAGGGATTCAAAAATCAACAAAATGGATTGAATTGTTTCGCGGTCCATCAGCCCCGCGGTGCATCCTAGAAAAATCTCAACCTCAGCACTCTGTTCAGTGCCGGGTTTTCCTAGGGCTGATGTTTGAGGCCACGGTGAAGGCTTTGGGAGGCCCTCCATGAGGCCGCCAAAACCTATCCAGCGCGCCAAGCGCCTTAAAAGGGTCGACTGCCCAGCGGCCAGCAGTCGCGCCTCGAGATCTCCCCCGGGCGCTCGCTCAAGGGCCTTTCGGATAAGGAATGTTCGACTGCGGCTGATAAAGGAAGTCGCCAGTGCCTGGTCGGTGGTGTCTCCCTTAAATCGGTCGACAATCTCTCCGTAGGGCACATAAGCAGGACAGACCGTTTCGCAGGCCCTGCAGAGAAGGCATTGATCAATATGCGTCTTAAGGGTCTGGTCCGCCTCCAGTTCGTTGCGGGCCCAGCCCTGAATCAGCGACAGACGGCCGCGCGGCGACTCATTTTCATCCTGGGTCTTAAGATAGGTCGGGCAGTGGGGAAGACATAACCCACATTTGACGCAGAGATCGGTTTGGCGGGCGAGGTCGGAATCACGCATCGGGATGGCCTAGTGACGAAAATGCCGCATGCCGGTGAAGACCATCGCCATCCCGTGTTGGTTTGCAGCCTCAATCACTTCCGTATCTCGAACCGACCCGCCGGGCTGAATAACGGCGGTGACGCCGGCTTCGGCCGCAGAATCGACCCCATCTCGAAAAGGAAAGAAAGCATCGGAAGCAACCACCGAGCCTTTGACCTTGAGGCCCGCATCTAGGGCTTTGATTGCAGCGATACGGGCAGAGTAGACCCGGCTCATTTGGCCCGCGCCAACCCCGATGGTTTGTCCCTCCTTGGCGTAGACGATCGCGTTTGATTTAACAAACTTCGCTACCTTCCAGGCAAAAAGAAGATCATGGAGTTCCTGATCACTGGGGCTTCGGGTCGTCACCACCTGAAGGTCTTTTGTGGCCACCATCCCTTGGTCGAGGTGTTGGAGGAGGAGTCCGCCTGTGATCCGTTTAAAGTCCCAGCCTGGGGGCGGTGTCTTGTCCCAAGTTCCGGTTTCAAGGACGCGAATATTCGGTTTTGTGGCGAAAACCAACTTGGCGCCTTCCTCAATGACGGGGGCGAGAATCACCTCCACGAACTGTTGGTGGATGATCGCAGCAGCCGTTTCGGCATCAAGGGCCCCATTGAAGGCAATAATGCCCCCAAAGGCGGAGGTGGGGTCCGTGGCATAGGCCCTTTGATAAGCGGCGAGAAGACTTTGACCAATCGCCACGCCGCAGGGATTTGCATGCTTCACGATGACGCAGGCGGGCACCTCATCGAATTGTTTGACGCACTCAAGAGCGGCATCTGCATCAGCAATGTTATTGAAGGAGAGGGCCTTGCCTTGAACCTGATGCGCGGTGGGTATGGATCCTTGGGGTGGTGTTAGCTCCCGGTAAAAGGCACCGTCCTGATGGGGGTTTTCCCCATAGCGCATCTCCTGCACATGATCGAAGCGCAGCACCAGAGGGTCTGGGAACGAGGTTCTGGTCATGAGTCCCCCGAGATAGCTCGCAATGGCTGCGTCATAGGCGGCAGTGTGCTGGAAGCTTTTGGCTGCAAGCTCAAATCGGGTCTTATCGCTGAGGGCTTGGCCGTTCTCTTCGAGTTCCTGGAGGATTCTCTGGTAGTCCTTAGGGTCGATGAGGACACCGACGGCATCATGATTTTTTGCCGCGGCCCGAATCATCGCTGGGCCACCAATATCGATGTTCTCGATGGCGTCTTCACGGGAGGATTGAGGATCGGCAATCGTTTTTTCAAAGGGATAAAGATTGACGATCACCAGATCAATGGGAAGGATCCCGTGGTCTCCCATCACGGCTTCATCGGTGCCACGACGTCCGAGGATGCCGCCGTGGATGAGGGGGTGTAGCGTTTTAATGCGGCCCCCCATGATTTCTGGAAAGCCGGTGTGATCAGAGACTTCGGTCGCGGTGATCCCTTCGTCACGGAGGGCCTTAAAGGTCCCGCCGGAGGAAAGGATCTCGATTCCAAGTCGGTCAAGGCCTCTGGCCAGTTCAAAAAGACCGGTCTTATCGGAAACGCTGATCAGCGCCCGGGTAACAATTTTTTTCATGGCATTCCGGTGAGACGGCGTTATTCGATGCCGTAGAGATTCATTTTCTTACGCAAGGTGCTGCGAGAGAGTCCTAGGACCTGCGCGGCCTTGGATTGATTGTGATTACAATGTTGCATTACGGCTCGAAGGAGCGGACGTTCGACTTCCGATAGGACCAAGTCATAAAGGTTATTGGCACCATGCCCATCGAGCGTTTCGAAGTAGTCTTTGAGAGCCTCAAGGACATTTTCCGAAAGGCGTGCATTCAGTTGAGCGCTGGCCATGAAGATTCCCTCCGCGAGGTCATCCTGAGATGGGTGCTCTCTTTTCATGCGAGGTCAGGCTCGTTCATTTCAGCAAAAACACGTTCCAGAGCCTGATATTGACCCGCGGTGGACTCTTGCGCATTGAATATTTTCTTGAAATCCATCGTAGAGGGTAGATGATCGAAATACCAGCCAATGTGCTTTCTTGCGATACGAACCCCCTGATGCGCCCCATAAAAGGAGTGGAGGTGATCAAGATGCTCAAGCACCACATCTCGGACTTCAACCAGATTAGGTCGGAAAGGCTCTGCCCGAGGATTTGTCGTCGCCAGCAGGGCTTTAAAGAGCCAAGGCTGGCCGAGCGCCGCACGCCCTATCATCACGGCATCGGCACCCGTCGCCTCCAAAACAGCGAGGGCCTTTAAAGGGCTGTCGATGTCTCCATTGGCAATGACCGGGATGCTGACTTCTGCCTTTACGGCAGCAATTGTACGGTATTCGGCGGATCCCGAAAACCCGCAGGCACGGGTTCGGCCATGGATGGTCAGTGCCTTGATACCCGCGCTTTCGGCGATTCGTGCAATGGTCAAAGCATTCCGGTTTTCAGGGTCCCACCCGGTCCGAATTTTGAGAGTGACCGGGAGATCAACCGCCAACACCACCGCTTCAAGAATTTGGCGGACCAGAGGTTCATCGCGGAGTAAGGCGGATCCGGCCGCTTTTTTACAAACCTTCTTAGCCGGACAGCCCATGTTGATGTCGATGATATGAGCGCCCCGGTCGGCATTGATTTTCGCTGCAAGGGCCATCTCCTTGGGAACGTTGCCCAGAATCTGCACCGATCGGATCCCTGTCTCCCCAGTTTGATCCGTTCGCATCAGGGTTTTACGGTCGTCTTGAAGCTCCGGGTTTGCGCTCACCATTTCACTGACAGCGAGGGCGGCTCCATAGCGTCTGCAGAGGTTCCTGTAAGGCCGGTCGGTGACCCCCGCCATGGGGGCCAAAATAAACCGATTCTCGAGGGTGTAGGGACCGATCTGCATGAGATCCTCTTTGGATGTGGGGAGTCATTCTAAGGCTAAACGCCCTCAAAGTCCCCGTGAGCTTCCTTCATGCCGTGCGTCCTTTTTATCCTTCAAAAGATCTTTTAGCGCTTGAAGGACCAGAGATTCATCAAGATGCCGCATGCAGTCAAATCGGCCCCCGCAAGTCGGGTGGCGATGGCACGGCGAGCAGGGAAAAGGTTCATAGAGCACGCGGCTGTTGGCGCGGGTCGTCTCAGCGTAGGGGAGGGTCGACCCAAAAAGAGCCAGGGTGGGTATTTTTTGGGCGATCCCAAGATGCGTCAGTCCGGTATCGACCCCGATAAGAAATGCCGCCCCCTTGATGATCGCCGCACATTCTTCTAACGATGTCTCCCCGACGAGGGAGAGGATGTGTCCTCCGGCCTGATCGGCAATTTTAGAAGCATGTTCGCGGTCGCTGGGCCCGCCCAGCATGATCAGGGGCTGCTGATCGCCCAGCGATTGAGCAAGAGAGGCCCAGCGCTCATCGAACCAGTGTTTCTGAGGTCTGGTGGTGAATGGGGCGATCAGGCCATAAGGTGCGTTGATGCCGTGCTTTTCTAGGAGGGCTTTTGAGGTGTCGGCCGCGTGCTCGGAAAAGGGAATATCAAGCTCAAAGGTCTCCTCTTTGGCGCCCAACTGGATCGCGAGATCACGGTACTCTTTGCCAATTCTTAGGTCATTCATCTCTCGAGGGACCACCCTCGTCATGAGGAGTTGGCTCCCTTCTCTTGATCCTAAACCGATGCGATAAGGGGCGCCGGAGGCCCAAGCCCAGAGGCCACTTTTGAGGAGACCCTGAAGGTCAAGGACCAGGTCAAAGCGCTCATTCTTGAGTTGGCGCCTCATCGCTAAGAGGCTTTTGATCAAGCCGAGATAGTCGTTGTCCTTTCGCATCTTGCGCCAGGCGGCCCTCGGTATCCGATGAACCCGATCGAGTTTTGGATTTTGACCTAGGGTGTCTGCCATGGCGTCCTCAGCGAGCCATGCGATGCTGGCGTCCGGCCAGAGTTGACGCAAGGCGGGAATCAGCCCTGACGCCATGATGATATCTCCGATGGCGCTGAGGCGGATGATCAGAATGCGCTTCGGTGGGGGACACATTTTAAGAAGTGACGGGGTCATTGGGCTATGGTGGACGAGGGTAGGGTCAATAAATTGCGACAGCAAGCGATGCGCGCTTGAAGCTTTGGTTCATCGCCCCAACATCAAGACCATCAACCAATGCGTTATAGGGGTTTATATATCATGCGAATGGATAAATTGACCGGAAAATTCCAATCCGCGTTATCCGATGCCCAGAGTCTCGCCTTAGGGCGGGATCAGCAGTTTATTCAGCCGCTGCATGTCATGGTGGCGCTTTTGGATCAGGAAGGGGGAACCGTCCGTCCCCTGCTCACCCAATGCGGCGTCAACCTGGCCAGTCTGAGATCTGCCTTAGGTCAAGCCTTGGACCGCTTGCCTCGGGTCGAGGGCGTGGGCGGCGACGTACAGATCTCAAGTGACCTGATGCGCGTGTTGAATCTCACCGACAAGCTGTCGCAAAAGCAGGGTGATCAGTTCATTACCAGCGAGATGTTTGTGAAGGCGGCACTCGAGGACAAGGGGGGGTTAACCGATCTCCTAAAATCAGCCGGATTAAAGAGCGATGCACTGACGCTCGCGATTGAAAAAGTGCGTGGAGGCCAAAAAGTGGATGATGCCAACGTCGAAGAGCAGCGGGGAGCGCTCCAAAAATACACCATCGATCTCACCGAGAGAGCCGAACAAGGCAAGCTGGATCCGGTGATTGGCCGGGATGATGAAATTCGAAGGACCATTCAAGTCCTTCAGCGCCGAACCAAGAATAACCCCGTGCTCATTGGCGAGCCGGGTGTTGGCAAGACTGCCATTGTAGAGGGTCTTGCGCTTCGGATTATCAACGGAGAAGTCCCTGAAGGGGTTAAAGGGAAGCGGCTGTTGGCGCTCGACATGGCCGCCTTGATTGCAGGCACCAAATTTCGGGGTGAATTTGAAGAGCGCATGAAAGCGTTACTGACCGAGATGGCCAAGCTTGAAGGGCAGGTCATTCTTTTTATCGATGAGCTCCATACCATGGTCGGTGCCGGTAAGGCCGATGGCGCGATGGATGCTGGCAATATGCTGAAGCCTGCTTTGGCGCGAGGAGAGCTTCATTGTATCGGTGCCACGACACTGGACGAATATCGACAATACATCGAGAAAGATGCGGCGCTTGAGCGCCGATTCCAGAAAGTATTGGTCAACGAGCCGAGTGTCGAGGACACCATTGCGATTCTTCGCGGCCTTAAAGAAAAGTACGAAGTTCATCACGGCATCACGATTACGGACCCTGCGATCGTTGCCGCGGCCACCTTGTCGCACCGCTACATTACCGATCGCAATCTTCCCGATAAAGCCATTGATTTGGTGGATGAGGCCAGCAGCCGGATCCGAATGGAAATCGACTCGAAACCGGAGGCGATGGATCGCCTTGATCGCCGACTGATTCAATTCAAAATCGAGCGCGAGGCGCTCAAGAAGGAGACTGACGAAGCCTCCCGGCGCCGTTTGGTAGAGCTTGAAGAGCGTATTCAGGAGATGGAACGCGAGTATGCCGAGCTTGAAGAGGTCTGGAAGGCCGAGAAGGCGGCGCTGCAAGGGAATACCGCCATCAAGGAAAAGCTAGAAAAGGCCCGTCTGGATATGGAGGCTGCTCGACGAACGGGCGATCTTGCGCGCATGTCCCAGTTGCAGTACGGTGAAATTCCTGAGCTTCAGAAGGCGCTTGAAGCCTTGGATCAGGCAGAGCCGCAGGAGGCCACCCTAGTCCGCAACCGGGTCACCGATGAAGAGATCGCGGAAGTGGTCTCCAAGTGGACCGGGATTCCTGTCGCTAAAATGTTGGAAGGTGAGCGAGAGAAATTGCTGCAGATGGAGACCGAGCTTGGGCATCGAGTCGTGGGTCAGAAGGAGGCCATTAAGGCCGTTTCAGATGCGATCAGGCGCTCGAGAGCCGGGCTCTCAGATCCCCGAAGGCCCAATGGCTCCTTTCTGTTTCTGGGGCCAACAGGCGTCGGTAAGACGGAGTTGTGCAAGGCGCTCGCGGCGTTTTTGTTTGATACCGAAGAAGCCATGGTTCGAATCGATATGTCGGAATTCATGGAAAAGCACTCGGTGGCGCGTCTCATAGGGGCTCCTCCTGGATATGTCGGCTACGAGGAGGGAGGCTACTTGACTGAAACGGTGCGGCGACGTCCCTATGCCGTCATTCTCCTTGATGAAGTCGAAAAAGCACATCCTGATGTGTTTAACATCCTGCTTCAGGTTCTGGATGATGGTCGTCTGACCGATGGCCATGGGCGGACCGTCGATTTCAGGAATACGGTCATTGTGATGACCTCGAACCTTGGATCTGATCGGATTCAGGAACTTGCTGGCGATGAAAACTATGCGGCGATGAAAAGGGCGGTGATGGAGGTCGTGACCCATACCTTCAGGCCCGAGTTCATCAACCGCATTGATGAGGTGGTGGTCTTCCATCCCCTCTTGAAAGAACAAATCCGGACGATCTCGAAGATCCAGATTGGTTATCTTGAGCAAAGACTGGCTGAAAGGGATATCACACTCAAGGTGACGGATAAGGCCTTGGATCTTCTGGGTGAGGCCGGGTTTGATCCGGTTTACGGGGCAAGACCCCTCAAGCGTGCCATTCAGCAGGCGCTTGAAAATGAACTCGCCCAGGACATTCTGGCCGGTAAGATCAGTGGCGGTGACACGGTTACCGCGGATGCCGAAGGAGGCCGCATCGTTTTTAAGCTTTAATCCCTGACCTCCGGGTCCTTTGAAGCCGTCCCGAGGTCGATCATGCATCGGTCTCATGGGGCGGCTTTTTTGATCGTTGCTCGCTCATTCCTTCAGCCAATGCCAATCGGAGAAGCTCGCAGCTTGGCCTTGATAAAGGCCTTCAGCGTCTATCAGATTCCACACTTTGGCGCCGATGATTTTAAAACGACCCCGTCGGCCTTGTCGGATGCCCTGATAGCCCTCTGAGTAGCCCTTTTCGGTGACCTCGCTCAGGAGGCGAGCCCGTTCATCGCGATGGCTGGCCTCGGCGGAATAGCGAGAAGGCCATGCGAGCATCTCCTCCATCGAGAGGCCAAAGACCTCAAGGGCGCTTTGGTTGGCGTAATTGAAGAGGGGGTCAGGCTCCCGGCCATGAGAAAGGAGTGCGAAGGGTGCCTTGAAGATCCAATGGGCGAGCGCTTCATCGGTCCTTTGACCTTCGATAAAATCCCTTCCGGTCCAGTGCCGGTAGCTCGATAGTATGAGGGCCAGGTGAGGGCCCCATCGTTTCTGGTGATCATCGAGATCGTTTGGCATGGGGGACTTGTGTGAGCTTAAAAGATTATTATAGGCCTTGATCAAGCCCCTCAGAAAAGATCTTGATCGGCCATCGTTGGAGTCATAAGTGCGATGGAAAAATATGGTGGGCGACTCATTTACACGGCGCGTGACGATCAAGGTCCCGTTGAAGTGGTTGAGGTTCAGGGAGTTCGCTGCCTTCATTTTGGATCACCTGCGATTCAAAGCGCTCAGTTAATATCCCTTCCTGATCGGCTTGAACTTGCGTATCTTCGGACGCTGCTTTTTGGGTGTCTTTTGGTGCCTGATCCATCGAGGATTCTCGTTTTAGGCCTCGGCGGTGGGTCTGTGGTCCGCTTTCTTTTAAAGCATTTTGCGGACATTGAAGTCGTGGTCTTGGAGTCTCGATCTCTGCTAAAGACGATTGCGGCGGATTTCTTTGGCCTTGAAGACGACCCACGGGTCACCTTCAGAATCGGTGATGCGGGTCATCTCGTGGGGGCTATGCTGGAGGATGTTCCCATTGACCCTGGCTATGACCTGATCCTCATCGATCTCTGCGATGCGAAAGGTCCTTCAGAGCTTCTTTTGCGCGCTGATTTCTGGGAGTGTATCGGCCCACTTCTTAGGAAACGCGGGGTTTTGACGGTCAATCTCTGGACCCAGGAAAACGAGACCTATCAGGGTGTCATTAAGCTTCTTAAAAGGACTTTTGAGGGCAGAGTCTTTTCGCTGACGGTCCCAGGTCGGGGGAATGTGATTGGGGGCGTGACTGGCAGCGAGGTCACCATCAGATCTCAAAAAAAACTCTTTGAAGCGGCGCAGAAGCTGAGTATTCGGCTCGGACTTGAATTGGTCCGAATGCTTGGGCGGGTAGAGCCACCTCTAAAAGCCCTCAAAGAGGCCGTGCGCTGAAGGACTGGTTAGGAGAGCTCAGCGCCGATGGTCTCGTTTTCTTTGCCCTTCAGGAGGCGGATAAAGTCCTCTTCAAGAAGGAGCTCGATGCCAAGGTCTAGGGCTTTGGTGGCCTTCGAGCCTGGATCTCTCCCGGTCACCACGTAGTCCGTTTTTTTGGAGACGCTGCTGGTGACCCTACCCCCAAGGGCGGTGATCGCCTCGCTCGCCTGATCCCGGGTGAATTGGTCGAGGGTCCCGGTCACGACGAAGATCTTGCCCGCCAAGGGAAGCGCCTCGGTGGGGGGCCGTTCCGGCAATGGATCCCAAAATACCCCGTTATCCAGGAGTTTCCGGATGACTTCGAGATTATGGGGCTGCTGAAAGAAGGTCATGATATGCCGGGCTACCGAGGGGCCGATATCTGGGATAGCCTCCAAGGAAGCTTGGTCGGCCACCATCAAGTCCTCAAGATTTCTAAAATGTTCGGCAAGGAGTCGCCCGGTGACTTCTCCGACCTCCCTTATTCCCAAAGCAAAGAGAAATCTTGGGAGGGTCGTGTGGCGACTCTTGTCGAGAGCCTTCATGAGATTTTGAGAGGACTTCTCGCCGAGTCGATCCAGCGTGCTTAAAACGATTGGTGAGAGTTCATAGAGATCAGCCACCGTCTCAATCAGATGCCTTTCGAGGAGCTGATCAATCAGTTTTTCCCCAAGACCATCGATATCTATGGCTTTGCGAGAGGCAAAGTGGCGGATCGATTCCTTATGTTGGGCGGGACAAAAAAGTCCACCACTGCAACGAAGGATGGTTTCCTCTGGCGAATCGTCGACTTTCGAGCCACAGATAGGGCAATGGCTTGGCATCTCAAAAGGGGTGGAGGATCTAGGTCTTTGATCGGGGAAGCTCCTCACAATTTCAGGGATCACATCACCGGCACGCCGGACCACGACCTGATCGCCGACCCGGATGTCTTTGCGTTGAATTTCCTCGGCATTGTGAAGGGTTGCATTGGTCACGGTCACCCCACCGACAAACACCGGCTCAAGCCGAGCGACCGGCGTTAGGGCACCGGTCCGACCGACCTGGACATCGATGCTGATCAATCGGGTCACGGCCTCTTCGGCCGGAAACTTATGTGCGATAGCCCATCTGGGGGCCCTTGCGATGGCTCCTAGGCGGTCGCGATCGGCAAAAAGATCGACTTTGTAGACCACCCCATCGATGTCATAAGCCAGATCAGGTCGGCGCTTCAGGAGGTCTTCGTAAAAGGACAAACATCCCTCGACAGAGGACACCAGAAGGATTTCCGGATTGATCGGAATGCCCCAGCCCCTGAATTGCTCGAGCAGTTGACTATGACGGCTCGGTAAGGCCTCGGAAGGGTATGCTCCCTGGCCATAGCAATAGAAGCTCAAAGGGCGCTCTTGGGTGACTCTTGAATCGATTTGGCGAAGGCTGCCGGCGGCCGCATTTCTTGGGTTGGCGAAAGTTTTTTCGCCGGCAGCAAGGGCGCGTTCATTGAGACGTTTAAAGCCCGCTCGGGGCATAAAGACTTCACCGCGGATTTCAAGATGAGCGGGCCACCCGTCGCCCGCAAGCTGTTGAGGAATATCCCCGATCGTGAGGATATTGTTGGTAATGTCCTCCCCGGTTTCGCCATCGCCCCGGGTAGCCGCCCGGACCAGGTGGCCATCGTCATAGATGAGGCTCACGGCGAGACCATCGAGTTTGGGTTCGGTCACCAAGGTGATCTCATCATCACCCAATTTTTGTTGCAATCGGCGCCAAAAGTCTTCGATATCATCTCTTGAAAATGCATTCTCCAGGGAGAGCATGGGCCGTTCATGACGCACTTCGGAGAAAGCCTTATTCAGCCCTCCCCCTACTTTCGATGTGGGCGATGTGGCCGTTAAAAGCTCAGGGAATGCCTCTTCGAGACGCAAGAGTTCCTGCATGAGTGCATCAAAGGCGGCATCGGAAATCTTGGGGTCATCGAGGCTGTGGTATTGCCGATTATGAAAGGCGATCTCGGCGCGAAGTTCGACGGCCCTTCTAAGGGCCGCGGTCGGCACCGCCATGGTCAGTGGGCAACCGGTTGCTTCAGAAGATTTCGCATATGCGCAATTTTGCTGGCACTCAATGGCTGACGAGTCTCATCCCATTGAATGCCATGCAGTTGCTGGGCCAGTTCGCGGCTGGTATTGACCAGGTCATCATAGATACCCAAGGGGTCAGAGACCCGGGCGGTCTGGAAGAAAAGGACAATACCTGGGCATTCGAAGTCGTCCATGGCGTCGACCGGAAAGGTGCCCGGCTCGACGAGGCTTGCCACACTGAAGAGCGTCTGAGTCAGATCCTGATTGTAGCGATGGAAAATACCCATTTCGCCGTGGAGAAGGTCCGCATCGATGAGTGCCTGTCGAAGGTCTGGGCCGTGAAATGCTCTTCCGGACCCCGCCACCACACTGACTTGAATCAAGAAGGGCGCGCCTTCGGCTGGATCTTTTGGGGCGCCTTCAGTAGGGTCGGGTAACGGGTGCTCATCGTCAAGAAACGCCTCCTCCAGTGAGGCGCTCTCATCGAGATCAAACCCAGAAAAGCGGGGCTCCTTTCGGGCTTCACTGGTCGGATTAAGAAGGGTGAAACTCTCAACGAAGAAGTCTTCATCTCCGTGATAATGTTCCTGATCATTGGCCCCTTCGGCACCCAATTCCCTCAGAGGTTGTCCTGAAGTTGGTTTCTTGAAGCGACCCCAGAAATAAATGCCTGCGATGACAAGGATCGCAAGGGCAACTAGGATCAGGCGAACGGTATCTCTATCCATCAAGTGGCCTCAGATTCTAAGCGGTGGTCATCTCAAAAGCGGCGTCAATATCCACAGCGACGATTCGCGATACACCCGGTTCCTTCATGGTCACCCCAGCCAAATGCTGTGCGATCTCCATGGTAGCTTTATTGTGTGAAATAAAGAGGAATTGTACTCTCTCCGACATTTCCTTGACCAACTGGCTGAAACGTCCCACGTTAGCGTCATCCAATGGAGCGTCCACCTCATCCAGCAGGCAGAAGGGGGCTGGGTTTAGTTCGAAAATCGCAAAAACCAGGGCCGCAGCCGTCAGCGCCTTTTCGCCCCCGGAAAGAAGGTGAATGGAGCTGTTGCGCTTCCCGGGCGGCCTTGCCATGACGGTGACGCCAGCGTCGAGGAGATCCCGATCGGTCAGTTCAAGACTGGCCTGCCCCCCCCCGAAGAGTTTCGGGAACATCCGCTGGAGACCTGCGTTGATGAGATCAAAGGTTTCTTTGAAGCGGCTTCTGCACTCGCGGTCTATTTTTTCGATCGCATCACGGAGCGTGGTGAGTGAATCTTCAAGGTCCCGGTGCTGTTCATCCATGAAGATCATGCGCTCTTCTTGCGCCTGGTACTCTTCCATCGCCGTGAGGTTCACAGGTCCCAATCGGTTAATCTCAAGGCCCAGTTCGGTGACCCGCTGCTGCCATGTCTTCTCATCCGCATGTTCCGGTAATTCAGCCATGACCTGATGGGGATCACAGGCCATCTCCTCGCATTGCTCCAAGACGGTTTGGCGTCTTACTTCGTTAGCTGAGAGCTCGAGTTTGATGCCTTCAAGGCCCGCTTTGATGTTATCTCTCTCTCGCTCCTTCAGCAGCATCGCCTCGCTGTGGTGACGAATATCCCGCTCGATGGCATCTGCTTCCTGGCGCCTTTGGGTCAGTGACTTTTCGACGACGTCGCGTTCTTGGATGAGATTCTCAAGGATTTCTTGGGCGCCTTCCTCGGGTTGAGCGAAAGTGTCTACCTGACCTTGGAGAAGACCGAGTCGCTGTTTTGTCTGTTCGAGCTGCTGCCGGGCGCGTTCGAGGTGGCGATGGGTCAGTTGTTCATTAGATCGAAGGCTTTCCTGACGCCCTTTGAGTGCGCCGAGGTGGTCACGGGCTTCTCGAAGGCTTTGATCCGCCTTGTCCTTTAAGAGATCCAGACGTTCACGTTCGATCAGTTGTTGAGCCATCGATTGATCCAGTCTTTCAATTTCAAGGGTTGCTGAGGATCCTGCTTGGTGGGCCTCCTCAAGGGCCTCCATGTAGTCACTTTGCTCGAGGGTGAGATCTTCTAGTTCCTTGAGGACTTGGTGATGGCGCTTGCTGAATTGTTCCTCGAGAGATTTCGCGGTACTGAGTTCGGACTTCGCTCTTTCATAGGCCGTGACCAGGGTCCTTTCTTCGCTCTCGAAATGGCCCCTTTCCTGCTCGGACTGGATCAAACCGAGCTCCAGTTCCTCTAGGTGCCTTTCGCTGCGGTTAAGGCTGAGGCGAAGTCCGCCGAGTTCGCTTTTCATCCTCTTGAGTTCGCGCTCTCGACGGATCAGACCCGCCTTACCGTCATCAAGGGCTTCGATCGCGATCCAGCCAGGGCCAAGCCGGGTTCCATTGGGCGTGATCACGGATTCGTGAGGGGCAATATTCTGGCTGATCTGATGGGCCTCAAGGAGATTGTCGGCGCAATAAATAGAGCCAATGAGCGGGTCGAGATTAAACGGAGAGAGAACCTTATCCAACAGTTTCAAGGGGCCAGAGGTCCCTTTCAGAGCAGGAAGGACCGTCCGCTCGATGAGGCTCAAAGATTCCTCATCAAGACGTGAGATGGCATCAAGATAAGGTGGGATGCTATCGATGCAAAGCGCCTGAAGCTTGAAGCCAAGGAGAGTCTCAACGGCCGACTCCCACTGGGGTTCAACGTCCAAGGTTTCGGCGAGTCGCGGCGCATCATGAAGCCCCTCGCGGGTGAGCCAATCTTGAAGTTCTGCCCGGTCCTTACCCATCGCATGTTGTTGCAGGGTTTCAAGGGACGACATGCGTCCTTCCGCCGCATGAATTTCGGCGAGTTGCTGATTCAATTGCTGCTGCGCTGATTTTTGCTGTTCCCGCTGGCGCTCGAGGTTCTGTTGGATTTCAATGCGACGCGCCGCCATCAGCTGGCTTTCGGCCTCAAGCGCTGCAACCGCTTGCTCGAGAGTCGGTAGCGCTTGATGATGGAGTGAAAGCTCAATCTCCCGCTGTTCGTCGACTAAGCGCTCGCGCCGCAGTGCTAATTGTCGAGTCTGTTGCTCGATTTGCCCTGTTTTTGAGCGCTGAAGGCTCTCTTCACCTTTGATTTGAGCGATTTCCGTCCGGAGATTCTCAAGGCTTTCTCTCAGCTGTCTGAGTTCGATCGCGGAGGCTTCCCGGGCCAGGGTTTTCTCGGCTTCGTCCTGAGTGACGGCCTCCATCTCGAGGGTCAGGGTCACCAGCTCCTCTCGAATGTCCTCCAGTTGTTGCTGGTCATGATCCAGATCCATTTGGGCGCTTCGCTGCTCGTCCATGAGTCGCGCCTCTTCCTTTAGAAGATTTTCATGGGTTTCCTGAGCATGCTTTAGGGTTTGGGACCTTTTTGAAATATCGGCGCCAAGTTCGTAGAACTGGGCCTGTTCTTGATGAAGCGTTTTCTGGAGGCCCTCTTGACGCTGTCTTAGACCGTCGAGTTGCTCCTTGAGAACGTATTCTTCCTCAGCGATGGAAAGAAACTGTTGGTGGGTGGTTTCCAGCTGGCTTTTAAGTTTTTGATATTCGAGTTCATGCTTTTTCCAGCGAAGCGCCAGGAGTTGTTCTTTGTGGCGGAGCTCCTCATCTCTAAGAACGGTGTATTTTTCCGCCTTTTTTGCCTGGCGCTTAAGACTCTCGATCTGTTTAAAGACCTCTTCCCGGAGATCCATGAGCCGATCCAGGTTCTCCTGGGTATGGCCCATCCGCAACTCGGTTTCATGACGCCTCTCCTTGTATTTTGAGATGCCGGCGGCTTCTTCGATGAGCTCTCTGAGTTCTTGCGGCTTGGCTTCAATCAGCCTTGAAATGGTCCCTTGCTCGATGATGGCGTAACTTCTAGAGCCTAGACCGGTCCCGAGAAAAAGATCGGTGATGTCCTTACGTCGACAGCGGGTGCCATTGAGAATATAGGTGGATTGGCCATCCCGAGTGACCTGTCGTTTAATTGAAATCTCAGGATATTGGGCAAATTCCCCGGGGGCCTTTCCTTCAGCGTTATCGAAAACCAGCTCTACGGAGGCAAGACCGACGGGCTTTCGACTGCTGGAGCCATTGAAAATAACGTCCGCCATGCTTTCACCACGAAGGTGTTTGGCGGAGCTTTCGCCCATCACCCAGCGGACGGCATCGATGATGTTCGATTTTCCACAACCATTGGGTCCTACGATACCAATCAGGTTACCCGGCGTTGGGATCGTCGTGGGATCGACGAAAGATTTGAAGCCCGCGAGTTTAATTCGGTCAAGTCGCACGTCGTTAGGGAATTTGAGGAGGTGACCGATGCTGGTTGGGAATGGCGTAGAGGGTTATTATAGCCGACTCTGGCCGGCGTGAGCCTGTGCCAGGGTCCCGAACGATCGGGTACCCTATGTCCCTTTGAACCTCATTATCATTATCTATGAGCAACCAACCCAGCAAGGCGCTTGAGACCTTTGATAACCCGAAGCCTGAACGCGATTTCACCATCCGCATTGATCTGCCTGAATTTACCTGCCTTTGCCCCAAAACAGGCCAGCCGGACTTTGCGACCCTTCATATTGAGTATGTCCCTGATCGGCTGTGCGTGGAGTTAAAGTCTTTGAAACTGTATGTGTGGTCCTACCGTGATGAAGGAGCTTTTCATGAGGCGGTCACCAACCAGATTCTGGATGACCTCGTAGCGGCCACAAAACCCAGGTTCATGCGGCTTACGGCGCGCTTTAATGTCCGTGGCGGGGTCTATACCCATGTCGTTGCCGAGCATCGCCAGCCTCACTGGATCTCGTCGCAGCCCGTTCAGCTCCCTTAATTTTCAAGATTTGAACGCCATGACCGATTCGACATGCCCTCACTGTTCAATGGAAAACGTTTACAGCGACGGCAGCCAATATGTTTGTCCTGATTGCTTCAACGAGTGGCCGCTGATCGGAGGTCATGAGGACGCTGACGATCTCGTGATCAGAGATTCCAATGGGACACCCTTGGTGGATGGGGATTCGGTTCTCCTCATTAAGGATCTTAAAGTGAAAGGGTCTTCAACCACCCTCAAAAAAGGGGCCAAGGCCAAGAATATCCGCCTTCGAGACGGCGATCACGAGGTCGATTGCAAAATCGACAATATCAGCTATATGCTCAAAGCCTGCTTTTTGAAGAAAGCTTAAGACGTCATCATGCGATACCTACTGACCTGCTGGATCTTCCTCTTATGGTTGCCATTGGCCGTTCTTTCGGATGGCCGTCAATTCAAAGGATGGTGTGATGGCGGGGATCAGCTGGGCGCAGAGCCTAATCTTCATCAGGCGGCGTCCGATACCTTTTTAGGCGGCGTCTGTCTTGGCTTTATCGATGGGACGTTTCGATCACTCAATCAACGCGATTTTTGTGGGCCGAAGGATCTGAAGCGGGAGGATGTCGTTCGAGTGGCCCGACAGTTTTTGAAGGATCACCCGGACCGATGGGGGGATGATGAGTCGATGCTTCTGATTCAGGCCTTCAAGGCGGCCTATCCTTGCGATCCGAAGCGGGGCGCCGAACGCTCCCCGCTGGAATAAAAGGGGCTAGAGGCCGCCGATGATGGCTGTTTTGACGGCATCTAAGGTGGCCGGAATCTTTGTTGGCTGAATGTCGCACTGGCTGATCGCGGTGTCTGGGTCCTTGAGGCCATTCCCGGTGAGCGTGCAGACGATGGTCTTGCCCTCCGGGATTCGCCCCGAGCGAAGGTCTCTGAGGACGCCTGCCACCGAGGTGGCCGAGGCTGGTTCGCAAAAAATACCTTCCTTTTCCGATAACAGCTGCTGGGTCGCTAGGATCTCTTGATCGGACAGTTCGTCAAACCAGCCGCCTGACTCCTCTTGGACCCGCCAGGCCTGTGCCCAGGACTGTGGATGACCAATCCGAATCGCTGTCGCAACGGTTTCAGGGTCATCCACCATTTTTCCGCGAAGAAAGGGAGCCGCCCCTTGAGCTTGGTAGCCGACCATGATGGGGCGGTTCTCGGCCAGTCGGCCGATCTCAGTGAAATCGCAGTGCCCGTCACAAAATGCGCACGCCGCCGTGGGCTGATGGCCCGGTGCCGTGGTGGCCTCCGTATAGCCGATCCAGTGCGCGGTGATATTGCCGGCATTGCCGACCGGGAGGCAGTGGTAATCGGGCGCACGGCCGAGGGCTTCAATGATCTCGAAGGAGGCCGTTTTTTGGCCCTGGAGTCGAAAGGGGTTGATCGAGTTGACGATGGTAACGGGGGCGTGATGGGCAATTTCTTTGACCAGTCGCATGCCATCATCGAAGTTGCCTTGGATCTGAAGAACCTTGGCGCCATGAATCATGGCCTGGGCGAGTTTGCCGAGTGCGATCTTGCCATCAGGAATTAAGACAAAGCAGCTGATACCCGCGCGAGCGGCGTAGGCGGCAGCGGCTGCCGAGGTGTTACCGGTAGAGGCGCAGACAATCGCCTGACTCCCTTCTTCTACCGCCTTGGTGACCGCCATGGTCATCCCCCGATCTTTGAAGGATCCGGTGGGGTTGAGTCCTTCGAATTTGACATAGAGATCGACCGACTTCCCTAGCCAGCGAGGAATGTTGGTGAGCTGGATCAGGGGGGTGTTGCCTTCACACAAGCTGATGGCCCGAGTATCGGGGCCAACGGGCAGACGATGTCGGTATTTATCAATGAGTCCGGTATAGCGAGTGGGCTGGGTCATGTCGTTAGGGTGATGGTAGGGAGGCTTTAGCCTAGGGTCTCGACGCGGATGCGCGTGATGTTGCCGCCAATGGTCGGCAAGGCTTCAATCGCAGCAATCGCCGCATTCATGTCCTTCTCGATCACCCGGTGGGTCAGGATGATCACCGGGAGTTGGGTTTCACCCGAGGGAGGTTCCTTTTGAAGGATGGCCTCAATGCTGATGTGGTGGTCCGCAAGAATTCGGGTGACATCTGCCAGAACACCCGGTTGATCAACAGCACTTAATCTCAGGTAGTAGGCGCTTTCGACCTCTTCAATGGGAAGAATCGGCATATCGGCGATGGCGCCCGCTTGGAAGGCGAGGTGGGGGACTCGATTTTCAGGATCGGAAGTTAAAGCCCTGACGACATCAATGATATCGGCGACGACGGAGGAGGCCGTGGGTTCTGCGCCAGCGCCAGCGCCGTAGTAGAGCGTTGGCCCCACCGCATCACCTTCGACGAGAACCGCATTCATCACGCCGTTGACATTAGCAATCAGCCGGCGTTCGGGGATGAGGGTGGGGTGCACCCGAAGTTCGATCCCCCGTCCCGAGCGCCTAGCGATCCCCAGGAGTTTGATGCGATAACCCAAAGCTTCTGCGTAATTGATGTCGGCCGCTGTGATGGCGCTGATCCCTTCGACAGCCACCTTATCAAACTGGAGCGGAATACCAAAGGCGATGGAGGCGAGGATGGTGAGCTTGTGGGCGGCATCAATGCCCTCAATATCGAAGGTCGGATCGGCTTCGGCATAGCCAAGAGCTTGCGCCTCTGACAGGACCTCGCTGAAGTCGCGCCCCTTTTCCCGCATGTCGGTCAGGATAAAGTTACAGGTGCCATTAATGATGCCGGCCAGCCATTCGACCGTATTGCCGGCGAGCCCTTCGCGGATCGCCTTGATGATCGGTATGCCGCCCGCAACGGCGGCTTCGAAAGCGACCATCAGTCCCTTTTCTCTGGCCTTTGCAAAAATCTCATTACCGTGAAGGGCGATCAAGGCCTTGTTCGCGGTCACCACATGCTTGCCCTGATCGAGCGCCGTTAGAATGAGTTCTCTCGCTGGGGAGATCCCGCCCATCAGCTCGACGATAATGTCAATCTTAGGATCGTTGACAATCTCGAAAGAGTCTTGGGTCAGATGGATGCCTGTCGTTTGAAAGGAACGCTGCTTCAGGATGTCACGGGCGGAAGCCGATCGTATTTGGATCTCTCGACCGGCACGGCGAGTAATTTCGCCGGCATTCCGATCAAGGACGGTGACGGTTCCCCCGCCGACAGTACCAAGGCCCAGTAGGCCGATTGTGACGGGTTTCAATGGGGGGTCCTCATGCTGGTGGGCCGAATGCAGTCAACGATTCCATCAAACAGCGCTGTCCTTGCGCATCATGTTTTTAATGCCGCGCACGGCTTGTCGGGTTCTGTGTTCGTTTTCGATCAGGCTGAAGCGAACATGGTCGTCGCCAAATTCGCCGAAACCGATCCCTGGAGACACGGCAACTTGGGCATCCAATAGCACTTTCTTGGCAAATTCAAGGGATCCTAAGTGACGGTATTGTTCGGGAATCGGTGCCCACATAAACATCGTCGCCTTGGGTTTTTCGATCTCCCACCCAATGCTCTGTAGGCTGGACCAGAGAACATCCCGGCGACCTTGGTAGATCTCGCAGATCTCCTGAACACAATCTTGTGGTCCCTCAAGGGCTGTGATGGCAGCGACTTGGATGGGCGCAAAGGTCCCATAATCGAGGTAGGACTTGATCCGGCCGAGCGCCGCGACCAGTTCTCGGTTGCCGCACATAAAACCAACGCGCCAGCCGGGCATGTTGTAGCTTTTGGAGAGGGTAAAGAATTCAACGGCGACATCGGTCGCGCCAGGCACCTGAAGGATGGATGGGGCTACATAGCCATCAAAGACGATGTCGGCATAGGCAATATCGTGCACGACCCAAATCTTGTATTCGCGGGCCAGAGCGACGACCTTTTCGAAAAATTCGAGATCTACGCACTGGGTGGTGGGGTTTCCTGGAAAATTAAGCACCAACATCTTGGGCTTAGGCCAAGAGGTTTTAATGGCTTTTTCGAGTTCTTCAAAGAAATCGACGCCGGGAATGAGGGGGACATGGCGAACATCGGCGCCAGCTAAAACGAACCCATAGGGATGGATCGGGTAGGCCGGGTTTGGAACCAGAGCCGCATCACCTGGGCCCATCGTGGCCATGGCGAGATGGGCGAGGCCTTCTTTAGATCCAATCGTGACAATCGCCTGGCTGTCAGGATCTAGTACCACGCCGAATCGACGCTCATACCAGCCACAGATGGCCTTTCTGAGGCGAATGATGCCCTTCGACACGGAGTAACGGTGGGCGGTCCCTTTTTGGGAGACTTCAATCAATTTGTCGACGATATGCTGGGGGGTTGCCCGATCAGGGTTACCCATGCCGAAATCGATGATATCGACCCCCTCTGCTCGTTGCCTAGCCTTCAGTTCGTTAACGATATTAAAGACGTAGGGGGGCAGTCGTTTGATGCGTTGGAATTCTTCCATCTTCACTCTTCATTGGGTGTCTTTATCGACAGGGCAAAACGGTTTGGTGATGTTTTTGTCTGCCTGTCATGGGCGACCCGCGGCGTTCGATAAAGCATATCGAGACGCTTTCGCCATGGGCACCCTTCGGGCATCCTGCTGGAAGGCAG
>CAILMG010000177.1 GCA_903835265.1 uncultured Methylococcus sp.
CTAAAAATCATTTCAGGGAGCCGTGCATCCTCAAATGCAAGCCTTGCATCAGCCATCGCCTCAGGCGCTAAAAGGCGGAACTGATCCAATGCCTGACGATCGCTATCCGGCAAAAACGCCTCATAGAGTGAAATATCCAGATCCTTTGAGGGCCGAGGGGCCGCCGCCTCGAAGAGCGTTTGAGCCAGAGGACTCTTTAATACATCGACCTCTTGAAGCGCCTTTAGATGTCTTAAACACCGATCCGGATCTATCTCCAACCGTTCGGCATCCTGAGCTCGCAGCACCGAGATAGGGGCTAACGCTGGACATTGATTCAGCTGGATCGTGAACAAGGCTTGACGTGAATAAGGTGCCCCTTCAGAAAAGACCGGTCTTTCCTGCAACACCTCGGGATCAAAAGAAAGATCATAGGCGATCACGGCATTCGATCGATCAGGATGGCGCGCGATAGCAACGATCAATCCGAGCTGAGCTTGCGCTAGAGGGTAACGCGTCGATGCATGAAGCAGGGGCGTCCATTGACCGGGCGCCAAGAGATTCAAGGCTGCCTGTTTACTGCGATGCGCTAAAAGATAGTCGAAAAGGCGGGGTTGCTGCGATCTGATAAGCCGCGAAAGACCGATCGTCGCAAAGACATCACTCATGGCATCATGAGCCGACTCATGGGGGATTTGATTGGCTTGGGTCAATTGATCGAGCCGAAGACTGGGAACGCCTTGGGCATCCAGAGGCCACGTCACCCCCTCCGGTCGAAGGGCTCTCGTCATTCGGGCCAACTGGATGATATCCCACCTGGAATTCCCATTTCGCCACTCCCGAGCGTAGGGATCCATCAGGTTCCTAAAGAGCGTATAGCGGGTGACTTCGTCATCAAAACGAAGATTGTTATAGCCAAGGACACAGGTCTGGGGCCTTAGAAATTCACCTTGAATACGATCGATGAAATCGCATTCACGAAGGCTCTTATCGGCAATACCCAGAGGTGTAATCCCCGTCAAGAGACAGGCATCGGGATGCGGGAGAACATCCGGTGTGAGGTGTGCGTAAAGCACCACCGGATCTCCAATAGGCTCTAGCTTTAGATCGGTTCGGATTCCGCCAAATTGAAGCGGACGATCCAGCCCGGGATGAAGCCCGGAGGTTTCGTAGTCATACCAGAAAAAGGTGGCGCCGCTCACAAGGGTTCGATCCCTCGCTGACAGCATCAAGCCCTAGTGAATAACGATTCAGCGACGTTCAGTTTGATTCACTCTGAGCAAGCTCGTATTTCTTGCGCTTGTCGCATTTCTGGGTACAGGGGCAAGAACCCCCATTGATCCCACCGCAGCTCCCTTTGATGGCACCACGACCGAACATGACACCCACCGCCATCATTGCGATAACCGCAGCGATGATCAAAAAGGTCGTTACAAATAGTGACATCCTAGGCTCCTACTCTCTGAAGAACATCAAAAACCTTCTTCTCGCATATTAACCTGAAGAGCTTCAAAACGAAAGCAGGGGCCTTAAGGCCCCTGCATCCTTCCATTCGGTCGTCTGATCAACCGCCAAAATCGTCTAGCATGATGTTTTCACGCTCGACACCAATATCCAGCAACATCTTAATCACGGCCGTATTCATCATCGGAGGGCCACACAGATAATACTCGCAATCCTCTGGTGCCGGATGGTCCTTGAGGTAGTTTTCAAGGAGAACGTTGTGAATAAAACCGGTGTAACCCGTCCAGTTATCTTCAGGCTTTGGTTCGGACAGTGCGATGTGCCAGTTGAAGTTTGGGTTTTCCTTCTGAAGCATATCGAAGTCATTGACGTAGAACATTTCACGGAGACTTCTTGCACCATACCAAAAGGTCATCTTACGCTTGCTCTTAAGGCGACGCAGCTGATCAAAAATATGGGATCGCATGGGCGCCATACCCGCACCGCCGCCAACAAAGACCATTTCATGATCCGTTTCGCGTGCAAAGAACTCACCAAAGGGACCTGAAATGGTCACCTTGTCCCCTGGCTTCAGGTCGAAAATATAAGACGACATGACGCCTGGCGGAATGCCCTGCGCACCCGGTGGGGGGGTCGCAATCCGGACATTCAACATGATGATGTCATTTTCTTCCGGATAGTTGGCCATGGAGTAAGCCCTAATCGAGGGTTCCTTGACGACCGATTCATACTGCCAGATATTGAATTTATCCCAGTCTTCATGGAATTTCTTTTCAATGGCAAAGTCACGAAACTTAGCATCATAGGCGGGACATTCAATTTGAATGTATCCACCGGCCCTGAAGTCAACGGCCTCTCCTTTGGGAAGCTGCAGGACCAATTCCTTGATAAAGGTGGCCACGTTGTGGTTGGAGCGGACGGTGGTCTCCCACTTCTTAACCCCAAAGACCTCATCATGGACATGAATTTTCATGTTCTGCTTGACCGTGACCTGACAGGCCAAACGATCACCGCAAGCCGCCTCGCGCTTGGTAATATGCGACAATTCGGTCGGCAGAATATCACCACCTCCGGCATCAACCCGCACCCGACATTGCGCACAGGTGCCGCCACCGCCGCAGGCTGATGACACAAAGAGATTGTGATCAGCAAGAGCTGTCAAAAGCTTGGACCCAATCGGCACATGAATCGTTTTCTCATCATTGATGAGAACATCCACATTACCTTCAGCGACCAGCTTCGACTTGGCTCCCAGGATCACAAAGACCAGGGCGACAACGATAAAGGTGAAAAACAGGACACCCAGAATAATTTCGAGCATTGTTCTACCCTAACCCTTTAAAGTTGAATACCTGAGAACGCCATGAAGCCCAGGGCCATCAGACCGGCTGTAATGAACGTAATACCAAGGCCACGAAGCCCCGGCGGAACATCACTGTATTTGAGCTTTTCACGAACACCCGCCATGGCGGTGATCGCCAGCGCCCAACCAAAACCACTCCCCACCCCGTAGACGACACTTTCTGAAAAGTTGTAATCGCGTTCGATCATAAAAAGACTACCCGCCAAGATCGCGCAGTTCACCGTAATCAGAGGCAGGAAAATGCCGAGGGCGTTGTAGAGGGCCGGGAAAAAACGGTCCAATACCATCTCGAGAATCTGAACAATAGCGGCGATCACGCCGATACAGGCCATCAACGCGATGAAGCTTAGATCGACATCCTGAACACCCGCCCACGTCAAGGCGTTTTCCTTCAGCAGATAGGTGTAAATCAAGTTATTCGCAGGTACCGTCAGCGTCTGCACGATAATGACGGCAATCCCAAGACCCACTGCCGTTTCGATTTTCTTCGAAACCGCGATAAAGGTACACATTCCGAGAAAGAAAGACAGCGCCATGTTCTCGATGAACACGGACTTAATGAATAAGTTGATATAGGCTTCCATCCTAATGGGCCTCCCCATGGACCGCACCATGTGCGGGCTGAATTTCAAAATCCGCCTTTTCAACCTGCTTTGGCTTCCAAGTCCTGATCGCCCAAATAATTAAGCCGATCAGGAAGAACGCGCTCGGCGGCAACAGGAGGAGCCCGTTTGGAACATACCAGCCACCATCTTTGACCAGAGGCAACATTTCGATGCCGAGGAGCTTCCCGGATCCCAGTAGCTCACGAACCACGGCGACACCGATCAGAATCAAGCTATAGCCGAGGCCGTTACCAATCCCATCGAGGAAACTCTCCCAAGGTGGGTTTTTCATGGCGTAGGCTTCTGCCCGGCCCATCACGATACAGTTGGTGATAATCAAACCGACAAAGACGGACAACTGCTTGCTGACATCATAAGCAAAGGCCTTCAACAGCTGATCAACCACAATCACCAATGAAGCAATGATCACCATCTGGGCAATGATCCGGATGCTGCTGGGGACATGGTTACGAATGAAGGCGATACCTGCACTTGAAAAAGCGGTCACGGTAGTGAGCGCTAGACTCATGATTAAGGCCGTCGACAACTGAGAGGTCACCGCCAGCGCCGAACAGATTCCGAGAACCTGTAGGGTGATGGGATTGTTCTCGACCAGCGGTTCGACCAGTACTTTCTTATTTTCCTGTGTCAGTTCCATAACTTCAGCCTCTCCGGTTTCTAATCTTTGCAAGATAAATGCCGTAACCTTCTTTGCCCATCCAGTACTGCACCAGATTACTCACGCCACGACTGGTCAGTGTCGCCCCTGCCAATGCATCGACCTGGAACTCTGAGCCTGCCTTCAAAGGATCAACAAATCCTTTGACGAGACCCAAGGCCACCTCACCAATTTCAATCGTTTGGCCCTTTTCGCTGAGGTTGCTTTCGTGGAACTCTTTTCCAGTGAAGTTGTAGACCTTCTTGCCTTTCCAAAGAGCCTTCCATTTAGGATTGACCACTTCACCACCCAGTCCCGGGGTCTCGGCTTGGTCGTAAAGGTTCATGCCAACCACCGTTTCTGCATCGGCCTCGAGAGCAATAAATCCGAACATCGTGGACCAGAGGCCATAGCCATTGACCGGCAATATCAGCGTCTTGAGCTGATCACCCTCTTTGACCAAATAGACCTTGGCAAGCTTTGGCTTGCGCTTAATGCTGGCAATGTCCTTATTGGCCGGAATCGCTTCACTGAGGAGCGGATCCTTTGCCGCCTTCCACTGGTCGTAGGTCTTGGCATCCACCCCCTCAGCATAATCGCCGGTCGCAAGATCGACCAAACGGACTTCAATATTCTTGAAGACTGGCTCGACGTCCATTCCTGGTTGATACAGATCCGCCACCTCGAGGATATTGACCTTTTCATCCTTCGATTTGTTCCACTCCTGGAGCGGCCTCAAAATCACGGCAGAACCTGATACCACGATGGCACCGACAAGACATAGCGCCAACGCAACGGCAACCGTTTTCTTAAAGCTATCGTTAGGCAACGCAAGGTAAGGCTCCGCATAGGCCTGAACCACCGCCGCGTACCCGGCCAGTTTTTCCTTGAAACTCGGCTCGACCGAGCTCTTTTCCATGGAATCAGGCATAGCGCTTCACCCTCTTGGCAATGTTGATCTTGATAACCACATAATCGATCAGTGGCGCGAAAATGTTGGAAAAAAGAATTGCCAGCATGATCCCCTCAGGAAACGCCGGGTTGACGACGCGAATCAGCACCGTCATAAAGCCAACCAGGGCACCAAAGGCCCATCGGCCCGCATTGGTATGTGCCGCACTGACAGGGTCAGTCGCCATATAGACCGTGCCAAAAGCAAAGCCGCCAAGGGTGAGATGCCAGTACCAAGGCATGGCATACATCGCATCCGTATTGCTACCGAGGACATTGAAAAGGGTCGCCGTGGCAATCATGCCCACCAGCACACCCACCATGATCCGCCAGTTGGCGATGCGGGTATAAATCAGGAAGGCCGCACCCAAGAGACAAGCGAGCGTCGAGGTCTCACCCATGGAGCCCTGTTCGAAGCCAATAAAGGTCGCCCACCAAGAAATGCCCGCTTCTCTGACGGCGGTCACCCCACCAATGGCCGCATGTCCAAGAGCGGTCGCCCCAGCAAACCCGTCAACGGCCGTCCACACCGCATCCCCCGACATGGCTGCAGGATAGGCGAAGTAAAGAAACGCTCGACCCGTCAGCGCCGGATTCAAGAAGTTCTTACCGGTACCCCCAAAGACTTCCTTGCCAATCACAACACCAAAGGAAATACCTAAGGCGACCATCCACAAGGGGGTGCTCGGCGGCAGGGTCAGCGCAAACAAAATTGACGACACGAAGAATCCTTCATTGACTTCATGTTTCCGAACCACAGCAAAGAGCACTTCCCAGATACCACCCGCCACGAGCGTGACGATGTAAACCGGGAAAAAGAACATCGCTCCATGAACGATATCCGACAGCGGGTTATAGGGATTGTGACCAAAGAGGTTCACAATCCAGCCACGCCAGCCCGGAACCTCCTGAAGTCCCAGCGTTTCCATCGCGAGATTCGCCTGATATCCCGTATTCAGGAGCGCCATGAACATGCAAGGCAACGCGGCAATCCACACATAGGTCATGACCCGTTTAAGATCGATCGCATCGCGGACATGCGTTGCCCCAGAGGTGACATCGGATGGGCTATAAAGGAAGGTATCCACCATCTCATAGACGGGATAGAGCTTCTCGAGCTTCGCTCCCTTTACAAAATGGGGGTGAAGTTTATCCAAAAATTGGCGGGTACTAGACATCAGCCCTCCTTCTCGATTTGGGTGAGATTCTTCCTGAGCACTGGACCGAAATCATGCTTGCCAGGATCTACAAAGGTACACAGCGACAAATCCTCTTCGTCGAGCTCCAAGGCACCGAGAGCTTGAGCCATATCCGTGTCACCCACAATGAGGTAACGCAGCAGCTGAGTAGGCAGGATATCGAGCGGCATCACGTCCTCGAAAACACCGACCGGCACAACGGCCCGGGGGCTTCCAAATTTAGTCGTGGTAAAGGCAAATTTTCTGCCGCGCGCTTCAGGGAGACTACTCAAGAGGACGTTCAGGAAAGAGTATTTCTTTCCGGTTGGATCCACCCAACCCATAAACTCACGCGCCCGGTTCTCGGGGATGACGGTGACCTGGTGATGGAAGCGCCCAAGGTAATCAGACCAATCGTCCGCACCACGCCCAAAAAGGACGGACCCTGAAATCACACGGGCCTCTGATCCCGCCTTTAACTGATTTCTCGTCAAATCGGTGAGGTTTGCGCCCACCCGAGTCCGAACCAAACGAGGACTAGCCACCAGAGAACCTGACAGGGCAACGACTCGGTCCACGCTCAATTTACCGGTGGTAAAGAGACTACCAATAGCCATCACCGCCTGATAATCGAGGTGCCACACCGTTTTGTGTGGGCCGACGGGGTCGAGGAAATGAATATGGGTACCAACAAGTCCTGCGGGGTGGGGCCCTTCAAAGGTGGCCACCTCGATGTGAGGATTCGTCGGAAGATCAATTTTGGCGGCGGGGGTTTTACAAACGAACACCCGACCTTCGGTCAACTTCGCAATCAGCATTAAGCCATTTTTGAAATCGTTTGACCGGTCAGCAATGACGACCTCAGGCCTTGCCGCCAGAGGATTGGTATCCATGGCGTTCACAAAGATGGAATGAGGGACTGAGGATGGCTCAGGAACTCGGCTATAAGGCCGGGTCCGAATCATGGTCCAAAGCCCTGACACCAGGAGGTTTTGTCGAATCTGGTCCCGCGAGAGCTCAGGCAGCCGGGAGGGCGCATAGCTCTCAAACTTGACTGATTCATTGCCGCTCAATTCGATCACCACCGAATTGAGAACCCGGCGCTCGCCGCGGTGGATGGCCTTGACCACACCGGCGCCTGGCGCGGTGTAGACAATCTCTGGAAACTCCTTATCGACAAACAGTGGGTCACCCAAACTGACCTTGTCGCCCTCTGCCACCTTCATGGCGGGCTTCAGACCCACATAATCTGGCCCCAGAACGGCTACCGATTTGATAGCGCCTGCATTGTTGTAGATGACCTGCTCTGGTTCTCCCGAAATCGGCAGATCCAGTCCTTTCTTAATGTTGATTAGCATAAGTGAGCCCGTGGAACGCACAAACCATTGGCTGCCCAACGCAGGATGGAGCAAGTGACGTCACATCACGGCTCTACCGGCCTTGGGATCAGTAAAATCTTGTTTCGCCAGAACACCATCGCACTGGATGCGACAGACTGAATATCAGTAGGGGCCACTACAGGCATCGGAGCAAGCCAACACCAAAAAAAGGCAAGCGCCCATCTTCCAGCAAAAACGCCCCAATTAAATCACAAAAGCCGCCCTTCCTCAACGAAGAGATCGAATATCTTGCGCCATTTTTTATGGTTTTTTTGTCCCGCCTTAACCCCCACACCCTACTAATGGGTTACTGCAGTAGCCAAGCCATCATCAGTCCACTAGACTGAGGCAGGAGTTGGCCAGGCAGTCGCTGTTCCGGTGTGACCGGAATGGAGGAAAGTCCGGGCTCCATAGGACAGGACGCCAGGTAACGCCTGGGGGGCGTGAGCCTACGGAAAGTGCCACAGAAAATATACCGCCGAACTGGCTGATGCCGGTCCGGTAAGGGTGAAATGGTGCGGTAAGAGCGCACCGCGCTTCCGGCAACGGAAGTGGCAGGGTAAACCCCGTCCGGAGCAAGACCAAATAGGGGGGCCGCCATTTATTTGGCACGTGTGGTCCGCACGGCTCCCGGGTAGGTTGCTCGAGGTGTTCCGCGAGGAACGTCCCAGATGAATGACTGCCCTCGACAGAACCCGGCTTATCGGCTGACTCCCCTTTTAAGACCAGCCTAAGGTCGAGGCTCAATCGTCAGAATGAAAGACACGGCGCTCGCCGGTTCTGATCTTGCCATCCTCAAGCACCTCAAAGAGGAACACCCGTCCATCCCCAGGGCGACCCGAGTGGGCGCGCTTCATGATGATCTCCACGATCTCATCGACCATATGGTCCTCTGCAACGATCTCTATTCGCTTCTTCGGCAGAAAGGGATTAAAGGATTGGCCTGATTCCACTTGGCGGCACCCAAAGCCTTCACAATCCATGACGGTCATCCCTGGAAAATCGGGGATTTCAAGGAGCGCCTGAACGACCTTACCAAGAGCAAAGGGCTGAACATAAGCGCGAATTTCCTTCATGGATTTTTACTCACGTTGCGCTCGAAATAACGGTAAAGAAGAGGAAGGATGGTCAGCGTCAGGATCGTTGCCGTCACCAAGCCCCCAATAATGACCACGGCAAAGGGTTTCGCCGTTTCAGACCCTACGCTAGTGGAAAGCGCGGCAGGAAACAAGCCCAGCATCGCCATGAGCGCCGTCATCACCACCGGACGAAGTCGGCTGGTCGCGCCAGAGACAATCGCCTCATGAAGGGGCTGGCCTTCCCTGACCAGGGCGTTCAACTGCGACACCAAAATAACCCCGTTCTGGACTGCAATACCAAATAGAGCAATAAATCCTACCGCCGCAGAAACACTCAGATTGATGCCAGTGACCCACAAAGCCACCAATCCGCCGATCAGGGCAAATGGGACATTCATCACAATCAGCATGGCATGACGAACCGACTGAAAGGCCCAAAATAAAAGCACAAAAATCAGCGTGAGACTGATCGGAACAATAACGGCTAGACGTTTCATAGCCCGTTGCTGGTTTTCAAACTGGCCGCTCCAGACGATGCGGTATCCCGGAGGGAGGGAAACCTCTCTTGAAACCCTGGGCATCGCCTCCTGAACAAACCCCCCCTGATCCCTTCCTATCAAGTTACATTTGATCGCAATGCGGCGGCTGTTTTCCTCGCGACTGATCCTCGAAGCACCGACATCCACCTTGATGGTCGCCAACTGCGCCAGGGGAATCCGGCTTCCATCGGGGGACTTGACCCCAAGATTTTCAAGCGCAGCCACCGAGGAACGAAAATCTTTTTGCAAACGAACGGAGACATCGAAACGGCGATTACCTTCGAGGAGCTGGGAGGCGGCTTTTCCCCCCACAGCCATCTCGATGACCCTCTCGACATCCGCCACATTGATTCCGTAACGGGCGATCCGCGCCCGATCAATCTCAATCACAACCTGCGCAAGGCCTGCCTGCTGCTCTGCAGCAACGTCGGTCGCCCCACTCGTGGTCTTGAGGATATGAACCACTTCGTCAGCCTTCTCTTGAAGGACTTTAAGATCATCACCAAAAATCTTGACGGCAATCTCCCCTTTCACACCAGAAATCGCTTCTTCAACATTATCTTGAATCACCTGTGAAAAGTTCAGCTGCACCCCAGGAAAGACTGAAAGCTTCTCGTTCATCTCCTGGACCAGCGCATCCTTGGAGGGATAACGCCAGGTATTTTTGGGCTGTAAGGAAACCAGAATCTCAAGATTATTAAAGCCCTTGGGGTCGGTACCATCCTCAGGACGGCCTAGCTGAGTGAGCACAGAGAGCGCCTCAGGAAATTCCTCTACTCGCTTTCTCACTCCGCGCTCAATTTCCTTAGCCTTGTCGAGTGATATTGGCGTTGGCAAGGTCACGGTGAGCCAGATATTGCCTTCATCCAGTTTCGGCATGAATTCAGTGCCGATCACACCGAGAAGTCCGAGCGAAAGGGCCAGCGACATCAGGGCACCGCCAATCACGCGGCGCGGGCGATCGAGGAGCC
>CAILMG010000178.1 GCA_903835265.1 uncultured Methylococcus sp.
CAGTCTTGAACTTAAGAATCGCTACTTCAGACAAGAAGGCGATCATCTTCGAGTCTCAGAAGATCTAAGAAAGATGATTTTGTTTGACTATCTCAATATGGTGACCCCATTTAGGCTAGACCCATCCTTTGATCTCATACTCTGCAGGAATGTGCTGATCTACTTTGATCTTGAACAGCGCCAAAAGATCATCGATAGACTCTGGCAGCACTTGGGTAAACAGGGTTATTTGGTGCTCGGCGCAGCTGAAAACCTCTATGGTCTCGCCACGGACCTCCAATCCGTTCGCTATGGAGATCTTCTCTGTTATCAGAAATAAAGGGAAAGACCATTGAATCTTCTTCTCGATACCCAGGTTTCTTTAGGGGCTATTAACGATAGCCCACGATGATCAGCTGATGCAAGGAGACGCATTACGGCAGAACGACGACTGTCTCCGTAAGTGTTGCAAGCCTTTGGGAAATCGGCATCAAACACTCGCTGGGTCGCGGGGATATGCCGATAACTAGTCAGGATGCACTGGGATATTTTCAAGCTTCCGGATATCGGATACTAAGTATTACGCCCGAGCACGCGATCGCCGTATCCGACCTTCCGCTCCATCATCAAGATTCTTTCGACAGAATGATTGTTGCGCAAGCATTAGTAGAACCACTCCGTCTGGTGACATACGACGCTGTTGTTCAACGTTTCAGTCCGACGATCATTCGCATCTGATTTCATCAGACCACCCATCCCCATGGCCCTCTGTAAAAATTCAAGGGGTATCCTGGATCTATTGGCCATCCAACTGAATGATTTCCATGAGACACTCGAATAGTTGGGGTGATTCATGTGCGATGTGGACTTCACCCTGATCAAGCCAGTCAAATCCTGATTCCGGCAGTCTATCGGCATCGATGCCGTTAATGAAAGGGAGTGCCAGGTTCCAAGTCAGTTCGTTCACTTCCTTTCCTTCGTCATACGCGGCAGCGCAAACTTCAGACGCTAATTTGAAGTTGATGAAGAGAAATGGCTGGCTGCTGCCTTCAACGACATCCTTCCAGGCTTCCTCAAACTGGACGCAATCAACCGTGCGTCTGGACTTCACGGCGGCGTCAATTTCGAAGAGCATATGACTGACATCCTCTTCGCCGTTTGCATTCTTGGCAATGGCACTCAAGGTGATGTCGCGAAGCAGTTCTTCAAGATTTGCTTGTTTCATGGGTTTGATCTTCCTGGCAGAGTGGCTGACCTTTGATGAATGACGCTAGTCTAAAGGGTTTCATTCCTTTAGGTTCGAGCTTCAATTAACTTTAAGGTGCAGGATCCCTCATACAGGGCGCTGGATAGGCGGGGCATCCAAGGGGAGGGTTTAAGCTGGAGAGTCCTGTCTCGGACTCTGAATGATGGGACTGATGGGGTGTGCATTCATCCGATCTGAAAGGGAGGGAATATTGCGAGGGTTCGATCCGTCGCTTTGACCGAGATCGGCGCGTCTGACAATTTAGCCCTACCCCCTCCGGCTCCAATGCCATGGCCTTGATCTATTTCATGGTTGAAACTGCTAATGGTCCCGAGCCTCATAGCTGTCTTAACCCGGTCATGCGGGAGTTGTTGAAGGACAGGGAAATGAAAAGCTATGAGTGGTGTAATCTCAATGCAGGAGATTTAATCAGGGCTTCTAACTGGATGAAGCACCTAGTTTATGACGCGCTAATTCTCAATAGGTATACCAAAGGGTTTTCGGCGCTGAATTGAACGATGGCGGTGCCTGTCCGGATTGCATTCAAGATCTCTCCTTGGCATCAGTGAACACTTAGTTCATCACCTATGGATACCATGAAATTTGTTACCGATGCTCATGCGCGTCATGCGCTCAAGTCCATTCTCGATGAGGTCAACCAGGATGCTGATGTGACCATCTTCAGTTGCCGCGATGCAGAGGGTGATGCAGTGGTGATCTCGCTCGATAGTTACAAGAGCATCATGGAGACGTTACACTTGACTGGTAACCCGGCAAATGCGGCTGCGTTAGCCATGGCAATTACGCAGGATAAAGCCGGCCAGGCCAGATACGGCAGCTCAATTCTCCTCAATAGTTGTGCGTGCTATACGTTTTGTGTCTGATGCATGGGACGCTTATCTTTCCTGGCACGATCAGGACAAGAAGACGCTGAAGCGATTGAATTCAGTGATTGCAGCCGCTTTGCGTGATTCCTTCGAGGGCTTCGGCAAGCCTGAACCGTTTCGTGCTGAGTTAACCGGCTATTGGTCAAGGCGAATCGATGAGGCAAATCGCTTGGTTTTCCTTGCAACGGATGTCGAATGGGTCATCATCGCTTGCAGGTTTCACTATGAGGTTCCCTTCATTGACTAAGAAAAGGACAAGGATTTCGTTCTTATCCCTCCTCTTGGTCAAGGGCTTAAGTCTGCAGGTGCAGGCCAATGGCGGCATTGTGACCGATGGTTCGGTGGGATCCTCCGGCTATGTCGGTTCAGTCCATACCTTAAGCCCGGGTGGAGGGGGTTCAGATGTCAACGTCACCCAATCCATGGGGACGACGTTGGGCCATAACGTCTTTCAAAGCTTCTCTCAATTCAATATCTCAAAAGGACAGACGGTCACTTTTGAAGAAGATAACAAAGGCTTTGTTGATAACGTCATTGCAAGAGTCACTGGAACAGAGACCTCCCAAATCAATGGCACCCTGAGGGTCACGCCCGATGGTGGCCGCTCCAATTTCTACCTCCTCAATCCCAATGGCGTTCTCTTCGG
>CAILMG010000179.1 GCA_903835265.1 uncultured Methylococcus sp.
ACACCCGCGACATGATTTTTAGCGTGGCTCAACTGATTGCCTTCCTGAGTGGGAGTACGACACTTGAACCCGGAACCCTCCTACTGACGGGGACGCCGGAGGGCGTCGGAATGGCGCGTGATCCAAAGCGATGGCTCCTCGACGGGGATATCGTCTCGATCGATATCGAAGGGATCGGGATCCTCACCAACCCCGTTGAGCATGAAACGCTCTAAATGACTTCCCTCGGCGGTCTAAAAAAAGGGCGCTTTCTGGCCTTAAAGGGGCGTCATATGCTGCTGATAGTCGGGTTATCGGCCGGATGTCTCGACGCGGCATCGGCCTTGGGGTTTGATCTATACCCTGAGGATCCTTTGAGGACGCATGATGCCGTCTCGGTCACCCCCGGTCGGGCAGTAAGCGAAGCGACCCATGATCCCTGTCAATGGCCCAGTAATCCGCTATCGGCCTGGGCCCTCGTGGATGTGATTGAGCATGCCCTCTGCCACAACCCACAAACCCGGGAAGCCTGGGCCAATGCTCGGCAGCAAGCCTCACAGCTCGGTATGGCTGAATCGGCCTACCTCCCCTCTCTTAATTTCTCACTGCCCGTTTCTCGGAGTCAAAACACCGCAGGCGGCGGCATTTCAAGTGGGGTTCCGGTGAATAACGGGGGCGGCATCAAATCACAGTACACTCGGATCGTACCCACCCTCAGCGTCAACTACCTCCTGCTTGATTTTGGGGGTCGTGCGGCCCGGGTAGAAGCCGCTCGCCAGGCGCTGGAAGCGGCCAACTGGACCCATGCCAAGATCCTTCAGGATGTTCTCTTCATGGCGATCCAGGCCTATTACCAGCTTTTTGCGGCGAAAGCCTCTGAAGCCGCTGCAGAACAGACAGAGCTTTTCACGCGCAAAGCCTTTGATGCAGCGAAGGCCCGCTACGATATTGGATCAGCGGCCTTGAGCGACAAGTTACAGGCTCAAACAACGCATGCACAAGCCAAGGTTAATCTTCGGACGGCCATAGGCAATGCCCGCGCCGCCGTGGGATCCTTGGCGACGGTCATGGGGCTTAAGCCCCATGACAGCATGGTCTTTGAAGAACCCATCCTGGTCGGCCCTAATGAAGAACGGGAAAAAAATGTGGAGGACTTGATCGTACTTGCCAAAGAATCACGGCCGGATCTGGCTGCCCTTGAAGCCCAGGTCAAGGGCAGCGAGGCGAATGTCCTCTCGGCCCAGTCGCAAAGTCTCCCAACGCTTTCCATGGTCGGGAACTATGCTTACCTCGATTCGATTGAAACCCGAGCGATATCAAGCTGGGCGGTCGGGGTTCAGGTCTCGGTGCCTCTTTTTACCGGTTTCAATAACACGTATCAGATTAAAAGTGCAGAAGAACAGGTGGAATCCCAGGCCGCGAATCGGGACCAGCTCGAACAAGCGATCGTTCAAAGTGTCTGGCAGTCCTATTACACCCTGGCTGCGATGCGTGACAATCTTAAAAATACGGAAGACTTAAGGGATAGCGCGTTGAAGGCTGAACAGGCCGCTCTTGGACGCTACGAAGAAGGCGTCGGTAATATCGCCGAATTAATGAACGCTGAAACGAATCTGGCCAATGCCCGTTATCAGTATGTCCAGGCTCACTACAATTGGCGTATTGGCAAAGCGCAGTTGGCGCAGGCCTTAGGCCGTTTAGATGTCGATGATGTCGAAGCGGTTGAAGGTGGCCAGCAGAACCGGCTCAGTCAGTAAGTCATCAGCACAACGCCACATCATTACCCCCATGAAACGTTCCAAAAGATTATGGTTTTTGCTGAGTCTCCTTCTCGTCGTACTCGGTGCCATGATCGGGTGGCTACCTTCTGATGCCGGAAAG
>CAILMG010000180.1 GCA_903835265.1 uncultured Methylococcus sp.
TATGCATGGAACGCCGCTGATCATCTCACCATCAATGTGCTTTAAGTCATGGTAAACAGAATGGAAGTCATACGATGAAAATAATCGGTATCACCCAGTCACTTGCCATTTCATTTTTGTTGGCCTCTTTAAGTGTAACCGCGGAGGATGCAGCTACCCCGCCTTTTGCCGGAAAGACGATTGATTTCCCGAAGGCGTACGTCTATCAGATGCAAAAGGGCGAAGGGTATGAAACTATCCAGAAGTGCAGCATTTGCCATTCCTTCGGTTACATTCTGAATCAAGGCAAGCAAAACCGTTCTTTCTGGGAGCATGAAACCCATAAAATGATCGAGGCTTACAAGGCGCCTATCAGCCCTGAAGAAGAGAAAGTCATCGTCAGCTATCTTGCTAAATTCTACGGAAACGATAAGAAATAATTTTCGATCTGAGATTTATTTTCTCACTCGGTGAGGTCGGGGTTATTGGTGCCAGTCACATTTTTATCCAGCCTTCCTCCTCAAACTCTGTGAAAAGATCAAACCCAAACAAGGAGGATTGTTTTTCTGCTACGAGGCCGGCCCTTGTGGGTTTGGGATCCATCGGCAGCTCATCGATTTGGGCTTGGACTATATGGTGGTTGCGACCTTTTTGATCCCTCGAAAATCAGGCGATCGTGTTAAGACGGATCGCCGCGATAGCCTGATGCTCACAAGGCTTTTGCGGGCGGGTGAGCTGACCCGCGCATGGGTACCTGATCCCCGGCGGCCACCCAAAATCCCCCAGTAGCTGACCCTCATTCAGGCCTGACCGATGACCGTTTGCAAAAAAGCTTGGGGTCATCGTTTTGCAACCTTTGGATGCTGGGATCATCAAATGGTTATGAAATGGATTACTTTCCTTGTTGTTTTCCTTTGCACAGCCCTTTCAGGATGTGGGCAGTCTCGTTCCCCTGAAGAGGTCTTCACGCAGCTTTTAGAGAGAATCTCCAATGTCACCGAGGTAACGGTTAAACCGATGGACCCTTTTAACCTTCTGCCTTCCTATCCTCGTCCTCGAGATGTGGTGGTGCCTGTGGAAGACATTAGGGTTGGATTTTCGACCTACATAGGGCTCGGCCGCTGCGGACTGGTAGGCGAGGTGAGCGCTCGTAACAGCTCACTCGGCAAATTTCAACCACCGACGGCCCGCCTTCTTTATGAAAGACGCTTCCTTCGCCAACTTAAGGGATGCATTCAAGACTTACAGCAATCAAACGAAAGAGAACAGAAAAAGTTTCTGGCAGAGGTGCAATCGATTGCGGACCGAAAAACAGCGATTCTTCCCACCGTTTATTGGAATGCAACATTTGGAAGTCCGGAATTCAGGGTGCTGTTGAGTACTCACACGGAAGCGCTGCCTATGCAATCCAGTTCTACTTCGACGGAACTTGTCACCGCGCTTCGCTTCATCTCTCCTCAGGGCCTTGAGCGTCAATCCGATCAGAATCCCAAAGAACAAAGCATGCTCGAATCCCAATATTACATACTTCAATCTTCAAAGCTGATTGGACAGTTGTTGCAGGGGATGGTGGTGACGACCAACTACATGCAACAAGGATCTGAACTGCTGGAAACAGTGGCAGAGAAAAGGCAACTCTGTCCAATGGGCAGAAAAACAGTCAAAGCAGACTATCTCTTCAATGTCTTTCAGAAATTCTATATTGGCGAGACACAGCCCTACATCAGCCTGATTCACACACAAGCTCGCCCCCTAGTAGAAGCCATTCACGAATTGGTGCAAGAACAAAAGATTGAAATACCGGATGCCTTTCAAACTTTCTATGATCAAACGCTGAATTCAGAGGTGGATCGAAGTGCTTGGGTAAAATTCAACAAGGCGTTATCGAGACATACCATCGCTTGGCAGTCCGTCCTTAAGCAATGTGAACTTATGCCTCGGATCTGAGTATGCGACTACCATTGACACCTTACCCAACTCTTACTGCGGTCGTAAATGCTGCTGAGGAATCCCCTCGAGGCGTGTGAGCATTCCAATCAAGCGCTTGGGGCGTGCTCTTTGGATCAGACGCCTTAGATATTACGCCACAATGAGGACACCGCTGATCAAGAGTCTCCCGGGCTAGTCCCGCATCAAAATCAACAAGAGATGAAAAAAGGGTTGGATCGGAAACAAGAAAATGGGACACTTTGCGATGTCTTAATTGGTCTGGTAACCGAAAGACTCGGCCAATCGGAAGTTGTTTTCAACTCCCGTGAGGGTGTTTATCCCCCAACCCTCATCCAAAATGATCACTAGGCCAAAAAAGTCCATCAAAGTTTCTGGCCGTACTCAATCCGGCACCTAGAACTGAAATCTGGCGCACAACGCCGGAACCTTCCTTCAGGAGATTTACAAAATCCTCTCGGGGGCAGATGCGATAAAATCGATCGTGCGCTTAACTTTCGGAGCATTGGCGCTGTGGCAGATTCAGAATCAAGAGACAACTTTTAGGCGTAATGGTTGAAGTTGCCCTATGGTAGCCAGAAGGATCTTGTAGGTGTCCCTGTTGAAACAAGCATTACGCCCGTTCATAAGATTCCAGATGTCTTCTTCTGATCTGGCGCTACCGAGGTATGCCCAGTTCTCGATCAACAGCATTTCTTCGCCTTCTTTGATATAGGCTGGTCCATCGAAGGGCCATGTTCTTATTTTGAGTTTACCCAACCCAGCCAGTAGTCGAGCGTCATGAGCAAGTCTGGCTTCATCACCGATACACGCCCCGCGACACTTTTTTAACTGTCTACCAAAGCAGGGTGATCCCACCTTCACCTTCTCTAGCCCGATAATGGCTTTGCAAAGGTTGAGTTCTCCAGCGAACTCGGTGAGTGCCTTTAAGGCTTCGCGTTTACTCTTGAATAAACCGTACAGATTGGACGTTGTCGCAAAGTCCAGTGCATTGGCGTAGGCAACATGGACCTTCAAACCTTCGGATGCTTCTTTGAGCTGGATCGAGCACAGCTCGTTATTCCGGCGTAACTGGCGGTTGTGGGTCGGCTGAAGTTTCTTAACCAATGCCGCCTCTTGGAGTAATGCCCCAATCTCGCCACCCGTCCTGATGTGTTCAATCCTGCGTACTTGCTGTGACAGACTCATTTCTTTGGCAGAAGTTACATCTGCCGTGAAATGGGACATCACGCGTTGGCGGATATTGACGGACTTCCCGACATACAAGGGGAGGTCGTTTTCACCGTAAAAGAGATAAACGCCCGGAGCTTCTGGTAACCCATCAATCATTGTCCGCTCGATATGCATCGGTGTGCTCGGTCGACCTAGTAAGGCTTTGACGGCTAACTGAATGGTTTCCTGTGGGATCGTGGCTTGGATTTTCTCCCAGAATTGATGAATCAGCTGGGCATCTGCTAGGGCGCGGTGCCGTCCTGAAACTTTCAGGCCATGGCGTTCAATCAGGGTATCAAGATTGTGCTTGGGATAACCTGGGTACAGTCGTCGAGAAAGTTTGACTGTGCAAAGCGTTTTGGCGCTGAAATCTATCCCTTCCCGCATGAAGGACTGTTTCAGGAAGGCATAGTCGAATCGGGCGTTGTGGGCGACGAAGATACGTCCTTCCAGCATCTTGTAGACACGGTTGGCTAGATCACAGAATCTTGGTTCATTTGCCACCATCTCATTGGTAATACCGCTCAGGCTCTCAGTAAACCCCGAGATGCGTGTTCCGGGATTGACCAATGAACTCCATTCCTGAACGCCCGACTCATCAAGCAGAATGATGCCGATTTCGGTTATGCGATCCAGAGACGCGGTAGCGCCGGTGGTCTCTAGGTCGACAAATGCGAGTTGGTGCATGGATTACGCCACTAGCACCGTATGGTCATGGGCGTAGGCAGGGCTGCAACAACATAACAGCACTAGATTCACTGAACCAATGTTCTCAATGCAATGCTCATTGCCCGGTATTATGCAGATAGTGTCGCCTGCAAATACATCAAACGTCTGGTCACCTAGATGCTTGATTCCATGTCAATCGAGAATGTGATTTAGCTCTTCTGTTTCTAGATGCTTGTGTCTCAGTGTCTTGGCCCCAACGGAGATGGCCGCTTCCTCAAGACTCTGGTTTTTATTGCCCTGAACGGTGGGATGCATCAGTTCGCGTATTTCGGAACCGTTCTTCGTGACATAGGGCGTTACGCTGGCGTAGGTCTGACACATATCAGCCCTAAAAAGCCCATCAAAGTTTATGGCCGTACTCACCAACCCTCTAGGGACGGGCTATAGTTGGTCTCTTGCCGATAATGCATAACTGCCTTACCATGAGCTAGAAATTAAGCCCAAGGAGAACTTATGGCTACCTTAACGATTACCTCAAGAGGGCAAGTTACCCTCAGAAAAGATGTCCTGCAACACCTTGGCATCAAGCCAGGGGAACAAATCGACTTTGATAAACTTCCAGATGGTGAACTCAGGCTCAGGGCGTCAAAGCCGAAAGGACATATCGACGGATTCATTGGGCTTCTCGCAGGAAGCACGAAGAAACCCCTCACTATCGAAGAGATGAATGAAATTGCATCGTCAGGCTGGGCGGGAGAACGATGAAGATATCCGCCGACACGAATGTTCTTGCGCGGGCCGTGCTTCAAGATGATGCGGAACAGGCGAGCCGGGCCGCCAACATCCTGGAAGAGGCGTCGCTCATCGCTGTTTCGCTTCCCTGCCTGTGTGAATTGGTCTGGATACTGCTCAGAGGTGCTCAGCTTCCAAAGGAAAAAGTGGCCCAGGCGATCCGGGCACTGATCGAGACGAGCAAGGTCATGATGAATCGACCTGCGGTCGAAGCGGGGCTGGCTGTCCTTGCTGCGGGGGGGGATTTTGCAGATGGCGTAATCGCCTACGAGGGAAACTGGCTCGGAGGAGAAACATTCGTTTCTTTTGACCAGAAGGTCGTGTCTCTCTTATCAGGACAGGGACAGGATGCCCGCCTCTTGTGACTACCCCGCTTCTATGTGATATCAGGGCAGCGCCATGATTTATGGCTATGCTCGCGTGACCACATCGGACCAAAGAACCGATCTTCAAATCCTCGCTCTTCAGGAACCCGGGAGTGAATCCATCTTTGTCGAAACAGCATCGGGGGCGGTTCGTCGCCGGCCCGAGTTGATCTAATATCTTGCCCCCCTATGTCAGGATAGTTGTCGCGTCTAATGAATCTTTGCACCTTACACCTAGATGTTGAAGGTCATGCGCGGCATGCCGGAGGCCAGAAAAAACGGGAACTGGGAACATCTCACGCCATGGACTGTAAGGCTGAGGATTTGATCACGGTAGCCTACGGCTCAGCATAGCCGACTTGATGACGCAGTTACGTAGCTTTTTGCTCGAGATAAGCGGAACCCCATAAAGGTCTTCATGGGGCGCTTTCGAACCATTGATTTATATGGTGGAGGTGGCGTCCACCGAGCAATATTTGTTTGAGATATTATTTTAATCAATTGGTGCACAGCGCTTTCTACCAACCAGAAACCGAAAAACTACTGAACTTCACCCAGTGGATAGGCATTAACTTAATCTCCATTGGATGCGAGCGCTGGCACAGGCCTTAAGGTCTGGGCTGTAACTTGAAACAACCAAAGAGTTTGCTCGTAAACATGTACAATCTGGAAAAGAGATTTTCTCTCCTCAACATTACCGAGAGTAAGATAATCATCACATAGGCCATTCAAAAATCTTCCGCTATCTTCTGCCAGATGGGTAAACTTTTTAATAGATGCTGCATCCTTGAGAGACAGTGCTTCGATCATTGCA
>CAILMG010000181.1 GCA_903835265.1 uncultured Methylococcus sp.
ATGTATCGTTCTTCTGCCTTATTGATGGCAATCTCTTTGTCTTCTGTATGAAGAGTCTCCCGAACATACTTCTGTTCTTCTTTGACCCACATCTGCATCTGCCAAACCTTTGATGCAGTTCTGTAAATCTTGACCCGTTTATCCAAAATATCAAACGCATCCTTTTTGGACCGTTCGGGATTTGTGGGTTTCTTTAAATCGGACATACCATCACTCAATAAGTCTTTGAGTGGATGGTAACGATTGACAGAATAGTCCTGCAACCATTCTTCAGAATAATCGCAGGATGTCGTGGATGAGAAAAACTAAACTATTGATTTAGAACGGATGTCGTAACAACATCACATAAACATACTAAAATACTCAACTATTATATGTTGTTATGAATCAGTAGGATGCGGAAAGCGTCTCTCGTGTGACTGTTGACCCGTTATTCCCACTCTATGGTTGCAGGGGGTTTTCCTGAAATGTCATAGGTCACTCTAGAAATTCCAGCGACTTCGTTGATGATCCGACGTGATACCAGATCGAGGAAGTCATAGGGGAGATGCGCCCAGCGAGCGGTCATGAAGTCGATGGTTTCAACGGCCCTGAGTGCGATCACATAGTCATAGCGCCGACCATCCCCCATGACCCCGACGGATTTGACCGGCAAAAAGACGGCGAACGCCTGGCTGGTTTTTTCGTAAAGGTTATTCCGATAGAGTTCTTCGATGAAGATGGCATCTGCTTTCCGGAGGAGATCTGCAAAGGGTTTTTGAACTTCACCCAGAATGCGGACGCCGAGTCCAGGGCCTGGAAATGGATGGCGATGGATCATCTCTGAAGGAAGACCCAGCTCGATACCCATGCTGCGAACCTCATCTTTGAAGAGTTCTCTTAAAGGTTCGATTAGCTTGAGTTTCATATTGTCAGGAAGTCCCCCGACATTATGGTGTGACTTGATGACGTGTGCTTTCCCGGTCTTGGAGCCCGCAGATTCGATGACATCAGGATAAATGGTGCCTTGAGCGAGCCATGAAGCATTCTTGAGCTTGGCGGCTTCCTCATCAAAAATCTCAACGAAGAGTCGACCGATAATCTTCCTTTTTTGCTCAGGATCGGTCACACCCTCAAGAGCCTTGAGGTAGCGATCTTCGGCGTCGACCCGAATGACATGGACCCCCATATGCTGAGCAAAGGTCGCCATGACCTGATCCCCTTCGTTTAGGCGAAGAAGTCCTGTATCCACGAAGACACAAGTGAGCTGATCGCCAATTGCGCGATGGAGGAGAGCGGCGACGACCGAAGAATCAACGCCTCCTGAAAGTCCGAGGATGACCTCATCATTTCCTAGGAGACTCTTCAGGTTCTTAAGATTGTCCTCAATGATATTCTGGGTCGTCCAAAGGGCTTCGCAGCCACAAATGTCGGTGATAAAGCGCTTCAGTAACCGAAGACCCTGGCGGGTATGGGTCACTTCCGGGTGGAACTGAAGGGCGTAGAAACATCGCTCTTCATCTGCCATGCCGGCAATAGGGGCGGTTGCCGTAGAGGCAATTGCTTTGAATCCTTCGGGGAGTCGGGTGACTTGGTCCCCATGACTCATCCAGACATCTAAGAGGCCATAGCCCTCAGAAGAGGTATGGTCCTCGATGTCAGTCAGAAGCCTTGAGTGTCCCCGAGCGCGAACTTCAGCGTAACCAAATTCACGATGGTCGGCAGCTTCGACCTGACCTCCGAGCTGAATGGCCATGGTTTGCATGCCATAGCAGATGCCAAGCACCGGAACACCCAGAGAAAAAACCAGATCCGGTGCGCGGGGGGTATCGGATTCCGTGACGGTTTCAGGTCCCCCCGAGAGAATGATGCCTTGAGGCATAAAGTCCCGAATGTAATTCTCGTTGCAGTCCCAAGGGTGAATCTCGCAATAAACCCCGATTTCGCGGACTCGCCGGGCAATCAGCTGGGTGTACTGGGAGCCAAAATCAAGAATGAGGACTTTGTGAGCGTGAATGTTATGCATGCAATCGGGAGGCGCTTGAACTTTGAGAAAGAGGCCCTCTTGGGGCCTGATGGGATCTCACCCTAGTCCTGTCGAGATCCATAGGGGCTTAATCCATGGAGTAGTTGGGGGCTTCCTTGGTAATGGTCACATCGTGAACATGGCTTTCACGCATGCCGGCCGAAGTGACCCTAACGAAGCTTGCCTTGTTTCGCATTTCTTCGATGGTTCGACAACCGGTATAGCCCATGGCAGAGCGAACGCCACCAACCAGTTGATGGAGGATGGAGACCATGGAGCCTTTATAGGGAACCCGACCTTCGATGCCCTCAGGAACCAATTTTTCAGCTTCCGTAGTTTCCTGAAAATAACGATCACTGGAACCTTGTGATTGCGACATGGCTCCCAAGGATCCCATGCCGCGATAGGTCTTATAGGAGCGTCCATGGTAAAGTTCGACCTCACCAGGGGCCTCCTCGGTGCCGGCAAAAAGGCCACCGAGCATGACGGCATACGCCCCGGCGGCTAGGGCCTTGGCGACATCGCCCGAATATCGAATGCCGCCATCGGCGATCAAAGGAACACCGCTTCCATGAAGTGCATCGGCTACGTTTGAGACCGCCGTGATCTGGGGGATACCCACACCGGCAACGATTCGGGTCGTGCAGATGGAGCCTGGGCCGATACCCACCTTGACGGCATCTGCGCCAGCTTCGACGAGGGCCTTCGCCGCTTCGCCGGTTGCTATATTGCCGCCGATTACCTGGATATGCGGATAATTCGATTTGACCCAGCGGACGCGATCGAGCACCCCTTGTGAATGGCCGTGGGCCGTATCGACGACCACGAGATCCACGCCGGCCGCAGCCAACGCCTCAACACGTTCCTCAGTCCCTGTGCCGGTTCCAACGGCAGCACCGACCCTTAGGCGCTCCTGTTCATCCTTACAGGCCTGAGGGTAATCCTTCGATTTTTGAATGTCCTTGACGGTGATCATGCCGCGGAGCTGAAAGCGATCATTGACCACAAGGATCTTTTCGATGCGGTGCTGATGGAGAAGACGAATCGCTTCTTCCTTACTAGCCCCTTCGCGAACGGTTATCAGCTTTTCCTTGGGCGTCATTGCTTTTGAGACCGCCTCATCAAGACGAGTTTCAAAGCGAAGGTCTCGGCTGGTGACAATCCCGACCAGATCACCCTTATCGACCACTGGGACACCGGAGATGCCCTTGGCCCGAGTTAATTCGAGGACATCGCGAATGGTGGCATCAGGAGATACCGTAATCGGATCCTTAATGACACCGCTCTCGTATTTTTTGACGGTGCTCACCTCATAGGCCTGCCGATCCACACTGATATTCTTGTGAATAATCCCGATGCCGCCCTCTTGGGCGATCGTGATGGCAAGACGACCTTCGGTCACCGTGTCCATGGCGGCCGAAAGGAGCGGAATATTAAGCGTGATGGTCCTGGTCAGCTGGGTGGTCAAGCTGACATCTCTCGGCAGAACGGTTGAATGAGCCGGGATCAGAAGAACATCATCAAATGTCAGTGCTTCTTGAATTACTCGCATGGGTTCGGCCCGCCTTTCCGTAAACCTTGGAAATATAGGTGATTAAGGTCTTTGGGGCAAGATGGGCGTGTCATGGCGAGCGGGAATCGTTATCCAAGAGAATTGTGAGCCTTGATGTCCATAGCACGGTAGGCGGCTGAATGCTGCTTCAGCAGCTCACCGCTGGTTTGATCGGCGTCCCGCTCAGCGAGTGGGAAGAAGACATCAATCATGGCGGCTTCTGCAATGGCATCAAAAAACGCCGCCTTGATGGCCCAGGCAAAGACGCCGGCAAAAACCTCTGGCCAGAAGGACATCTTCATGGGGATGCCATCGATCAAGATTTCAATACCGCCGAGAACCAGGGGATAAGCGGCCAGAAAGCCGAGCCAGGCGAATAGAGTCACCATCGCACGGTTCTTGGTCATGGTGAAAAAATGAGCCTGATGCACGGCTAGGCCTTCTGCGGCGCTCCGCCAAGGGTTTTCCTGTTGTCTTTGAAAATGCCAGGCGAGGAGAGTCTGGTGATTTTGCCTTGAGAGCGCCTGGATCAGGCGAATCAAGACCTCACGAATGGTCGAGTTTTGAGCCTCAATCTTCGGGCATGACATGAGCGTCACCATATCGGACTGTACCTCTCGAATCGCTTCATCCAGCTCATACATTTTAGCGGTGCTCGGATAAGCGGCCCACTGTCTTTCCTTCGCGTAATCGACCAGGGCTTTTCCGGTCGGAAGTGATTTGCGTTTGAACTGATCGACCAGGAGAGCCAGTTGCGGAATCTTGACGGCATTCAGCCAGAGTGGGCGGATGTGGAACATCAAGGCGGCAAAGAGGGCAAAACCGACCACGGCACCAAAAGGTCCAAGTGAGCTGGCATTTTTTGCTAAGGAGCCAAATCCGACCAGGGTTCCGGCGCCGGCCAGGGTGGCCAAGAGATAGCCAAGGGCCGCCCCAACGCAGAGCAACATTCGATAAAGCACATAGGCCATCGACTTCTCGATAGAGCGAATGGCGGCCAAGAAATCAAAATCCCACATGAGGGTTCCTCGCTTTGAATCAGACAATCAATAGAGGCATTATGCCAAGACTTGACCCCTTAAGAGACATCAGCGCTTCACCTTGGGGCGGGGGCTGCTGTTGCCCCGTGGGGGAAGGCCTGTATGTTGGGTGAGAGCTAGGCGGCTGGGGCGTTTATTGCGCCGGCCCTCAGGCGTGATTCCGGTTCCTGCGGGTTGCCATGATGGAATCAGGTGGTGCTTGCCATTTCCGATCAAATCGGCTCGCCCCATCTTCTTAAGCGCCTCTCGAAGCATCGGCCAGTTCTCGGCATCGTGATATCTCAGAAACGCTTTGTGAAGCCGCCGCTGTTTGATGCCCTTGGGGACGAAAACTTTCTCGCTGGTCCGGCTGATGCGGTGAAGGGGATCCTTACCGGTGTGGTACATGGTCGTTGCATTGGCCATGGGTGAGGGGAGGAAGGCCTGCACCTGATCGGCCCTGAAGCCATGACGTTTGAGCCAGATCGCAAGGTTCAGCATATCTTCATCGGTTGTCCCTGGATGGGCCGCGATGAAATAGGGGATCAGGTATTGTTCCTTACCGGCTTCTTTCGAGTACCGATCAAACAGGGCCTTGAAGGCATCGTAAGTACCGATCCCTGGCTTCATCATCTTTGAGAGAGGGCCTGTCTCGGTGTGTTCTGGGGCGATTTTGAGGTAACCCCCGACATGATGGGTCACCAGTTCCTTGACATACTCCGGGGACTTCACCGCAAGGTCATAGCGAAGACCTGATCCGATGGTGATTTTTTTGATCCCCTTCAATTCCCGAGCGCGCCGGTAAAGCTTAATTAAGGGGGTATGGTCGGTATTGAGATTCTTGCAGATACTCGGGTAGACACAGGACAGTCGCCGGCAGGACGACTCAATCTCAGGATCATTGCATGCCAGGCGATACATGTTGGCCGTTGGGCCCCCAAGATCAGTGATATGACCGGTGAAGCTTGGGGAATGGTCCCTGATCGATTCCAGTTCACGAATGATGGAATCTTCCGATCGATTCTGGATGATGCGGCCTTCATGTTCAGTGATGGAGCAGAAGCTGCAACCACCAAAGCATCCGCGCATGATGGTCACCGAGTGCTGAATCATTTCAAAGGCCGGGATCTTTTTCTGGCCATAGGTCTGATGCGGCTGCCGGGAATAGGGGAGGTCATAAACCGCATCCATGTCCCGGGTGGTCAGAGGGATGGGCGGCGGATTGATCCACACATCGCG
>CAILMG010000182.1 GCA_903835265.1 uncultured Methylococcus sp.
CCAAAAATGCTGGAGCTTTCGATCTATGAAGGCATCCCACATCTTTTGACTCCCGTCGTGACTGATATGAAAGAAGCCGCCAACGCGCTTCGATGGTGTGTCGCTGAAATGGAACGTCGCTATAAATTGATGTCCCTGATGGGTGTCCGCAATCTCGCTGGCTTTAACCAAAAAATTCGGGATGCCATTGATCAAGGAGAGCCGATCAAAGATCCCCTCTGGGTCGCAGATCTCTTTGCTGAAAGCCCTGAGCCCCCAGATCTTGAACCCCTGCCCTTCATCGTGATCGTCATCGATGAATTGGCTGACATGATGATGATCGTTGGAAAAAAGGTGGAAGAACTGATCGCAAGGCTCGCACAAAAAGCGCGTGCGGCGGGACTTCATCTCATTCTCGCCACCCAAAGACCGTCTGTGGATGTCATCACCGGTCTGATCAAGGCGAATATTCCAACGCGCATTGGCTTTCAGGTGTCCTCAAAGATTGATTCGAGAACCATCCTTGATCAAGGGGGCGCGGAATCCCTCTTAGGTAATGGGGATATGCTGTATCTGCCTCCAGGGACAGGCCTTCCCATGAGGGCCCATGGCGCCTTTGTCTCAGATGAAGAAGTCCATCTGGTGGTTGAATTTCTTAAAAGGACGGGGCCAACCAACTATATCCATGACATCACCCGTTTCTCTGATGAAGGCCAGGGTGACGGCGTCAGTTATAGAGGCAATGGAGATTCTGGTGAGGAAACGGATGCGCTCTACGATGAAGCCGTTCGTTTTGTCACCGAAAGCCGAAAGGCCTCCATTTCGAGTGTCCAACGCAAATTCAAAGTCGGCTATAACCGCGCGGCTCGTATGATTGAAGATATGGAAAATGCAGGAATCGTCGGTCCTGCTGAAACCAATGGATCAAGAGAAGTGATCGCGCCGCCCCCACCAGAACTCTGAGACTCCTTTATCAAGGCTTCGGGGGGGGGCTGACTAATCAAACCAGCTGAGCTTGGAATGAAGGGTGACCACATCCCCAATAATGATGAGAGCCGGTGACTGGATACATGCGATGGTGGCTTGGTCATAAAGGGTTTCAAGCGATCCCACCACGACCCGCTGTGAAGGGGTCGTCCCTTCTTCAATGATAGCGGCCGGGCAATCAGGATTTGCGCCATGCTGGATCAGGGCATCTCGAATGGCGGGGAAGGCTTGGAGCCCCATATAGACCACCAGTGTCTGTTGTGGATTAACGAAGCTTTGCCAGTCCACCTGATGGCCGCCTCCATCGCGCGAATGGCCGGTGACAAAAGCCACCGATTGCGCATAGTCACGATGCGTTAATGGAATACCCGCATAGGACGCACACCCACTTGCCGCCGTGACCCCGGGCACAATCTGGAAGGGGATCCCTTCCTCCCTTAATGTCTCAATTTCTTCACCCCCGCGCCCAAAGATAAAGGGATCGCCGCCCTTTAATCTAACCACACGCTCCCCTTTTTTAGCCAAGGATACGAGGAGCCGATTAATGTCTTCTTGAGGAAGCGTATGACGGCTCATCGCTTTCCCTACATCAATGCGTTCAGCATCGGTTCGACCGAGGCGGAGAATGGCTTCTGAGACCAGTCGATCATGGACGATGACATCGGCTTCTTGAAGCACTCTCAAGGCCTTCAAAGTCAATAATTCGGGGTCGCCAGGACCTGCACCAACTAAGGATACAAAGCCTGTTGTGCTGCTTTTCGCTGGCTGGCAAGCCGTTTCGAGCAAACGGTCAAATTCCTCCTCCGCTTTTTGATCTTGACCCGTCAAGATCAAATCCTGAAGACCACCTTGGAGCGTTTCCTCCCAAAATCTTCGGCGACTAGCAGAATCCGGAATCGCTTTTTTTACCCGTTCACGCGCTCTTTCTGCAAGGCCTGCAAGACGCCCATAGCGATAGGGAATGAGTGATTCAAGACGTGACCTTAGAACGCGGGCCAAAATGGGTGAAGCACCCCCTGTTGAAATCGCGAGAATGATCGGCGATCGATCGATGAGTGCTGGGAAAATAAAGCTACAAAGATCAGGGCAATCAACGACATTGACCGGAATGCCAAGGGCCTTCGCTGACGAGGCCACCGATTCATTGACCTGGCGCTGATTGGTAGACGAAATGACTAATTTAAATCCCTGAAGGGCCTCAGGGGTAAAAAGAGCTTCATGGTAAATAATGGCGCCTTGATCGAGGAGAATCTTCAAATCAGGGGATAGATCCGGTGATAAGACGGTGACCTTGGCGCCTGCACGAAGCAAGGAGCGGACCTTCCTTTGTGCGATATCACCGCCGCCGATGACCAAGCAAGGTTCATTCTTGATATTTAAAAAAACCGGAAGATATTTCATTTAAGACGGCGGGCTCAAAAATCAACTACAACACTTATGAGAGTAGGATGTTGGGGTGGAAAATCATACAACTATTTGAAGCCTGAAGAACGGGCTACGCTCATGCTGATGATGCGGGACGGGGCGACGGTGAGATCTGTTGCGAGAACCTTGAGTCGAGCCTCAAGCACGATCAGCAGAGAATTGAAAAAGAACTGTCCTGATGGGCAGAACTATGAGGCGGCGGCCGCCGGAGAGCGTGCCCGTGAGAGGCGATACCAGAGGCGACGATGGCCCAAGCTGGGTCCTCACAAGGTATTGTTTGGCGTTGTGGAGTATTTTCTCCGTGATCGTTGGTCTTGCGGAGCAAATCGCTGGCACACTCCGTAATCGTTATCCTGACGAACCGGAGAAACGGGTGTCGCACGAAACGATTTATAACGCTCTGTATGTCATGCCCAAGGGTGAGCTTAGAACGGAGCTGCTGGGTTGCCTGAGGCAAGCTCGGCGCATCCGGCGCCCAAGGGCAAGGGGTGAGGATCGACGGGGCCAGATTCAGGATATGGTGAGTCTTCATGGGCGCCCGCCGGAGGTTGAAGATCGATTGATCCCCGGACACTGGGAGGGGGGTTTCATCAAAGGGGCGTTCAACCGTTCGGCGGTGGGTACCCTGGTGGAGAGATCGAGCCGACTGGTCATGTTGGTTTGGATGGAAAATGCCTCGGCCGCCGCGGCGCTTGAAGGTTTCAGTCGTATCCTGAATGACGTACCTCAACCGATGCGTAAAAGTTTGACCTAAGATCAGGGCAAGGAGATGAGTGAACATAAGCAGCTCTCAGAGAGGACGGGCGTTGAGGTGTTCTTTGCAGACCCTCACAGCCCCTGGCAGCGAGGATCGAATGAGAACACCAACGGACTCTTACGCCAGTATTTGCCGAAGGGAACGGACCTTTCGGGATTCACGCAAGACGA
>CAILMG010000183.1 GCA_903835265.1 uncultured Methylococcus sp.
ATTGCACGGTGATCAACAAGGTCTATGAGGGCCGCCCTCACGTGGTCGACATGATCAAGAATGGCGAATTGCAGTTCATCATCAATACCACAGAAGGCAAGAAGGCCATCGCCGATTCGTTCACTATTCGGCGGCAGGCGCTTCAGGATCAGGTGACCTACACCACGACGATATCGGGCGCCTGGGCTACTTGCTCTGCGCTTGGGGAAGAAACGACAACGACCGTGAATGCCCTACAGGCTCTCCATAAGACCCTTCATTGATCGTCTGAAGATGCGGACGAGGAACTCTAGGTTATATCGATGCATAAAGTCCCCCTGACGGCCCGAGGCGCCGAAAAACTGCGGCAGGAGCTCCTTCACTTGAAGACCGTGCTGCGGCCAAAAATTACCGAAGCGATCGCTGAGGCAAGAGCCCACGGCGATCTCAAGGAAAACGCCGAATATCATGCGGCGCGCGAGCAGCAAAGTTTTGCTGAGGGCCGCATCAATGAAATTGAGTCCAAGCTGTCGAATTGTCAGATCATCGATGTGACGCAGGTCAATGCCGGTGGCAAGGTGGTCTTTGGTGCGACGGTTGATCTGGCCGATGCCGAGACCGGTGATGAAGTCACCTATCAGATCGTCGGAGAAGATGAAGCGGATATTAAACAAGGCATGATTTCGGTGACGTCACCCATCGCACGTGCTCTGATTGGCAAGCGCGAAGGGGATGTCGCGACGGTTCAAGCACCGGGCGGCCTCAAAGAGTTTGATATCTGCGCGGTGCGCTATCTTTAAGCGCACCCTGATCCTGTCGGAAGCTCGTTCAGCGCTGGCGGGTATTTCGTCGATAAAGGGTGATGATATGGCCGATCGACTGAATCAATTCGGCTGAAGTCGCCGCAAGAATCTCCTGGATGAGGTTCTGGCGCTGTTCCCGATCACCGGCGTTAACACGCACTTTGATCAGCTCATGGTGATCAAGTGCCCGTTCGATTTCACTGAGAACCTGGGGGCTGGCGCCGTGTTGTCCAGTAATGACGACGGGTTTCAGGGTATGCGCTTTAGCACGCAGAAATTTCTTCAGTTCGGCTTTCAATCGTTTTACCTTATGTTCAATGGATCATCCGGCCTGTCTTATGGCACGTAGTCGAAGTAGCGGACGCTGGTTGTCCGAGCATTTTTCCGATGAGTACGTCAAGCTTGCGCAGTCGCAGGGGTATCGGTCCCGTGCGGTTTTCAAGCTCAAGGAGCTGGATGAAAAGGAGAGGCTCTTAAAGCCCGGGATGGCTGTTGTCGATCTTGGGGCGGCACCGGGCGGTTGGAGTCAATATGCGGCGCAGCAAGTCGGCAAGACGGGGACAATTATAGCGCTGGACCTCCTGCCGGTGGAACCCTTACCGGGGGTTGTCTGCCTTCAGGGTGATTTCCGGGAAGAAGAGGTCTTGGCGGCATTGATGGGCCAACTGGAAGGGAGGCCGATTGATCTTGTGCTTTCCGATATGGCGCCCAATATGAGTGGCAATCGTCATGTTGATCAGGCCCGCGGCATGCATCTTGCGGAGCTTGCCCTTGAAACCGCGCGCGAGATCCTCCGCCCGGGGGGGGGCTTTGTGACCAAATTATTTCAGGGTCCTGATGTCGATGCCTATGTGCTTCAGGCCCGCGGATTTTTTAATCGGGTCACCGTCAAAAAGCCAAAGGCGTCGAGGGATCGGAGCCCTGAGGTTTATCTTCTGGGGCAAGGCAAAAAGTCGATTTAATGGAGTTCGGCTCGGATCAGTTGACGCCCCCTTCTTGTGTTCTCTGAGACTCGCCGCCAGAGGCGCTCCTGACCGGCCAGGCATTCAAAACCGCATTGACCAGGGTAGCTAGAGGGATTGCGAAAAACACGCCCCAGAAACCCCAGAGCCCTCCGAAAAAAAGGATCGCGACAATGATGGCCACCGGATGAAGGTTGACGATCTCTGAAAACAATAGGGGAATCAGGACCACGGTATCCAACGCCTGAATGATCGTGTAGGCCAGCACGAGATAGCCAAAGTGGTCACTCAAACCCCATTGAAAAAAGGCGACGAAAATCACCGGAAAGGTGACCATCGTCGCACCGACATAGGGGATGATGACTGAAAGCCCCATCAGCACAGCCAGCAATAGGGCGTAATGGAGGTTCAGCCACCAGAACACCAAAAAACTCGCCAAAAATAACACCAGGACCTCGAAGCATTTTCCCCGAACGTAGTTCCCTAGCTGCAGATCGACTTCACCCCAGACTTTATGGGGGAGGTAACGGTCTGCGGGCAAATAGCGGTCAAACCAGGCCAGAATCCGGCGCTTATCCTTGAGGAAAAAGAACACCAAGAGCGGCACGAGGATGAGATAGACGATCAGGGTGATCGCGCTGACCAGAGAAGCCCAGGAGGTGGTCAACATATTCTGCCCCCAGCTCAAGAGCTCTCGACGGATGGTCGCCATCACCTCCATAAGCTGGTCTTCCGTAATCACCCCCGGGTATTTCTCGGGAAGCTCCAGCACCAGAACCTGTCCTTTAGTGACCCAGCCTGGGAGCTGCTGAATCAATTCCATGGTTTGTTGGTAGAGCGAGGGTAAGACGGCCACCAGGAGAAAACTGAAGCTGGCGAGGAACAGGAGATACACCAAAATCACGGCGATGACATGGGGGATCCTCCGGCGAACCGCCTGCATAACGATCCCATCGAGGAGGTAGGCAATGACCCCTGCAGCAAATACCGGCATCAGCATTTGCCCAAGATTAATGACCAAAATGGTCGAGACCAGCAAGAAAATCGCGAACGAGACGGCCTGTGGATTCGGGAGAACCCGACGAAACCAGTCACTGATCCAGTCAAGAATATTTTTCATCGCCAACCCCCCCCTCTGGTGCTTATTTTTCTGTCTGTCAGGCCTCAAAGTGCCCTCGCCATCGTACGCGCAAATGGCTCTGAAGGCTCAGATTTCGGGCCTTTTAGCGTTTTTTAAGGACCCTGTAGCGGGAAGGTGTTCATCGAGCGTTAACACATCATATAGTGCTTGACGCGGATATTGACCACACCCTATAGTGTGTCTCACGCCGAACCCGTCCCTGCTAACCCGAGGTATTTCCCATGGAATTCGAGTCCCTGATCCCATCCCCACAAACCACCATTCCGCTATCCGAAGGCGGCATGGCTGATGTCGAGCTTCGTGCCAATACACCCGGGGAAATGCGGGTTATCCGCCGCAATGGCAAGGTCAACGCCTTTGACCCCAGCAAGATCAGCGTGGCGATTACTAAGGCATTCTTGGCGGTCGAGGGGAGTACGGCGGCAGCGAGCGGTCGCATCCATGAATTGGTCGAGGAGTTGACCGATCAGGTGGCCAAGGCGCTGTTCCGTCGCTTGCCCTCAGGCGGTACGATCCATATCGAAGATGTCCAAGACCAAGTCGAATTAGCGCTGATGCGCGGCGAACACCATCTGGTTGCCCGTTCCTACGTGCTCTACCGCGCCGAGCGGGCGAGGCTCCGCGCTGAGAAGACGGCTCAGGAGCAGCCTGAAGCGTCTGTATCCAGTGAATTGATGGTGACGTTCGAGGACGGGACTCGGAAGCCGCTCGATATGGTGAGGCTGCAGAAGATTGTCGATGAAGCCTGCCGCGATTTGATCGATGTCGACGGTGCTTGGATGTTGGATGAAACTCGTCGCAATCTGTTTGATGGGGTACCGGAAAAGGATGTTGCGCCGGCCTTGCTGATGGCTGCAAGGACCCGTATCGAGCAGGAACCAAACTATTCCTTTGTGACCGCCCGTCTCCTGCTCGACAGCATGCGCCGTGAGGCTCTCGGGTTCCTGGCTCACGGACAACGCGAAGCGACCCAAGCCGAGATGGAGGGGCGTTACGCGGATTATTTTGCGGATTTCATCAAGCGCGGTGCGGAGCTTGAGCTTCTTTCTACCGAGTTGACGCGCTTTGACCTTAAGACCTTAGGGGCTGCCCTCAAGCCCCAGAGGGACCTTCATTTCAATTATCTGGGTCTACAGACCCTTTATGACCGCTATTTCATTCATTCGAATGGCGTTCGCTTTGAACTGCCACAGGCCTTCTTTATGCGGGTTGCTATGGGGCTGTCGATGAATGAAATTGACCGGGAAAGTCGGGCGATCGAATTCTACAATCTCCTTTCGTCCTTTGACTTCATGAGTTCCACCCCCACACTCTTCAACTCGGGCACCCTTCGCCCGCAGCTCTCCTCCTGCTATCTCACCACGGTGCCTGATGAGCTGGACGGTATCTACGGCGCGATCAAGGATAATGCGCTGCTCTCCAAATACGCTGGCGGACTAGGCAACGACTGGACGCGCGTCAGGGGTCTCGGCGCCCACATTAAGGGTACCAACGGCAAGTCTCAGGGGGTGGTGCCGTTTTTGAAAGTCGCCAACGATACCGCGGTTGCGGTCAATCAGGGCGGTAAGCGTTTGGGGGCAGTGTGCGCCTATCTTGAAACCTGGCATATCGACATCGAGGAATTTCTCGAGCTCCGCAAGAATACCGGTGACGATCGTCGTCGGACCCATGACATGAATACGGCCAACTGGGTTCCTGATCTTTTCATGAAGCGGGTGGCCGAAGAAGGTGAATGGACCCTCTTCAGCCCGAGTGATACGCCGGACCTTCATGACCTGACGGGGGCTGCCTTTGAAAAGCGCTATCAGGAGTATGAAGCCCGCGCCGATCGCGGTGACATTCACCTCTTCAAGCGGATTCCAGCCAGTCAGTTGTGGCGAAAGATGCTGTCGATGTTGTTCGAAACGGGCCATCCTTGGGTCACCTTTAAGGATCCCTGCAACATTCGCTATACCAACCAGCATGTCGGTGTCGTGCATAGTTCCAATCTCTGCACCGAGATTACGCTGCATACCAATGATGGGGAAATCGCCGTCTGCAATCTAGGTTCTATTAATCTCGCCGCACACATCACCGAGGACGGTGCGTTGGATGCTGAGAAATTGAAGCGAACCATTTCAACCGGGATGCGCATGCTCGACAATGTCATCGACATCAACTACTACAGCGTGCCGCAGGCGCGCCGCTCCAATCTTCAGCATCGGCCCGTGGGTATGGGCATCATGGGCTTCCAGGACGCCCTCTACCAATTAGGGATTCCCTATAGTTCAGAGGCGGCCATTGCCTTTGCCGACCACAGCATGGAAATGGTGAGCTATTTTGCCATCGGAGCATCGACCGACCTCGCTGAAGAGCGGGGCACCTACGCCAGTTATCAGGGCTCTCTTTGGAGTCAAGGTATCCTGCCGCTGGACTCCGTGGCGCGCCTTGAGGCAGAGCGCGGTGGGTATCTGCAGATGGATCGGTCATCGACCTTGGATTGGGATAACCTTCGTGAACGGGTTCTGAAGGTTGGGATGCGAAACAGTAATACCATGGCGATCGCGCCGACGGCGACTATTTCGAACATTTGTGGCGTATCGCAGTCGATCGAGCCGACCTATCAGAACCTTTTTGTGAAGTCGAATCTTTCTGGGGAGTTCACGGTCGTGAACCCTTATCTGGTCGCTGAGCTTAAGCGTCATGACCTTTGGGATGCGGTCATGATCAACGACATAAAGTATTACGATGGGAGCCTGCAACGGATCGAGCGGATTCCGGCATCGATCAAGTCCATGTATGCGACGGCCTTTGAGGTCGATGCGCGATGGCTGATCGAGGCGGCTTCAAGACGCCAGAAGTGGATCGATCAGGCGCAGTCCTTGAATCTTTATCTGGCCGAACCCTCAGGGAAGAAGCTCGATAATCTCTACAAGTTTGCCTGGGTAAGGGGTCTTAAGACCACGTATTACCTCAGAACCATGGGGGCAACCCACGTTGAAAAGAGTACGGCATTTGATGGCAAGCTTAATGCCGTTAAGAATGAGTCTTCGGCCGCGGTCAATATTGCAACCATGGCGGTTCTTTCGAGCGATATTCGCCTTGAGGGTGGTGCCAAGGTCTGCTCGATCGATGATCCTACCTGCGAAGCTTGTCAGTAGGATAGGCCTTTGAATCTGGCCCGCGGTTTTAAGTGACCTCGGGCCCTTCCCGTTTCCCATGAGCCTTTGGCTTTTATTGATATGCCCCATCTGGGGCATTTTTTTGTCTATGGCGGTGGGTTGAATATGGCCCTTGAGTGAGGGGGGCGGCCATGTGAGCCGCCCCCCTTTCTGTTTTCAGAACAGCGTTAGAATGATATTTTTGGGGGATACCGTTCGAGCGTATGGCGCTCGAATGACCCCGCACCAGGATTTGGGGCTTTAAAGACCCTGAGCGGGTCGCCATTCGTCGGACATTCATGAATAAATTGGATACCAAGGCCCTCTTCTGTGGGCCGCAACTCAAAAAACTACGGAATGCGCTGGCCATCATTCATTGTCGGCGGTTGCTCTCGACCTTTCAGAAAGAGGCCGAGGGCACGATTTCCCATGATCAAGCCAAAAGAGTCACCTATCTGACCGAGCTTTTTTCAAGGATTCACCGCGAAATCTTTGAGGATTGGAAGGATCAGGCGATGACGCCGGATCGACCTGGGACCATGTCGGATGCCGGTAAGCGTAAACGTTTTCGTGAAGCCATTGAGAGTCTTGTCCTCAATGAGGACGAGAATAAGGACACCGCGCTTTTTGATAACAACGGCTTTGTCATCAAAACGGCGAATATCGCTGAACGGCTAGCCCGCTTCTATCATAGTATGCGTGCCATCAAACCCTTTGGTTATGGGAACAAGCTCACCCTTGATTTTTTCATGATCGCTCTTAGCAATCTGCCCGCCTTTAGTAGTGTCTATGAGCAGGAAATTGATTTCAGGCGCCTTGAGGCCCGGGATGCGGAGCTCCTGCATGATTCAGAGTCCTCTCTCTTGGAGGTGACCCGGGCCTTCAAGCACGCGATGGATCCCCTTCGAAATCGAGGGCTTGAGAATGAGCCTAATGGCTATGGCAAATGGCCAGAACAGAAAACCTTTGTTTTTGGTATGCCGTTCCTGAGGCACCGGACCCCTGAAGGCTTGGACTGTTTGGTGACGGTCAATGGCGGTCTTTTGCCGCTGCAGAGTCTTCGGGAGGAACACATCCCTCTCGGGATTCATTTTGCAGATTATCCTTTGAGTCTCTCCGCCAACATCATCGGCTATCTACCGGGGACTGAGACGCTTCGTGGCAAGACGGATATTGATGGGATTGAAATTGGGCCCCATGGTGAAGCGCCGCTGTTCTGTTTGGACGTCAATATCCTGACGGGCCTTCGTTCACCGAGTCATACCGAATTCTTCGAATTGATGAAGGAGATCGCCGGCGAAAAGACGCCCATTTTCACATTGGCCAACAACGAGGAGCTCAGGGATCAGTTGATCGAGGCGGCGGATGGCGACGAGCGCTTGGCCCGTGCGGTCGAAATTGCCTACGAGCGGCTTAGCCGCATTGCGACCAAGCTCGATCAAACTAAAACGGACATTCTCGCCGGCAAGACGGCCGATGAGCCGCCGGTGCTATTCCTCTGCATGGGGGGAGCAGGTGCCGGCAAGACGGCGGTCGAGGAGATCGCGAAAGCGACCTGCGGCGACAATTTCGTGACGGCCTCGCTGGATGAGTTTAGGAAGCAGAGTGATCTTTATCTGGTTCTAACCGCCGCTAACCATCACAGTGACGATTATATTTATGTTGAGCCTTTCGCGAACACGCTCAGAGATTGGGTCGCGAGCCAGGCGCGGGTTGAAGGCATTAATCTTCTCTATGACGGCACCAGTATTCCCTTCATCCCTCGTTACTCGGGGATCGTGGACAGTTTTAAGGCGGCGGGCTACAGGACCCTGATTGCTGGGGTGGATGCCTTCATTGTGAAGCCGCGCGGCCGTGAGGACGAGCTTCCAAGAGTCGCAGCGATCCTGAGTGTCAAGGACCGTTTCGAGCGAACCGGCAGAGCCTTGCCTTGGGTTGTCGCCGTGGATAAGCACATTAGGGCGCCGGGGGCTTTTCTCGATGCCTTAGAGCACCCGGCCCTCGATAAACTGGCTCTCTTTGCCAATGATGGTGAAATGGATCGGCATTACCTCGTGGCTGAGACCTTTTCCTTCACCATCGCGGAGGTCCATCGGCTCCATGAGCGGCAACGAGAAGGTCGGCTTGCCCCCTATCTCGAGGAATTGATCAGAACCCATGATGATTCGATTTTGAGAAATCTCGCAGGATCTGATCCTCAAAGACACGAGGAGCTTCTGAGGCGAATACCGGCCTTTGGAGAGGATCATGTGGCCTATCAAATCTACAGTCATCACCATGAGCATCGGGTCTTGATCGTCTACAACGCCCGCCGAATGGTGGATTTCTTAGAAAAAGGTCAGCTGAATCCCAATGCGTCTGGGGAGGAGGGCTTACTTCACAAGCATGCCTCATTGGCTTTCCATATCGACCCCAAGACGTCGGAACCTTGGACCATTCGGCTTCAAGATTCTTCGAGCCTCGATCAAGACCCCGATCGGTTGAGCCGTTACTATCGGACGGGAGCGTGATGGGGGTTTGCGTTCTCGGGGTGAATCAGTCGTCCGTAAAAAGGCCGTCTGATCCTTGAATTTCTAGGGGTGCCAACGGAACTTTTTCTGTTTTTTAAGCGACAATAACGCCTTTTTTATTGAGGTTGTCGGTAAATTTCAGTAACCTCCTCGTCAGAATGACGTCTGGCGGTGTGTTGTGTGTCCATCGAGATGAAACAATCAGCCCTAAGACCTCTTTCCCCAAGGATCACCAGAATCCAGGGTGCGCCGGTTCCGGCCCGCCCTTCAAAGAGGGGGAGGCGTTCTCAAAATCAAAAACATATAACTTCAAGATAGGGAGGCAGACATCGTGTTGCAAGCAAATGCATCGGTCATCATCGCACTGCTGATGGGATTGGTCGGGGTATGGTATGTACTCTGGCAGTTCAAGCGCGTTCTGAGCTATGATCAGGGCAACCAGACGATGCGTGACATCGCTCAGGCTATTCAGGAAGGCGCCTCCGCGTTCCTCAATCGCGAGTATCAGGTTCTCTCCATCTTTGTGGCGATTGTCGCCGTCGTTATTACTATTTTCCTGCACTGGCAGACCGCGATGTCTTTCGTCTTCGGGGCGATTGCATCGGCTGGTGCTGGCTATTTGGGCATGTATGTGGCGGTTCGGGCCAACGTTCGAACCGCTGCTGCGGCCAGCGTTGGTTTGCATGAGGGTCTTCGGGTAGCCTTCGGTAGCGGCGCGATCATGGGCATGTCCGTGGTCAGCTTCAGCCTCCTTGGGATGACCTTGCTGTTCCTGTTCTTTAAGGGCGACCCTAACCAACTGACTTACATTACCGGTTTCGGCTTTGGTGCTAGCAGCATCGCACTGTTTGCGCGAGTTGGCGGCGGTATCTATACCAAGGCAGCGGACGTGGGTGCCGATCTCGTCGGCAAGGTGGAGCAGGGTATTCCAGAGGATGACCCCCGGAATCCGGCCGTGATCGCTGATAACGTCGGCGATAACGTCGGTGACGTTGCGGGAATGGGCGCCGATCTTTTTGAAAGTTACAGTGGTTCCATCATTGCCGCAGCAGCCCTGGGTGCAAACCTGGGTCAGGACGCCATGGCCTTCGTGGGGCTTCCCTTCCTGGTGGCCGCGGTCGGTGTTGTGGCCTCCCTCTTTGGTATTTATATGGTCATCGGCGGCGATGATTCCATCGTCTTGCCAGAGGGCTTGACCAAGCATATCGACAAACATGTGCACAAGATTGACGAAAAGGCGTCTCTTGAAGATCTTCTGACGGCTCTTCGGCACTCCGTGTGGGGGGCATCCGCTGTCATCCTGGGGCTTTCTCTGGTGGCCGTGATCCTCACGGGGGTGAGCTTTAACTACTGGTTGGTCATTCTGGTCGGGCTGGTGGCCGGTAATGCCATTGCCTATGTCACGGAGTACTACACCTCCTATACTGAAAAACCCACACAATCGATCGCAAACTCCTGCCAGACCGGGGCTGCGACAACGATCATTCAGGGTATGGCGGTGGGCATGATGAGTACGGTGTTTCCAGTACTGATCACCGCGGTCGCGATTCTTCTTAGCATCTGGTTGGGCATGAAGGCCGATGGCTCGATGACGGCCGGTCTTTATGCGGTAGCCTTGGCGGGCGTTGGCATGCTGAGCACGCTGGGCGTGACACTTGCCACCGATGCCTATGGTCCGGTGGCTGACAATGCGGGCGGCATCGCCGAGATGAGTCATTTACCCAAGGAAGTACGTGAGCGTACCGATGCCTTGGACAGCCTTGGCAATACCACTGCGGCGACCGGTAAGGGCTTTGCCATAGGTTCTGCGGTACTGACCGCACTGGCTTTGCTGGCGGCCTATGTGACGGCGGCCAAGGTGGAATCGCTCAATATCCTGAGTCCGACCATGCTGCCGGGTATCTTGATTGGGGCGATGATGCCTTACTTCTTCTCGGCATTAACCATGATGGCGGTCGGTAAAGCAGCCCATGCGATTGTTCTTGAAGTGCGTCGCCAGTTCAAGGAAATCCCAGGCTTGATGGAAGGGACCGGTAAGCCGGACTACCGGGCTTGTGTGGCGATCAGTACCGAAGGGGCTCTTCGCGAAATGATTTTGCCAGGCGCCCTGGCGGTCATTGTCCCCTTGGTGGTCGGCTTCGTTCTCGGCAAAGAAGCCCTCGCAGGCCTTCTGGTTGGAACGACCGCTTCAGGGTTCCTATTGGCGGTCATGATGGCTAACGCCGGTGGCGCTTGGGATAACGCCAAGAAGTGGATTGAAACCGGTGAATACGGTGGTAAAGGGTCCGATGCCCACAAGGCGGCCGTGGTTGGAGACACCGTCGGTGATCCCTTTAAGGATACCAGTGGCCCCTCGCTGAATATCTTGATCAAGCTGATGAGTATCGTGAGCCTCGTGTTCGCGACCTCCTTCGGTTCAGGCTGGTTCTCCTTCTAAGGGAGGCTGAGCGTCCCTGAGCCCCATAAAGGCTTAGGGAAAGTCAGTGAAAAAGGATTCCCGGCCCTCTTTAAAGGGGGACCGGGATTTTTTAATTGAGGGCTGGTTAAAACCATCCGCTCTCGATGGATTGAAACGTTTCTAATCCCCATGAGTCCCCATGACCACACGCGCTGAGTCAACCACCTATACCCTTGAATCTTGCCGGGACTATCGGACCGATAGCCTTCGTGAAAAGGCCGATTTTTCGGAAGCCGAGATACGGATTGATACGGCTAAACATTACGATGATTGCTATTGGGACTATCGGACCGCCTGGTTCGATAACGAAAATCTCGCGCTTCACTACGGCTATTGGGAAGAGGGCATTAAGACCCACAGTCAGGCGCTGTTGAATAAAAATCGCATCATGGCGGATATTGCGAAGATTCAGCCGGGCTCAAACGTCCTTGATGCCGGTTGCGGGATTGGCGGTAGCTCCATCTGGCTTGCCAAGCACCGCGGTTGTCAAGTCACTGGAATCACGGTCAGCCAAGAGCAGGTCGGTCATGCCGAGAGGAATGCTCGGCGCCATGGGGTTTCGGGCCAGGTGCGCTTTGAGGTGGCGGATTTTTGTCAGACACCCTTTCCCGATGGATCCTTTGATGTGATCTGGGCCGTTGAAAGTAGCTGCTATGCGGTCGATAAGCGGGATTTTTTTAGAGAAGCCTTCAGACTGCTCCGAAAGGGCGGCACCCTGATCGCTTGTGATGGCTATGCCACCCGGCGAGAGTTTAATGAGGAAGAATGGCAGGCGGTGATGGACTGTCTCAATGGGTGGGCGGTCCCGAACCTTTCAACCGTTGAGGAGTTTCAAGGCGGCATGGAAGAGTGCGGGTTTAAGGCGGTGAGTCTCACCGAGGCGACCAAGGAAACCATGCCATCGGCCCGGCGGATGTACCTCACCGCCCTGTGGACCTCCCCGATGCAATGGGTCATGCACTTTCTGGGGCTTCGAAAGAAAGCGCAGACGGCCAATTTTAAGGTGGCACTCGCGCAGTGGAAGGTCTTTCATGGTGGGTTGGTTCGCTATTGCCTCTTCCGCGGGACCAAGCCTTAGGAAAGCCCCGACCCCTCAAGGCGCTGATAGCGGAGGCGATTGGCGTTGGTGACCACGGTCACTGAAGAGAGCGCCATGGCGGCACCCGCCAGCATCGGGCTTAAGAGCAGACCAAAAGCGGGATAGAGGGCGCCGGCGGCGATCGGGATCGCCAACACGTTGTAGATGAAAGCGCCGAGAAGGTTTTCTTGAATGTTGCGAACCGTGGCCCTTGAAAGGGCAATGACTTCGGGAACCTTCTTTAAGGAGCCACTCATCAGAACGACATCGGCGCTTTCAATGGCGATGTCGGTCCCGGTTCCGATGGCGAGACCCACATCGGCGCTCGCGAGAGCTGGCGCATCGTTGATGCCATCTCCCACCATGCCAACGCGTTCCCCTTTCATCTTGAGTTCTTGAATGATTTGGGCTTTCTCGTTCGGTAGCACCTCCGCCCGAATTTCTGTAATACCAACGGCCTCCGCGATGGCCTTCGCCGTCACCGGGTTATCCCCAGTGACCAGAAGAATGCGAAGGCCCATCTGGTGGAGCGTCATGATGGCTTCCTTGGAGTCTTCTTTTAGGGGGTCTGCAATCGATAAGAGTCCCACCAACTTCTGATCGACGGCCATCAAGACTGGCGTCTCCCCAAGACCCGCCCGTTGGGTCCATCGAGCGTCAAGCGACTGGGTCCTTATCTTCTCTTTCTTCATCAAGGGCCGATTGCCAATCAGAATGCGGTGGCCATCCACCATTCCTTGGATGCCATACCCTGGGATAGACGTAAACCCGGTGACGGGCAGGAGAGGGATGGCCTTGGTCTTAGCGCTCGCGAGAAGCGCGATCGCTAAAGGGTGTTCTGAACCGGCCTCAAGGCTAGCTGCCCACTGAAGAAGGGTCGTTTCATCCTGGCCTTCAAGGGTGTCTATGCCGACCAATCGGGGTTTTCCTTCGGTGATGGTTCCGGTCTTATCTAAAACGATCGTGGTGAGCTTTCCAGAGGTCTGCAGCGCATCGCCTTGCCGGATCAGAATCCCGCGCTGGGCTGCGCGCCCGACGCTGACCATGATCGAAATGGGTGTGGCAAGGCCGAGGGCGCAAGGGCAGGCAATCACCAAGACGGTCATGGCCGCTACAAAGGCATAGCCTAAAGAGGGGGAGGGCCCTAAGGCCCACCAGACGGCAAAGGTGAGGAGGGCGATCACAATGACCACGGGGACAAAAAGACCGGCTACCTTGTCGACGAGGCGGCCTATAGCAGGTTTTGTGGCCTGGGCCGTTCGGACGCTGTCGATGATCTGGGCGAGAACCGTATCACGGCCGATCCTTAAGGCTTTAAAGAGAAAGCTGCCGCTTTGGTTGAGTGTTCCTGAGGTCACCTCATCCCCAGGCTTCTTTTCGACCGGCATCGGCTCCCCAGTCAGCATCGATTCATCCACCCGGGATTGTCCTTCGATCAGGATTCCATCGACCGGCACCCGCTCGCCAGGTCTGACCCTGATGATGTCATCAAGCCCCACGTCACCGATGGCGACATCGAATTCTTGCCCCTCTCTAAGGACTCTGGCCGTTCGAGGCTGAAGGCCAATGAGGGCGCGAATGGCGGTGGATGTTCGGCCACGAGCCTTCATTTCAAGGGCGCTGCCGAGGTTGATGAAGGCCAAGATGGTCGCGGCCGCTTCGAAATAAGCGTGTCGGCCCATCGGCGGCAGGTTTTCTGAAGCCAAGATGGCGACCGTCGAATAGACCCAGGCGGCTCCGGTCCCAAGAGCAATGAGGGTGTCCATATTGGCTTTCCGGTGCGAGAGGCTCTGAAGGGCGCCGGTAAAAAAGTGGCCGCCCGAAACTCGCATGACCCAGAAAGTCAGGAGGGAGATCAGTATCCAAAAACCACTTGGAATGGGGCCTCCGCCAAGGGGTGGAAGCCACTGAAGGTGTTCGAGAATCATCAAGGGTGCGGCAAGAAGGAGCGCAAGGCCTGCCTTTTGAAGGAGGTCTCGATAACGCGCCATCTCAAGATCCGCTTCTATGTTGGGATCTTCTTCCGTGGTCATGATGGCACCGTCATATCCAGCCGCCTTTAGGGCGGCTTTTAATGCAAGGGGATCGGGATGCCCGATCACGATGGCCGTATGATCGCCAAAGCTGACGTCCGCTTTTTCGACGCCTTCAGTCGCGCGGAGGGCGGTTTCAACCGATTCGACACAACCGGCACACCGCATTCCGGCGATGGAGAGCCGAAGGGTCTCGGGGCTGTTCGTGGATATGGCGTTCATCGATCCGCTTGAAGGGATGGCTTCGCCCGCGCTAATGGGCTGAGGCTGGCGAGGCCGGTGGTCGGGATCATGCAGGATTCCCTCGGGTTCATGGGGTCAAGAAGCATTTTCCTTCCATTTGAGAGTGAATCGTGACGGGGGCATCCATCGACCCCATGGCGCTTGAGTCAAGTCAGCACGCGACCCTTATGAATCGAACAGAGACTAAGCATACCGCCCGATCCCCAATAACCAAAGTGGGGGGTCGGGACTTTAAAGCACGCCAGGTAGAAAGGGGACGAAATTGACCGGCTCGATTTCTTCGACTTCGAGGCTGACTTCGGTTCGAGTGACCCGATGGAGGATTTGAGTGCGGCCCTGACCGACGGGAATGATCATGATACTGCGGCGGCCCATCTGGGCGAGCAGCGTTTCGGGGATCTCGCTTGGGGCAGCGGCGACCAGGATGGCGTCATAGGGCGCATACTCCTCCCAGCCCCAACCGCCATCGCTGTGCTTGAGTCTCACATTCCGAAGCTTGAGATCCTGAAGGCAGCGTCTCGCTCGTTGCTGGAGTGGATAGATGCGCTCAACGGAATGAACGCGTTTTGCGAGTTGAGCGAGGATGGCCGTTTGGTAGCCGGATCCTGTGCCGACCTCGAGCACTTTATCGAGCGGGCCCCACTCGAGCAGTAATTCGGTCATTCGCGCCACAATGTAGGGTTGCGAAATGGTCTGGTTGAAGCCGATGGGGAGCGCGGTGTCTTCGTAGGCGCGACTTTGTAGGGCTTCTTCGACAAAGAGATGGCGCGGGGTCTCGAGCATCACCCGAAGGAGTTCGGAGTGAGAGATCCCGAGCTCCTTGAGACGAGCGATCATTCTCTCGCGCGTGCGCCGCGAGGTCATGCCGATGCCTTCGATACGTTGGTTCATTCGAGGTGATTAGTCCTTCAGCCAGTCGGCCAACTGATCGATCCGGTCATAGCGGGTCAGATCGATCTGAAGAGGGGTGAGGGAGACATATCCTTCCCGGATGGCATGGAAGTCGGTTCCGGGTCCTGCATCTTGCTCGGGGCCTGCGGCCCCGACCCAGTAGATCGGTCGCCCTCGAGGATCAATCGCTGGAATCACCGGCTCAGACTTGTGGCGTTGCCCGAGTCGACAGGATTTGAAGCCTTTGATCTCATTAAAAGGAAGATCCGGGACATTCACGTTCAAGATGATGTCCTGAGGGAGTGGATGACGACGAATTCGTTCGAGGAGGGCGATGGCGACTTGTCCTGCCGATTCGAAATGGGTGGGCATATGCGTCAGGGAGGCCAGCGACATCGCAATGGCCGGAAGCCCAAGGAAGCGACCTTCGGTCGCGGCAGCGACGGTTCCTGAGTAAATCACGTCATCACCGAGATTAGCGCCGTGATTGATGCCTGCGAAGACCATGTCAGGCTCTCGATCGAGGAGGCCTGTAATCGCTAGGTGAACGCAATCAGTCGGTGTGCCGCTGACCTTGATGAAGCCATTCTCCGCGGTGCTGACCCGAAGGGGGCTCTCGAGGGTGAGGGAGTTACTGGCCCCACTGCGGTTGCCTTCGGGGGCGACCACGGTGATATCCGCCAAGGTGCTTAGCGCCTTGGCAAGGGTTTTGATCCCTTCGGCGGAGTAACCATCATCATTGCTGACTAGGATGTGCATCAGACCTTTATATCCGTCTGGGGTTATCGGAAGACATTATGCAATGTCGCTGGGTTTTTGCTGTGGAGAGTCATCAAGAGGGAAGGGAGCACTCGCACTGACCTTAGGCTCTTCGAGGGCTTTGTGAGTCTCGATTATACGATACCGATGCCATCGATATCGGGATGGCTGTCGGTTGGCTTTTGAAGTTGGACGTTCAACCGGTTTATTTGCCACAATGACTGTGGGGTATTTGACCTGCCGATGGCCTCAAGATCCTACCAGATACCAAAAGACCTTTGATTTTAATGGATTTAATATTTTGGTATAGTTATTGCTATCATTTTGTTTTAATTGCCGATTTCTTTTATTGTGCCCTTTTTTCGATTTAAAAAATCCCTTCGGGGTGGGTCCTCTTTCGGTGTTGACTGTCGTCAGGGCTTGGGGTTTCTCATTGGGCTGATCTTCACGCTGGTGGGCCTTATGGGCCCCGCAGTAGCCGCTGCTCGGGAAAATCCTCTGCCTAAGGACCAGGCGTTTCATGGCGGTGCGAGGCTTGAAGGGAGCGAGGTTGTCATCGCTTTTGATGTTTGGGAGGGTTATCACCTCTATAAAGCGCGATTTAAGTTCACGCCCTCTCCCAAACATGTCGCTCTTGGCACCGCGATTTTGCCGCAAGGGTTACTCGAGCTGGATCCTGAGATGGGTGAAACCGAAGTTTATCGGGGACACGTTGAAATAAGGGTTCCAGTACTGTCGGCCTCTTTCCCGGAGGCCTCCTTTCTTGATGTGACCTACCAAGGCTGCCAGGATGGGGGGTCGTGCTACCCGCCGATGCACCTTAAGGTGGATTTGAAAGGGATTGATCCTCCACGCGGTTTATCTTCAGGCCATGAACCGCCGGTGAATGAATGTTCGGCTTCCTCCCCTGAAGGCTTTTTAAACCCGCCGCCGGCGAGTGAGCAATGCCGAATCGCTGAGGCTCTTAAGAAAGACTCGCTCTGGCTAACCGCGGCCAGCTTTCTTGGGATGGGCCTCCTATTGGCCTTCACTCCCTGTATTTTTCCGATGATCCCCATTCTTTCAGGGATTATTGTGGGTCACGGCCAGCGTTTGACGACCCGCCGTGCCTTTCTTCTCTCCTTGTCTTATGTGAGTGCCTCCGCACTCGCTTACACAGGATTTGGGGTCCTTGCGGGACTCTTTGGTCATAACCTTCAGGCTCTCTCTCAGGACTCTCGGATTATCGCCGCCTTCAGCGCGTTATTCGTGATCTTGGCTTTCTCGATGTTTGGTGTTTTTACCCTTCAGGTACCCGGCCCTTTACAGGCGCGGTTGGTGGCTCTTAGCAATCGCCAGGCGGGAGGGACACTCCTTGGTAGCGCGATCATGGGATTTCTGTCAGCGCTGATTGTGGGGCCCTGTGTTGCGGCACCCCTGGCGGGCGCCCTTATTTATATTGGCCAAACGGGCGATGCGCTCCTTGGGGGGCTGGCTCTCTTCTCCCTAGGGCTTGGGATGGGCTTACCTTTATTGGTGATTGGGACTTCTGCCGGGAAGCTGCTCCCGAAAGCGGGGGACTGGATGGACACCATCAAATCCATTTTTGGGGTGGCCTTGCTGGGTGTGGCGCTCTCGCTTCTCGAGCGAATTATTCCCCCTGAAGTGACCCTCTTTTTGTGGGCGGTCCTACTGATTCTTCCCTCCATTTTTCTCGGGGCACTGGATGCCCTTCCGCCCCAGGCCACTTTTTTAAGAAAGGTGGCCAAGGGCCTCGGCGTTTTGATGCTGGCCTATGGGCTTTTGCTGCTGGTCGGGGTGGCCACCAAGGCCAAAGATCCATTACACCCCCTCGAACATCTTCGGGTCGGCGCCCCTGGATCCTCAAGGGATCCTTCTAAACTCGCCTTCGTCCCCGTTAAAAGTGTTGCCGAACTTCAGGGCGCCTTGAAAGAAGCCTCTCGTCATCATCAAGCGGTCATGTTGGACTTCTACGCTGATTGGTGTAGCGCCTGTAAAGAAATGGAGCGGGATACCTTCACCGATTTGAGGGTTCAAGAAGCCCTCAAGAATGTCCTTTTGATCCAAGCCGATGTGACTCAGACGAACGCCGATCAGAACGCGCTTCTTAAGGCCTTCGGGCTGATTGGCCCTCCAGCCGTCCTCTTCTTTGATGGGTCTGCGCGTGAAATTAGCCATCGCCGTATCATTGGATTCATGGAGCCTGAGCACTTTGTTGCCCATCTCTCCGCTCTTTTTTAGGCTGACTGCCGCCTCTTCTTCTAAGGAATGTCACGATGAAACCCTTCTCTCTTACTCTATTGATCCTGGGGCTTTTAAGCCCGATCACCGCCGTGATGGCGCTCGAATCATCGAGCAAGCCCGCGCCTCAATGCGCCTTGACCCACTTTAAAGATGGTCGGCCCATCGATTGGTCGAGCTTCAAGGGAAAAGTGGTCTACCTTGATTTTTGGGCCTCCTGGTGCGGTCCATGCGCGAAGTCCATCCCGTTCATGGACGAACTGAGTCGCACGATGAAAAGTAAGGGGCTCGAGGTGGTTGCGGTCAACCTGGATGAATCTAGAGAAGAGGCTGAGGCGTTTCTTCTGAAGCATCCGGTTGAATTCACCATTGCAGCTGATTCTGGGGAATGCCCTAAAAAGTACGACCTTGAAACCATGCCGACCTCTTTTTTGATCGATCGAGAAGGCAACATCAGCAAAATCCATCGAGGTTTTAATACCACCGACGAGCGGGAGATTACCCAAGCCATCGAGCATTTACTGAAGGGCGCCGGCGATCATCAATCGCCTAATCACCACGGTTCTTGAGGTTAAAAACAAATGAATCATCTTAAAAAGGCTTTTATTTTCGTTTTACTTATAGGAACGACCCTCGGCTCCCTTGAATACCAGAAGAAACCGGTGATTGATGCCGTCGCCGCCGCGACTCAAACCTCGCTGGCACCTTCGTTCAATGGCCAGGTTCTTGGTGGACCTGACGTTATGAATGGGGCACCCTTAGTGGTCGGGCAAACCCTCAAGCTGCTCGTCCAGGTCGGCAATCCTTGGAGTAATAATCAAGTCTTCCTGACGGTGAGCCCCACCTTAAAGGGCAGTAGTCTCACGCAGGTGTCGACCTCTCAGTCGAACCCGAGTTGGGAGTTTGACTGGACTCCCGATGCGAGCGAGGTAGGCTCCCACAAAGTGACTTTCAATGCATCGTTCGCCCAAAATAATGGCAACGTGCAGAATTTCACCCCCTTCCTGAACATCGTGGTGAAGGCGGCACCCACCCCAGCAACCTTGTCGAGCATCACCGGCTTGACCCTGACCAGCGCCGTCTGGAATGCGCCCAAGAAATCGAGCCCCACACAATCGACCCTCACCATCGCCGGGAAGGTCGTCGTCGGTGGTGGCAAGGCGCCGCCGAAAGACGCTGTGGTCACTCTTGGCGATGTCAGTGTCGCCAAACTCAAGGAAGTCACGAGCTTCAAGAGTAATGGCAGCTTCACCACCCAGATCCCCCTTGATCCCTTGACGGTTCCCTGTGCCCTCCAGGCATCGGTCAATGCGGCCCCGAAGGCCTTGACGACTCAAAAGTCTGTCGTGGGGCTTAAAAAAGGCATGCTCTGTATTCAATAGGGTCTGTCGCTTCTCACCATCGCGCTTTTTTTAGGCGTTTTATGTTTTGGTTTCGAGTGGTTCTGGTTGGGTTGCTGTCGCTTGGGTCAGGGGGATGTGCGACCCCGGTGAAGCCCTGGGAGCGGGGACTTCTTGCGAAACCTCAGATGGCCTTAACCCCGGATACGCAGCATTTTAATTTGATGCAACACACTTATCTTTCCAAAGAAACGTCGGCAGGCGGCTATGGTGTTGGTGGGGGGGGTTGTGGCTGTAACTAAGAGGAAATCCAAGCGAAAGGCGCCTAAACTCGCCGCTTTTACCGCGGCAGCGCTTGCGATACCGGGGATGTCTCTGGCTGACGGCATGGACCTTAAACCCGAAAGCCTAGGTCTCGATGGGGCCTACTCCAATTATCAGGAAAGCCATGGCCGGATGTCGGTGATGGCGATCCAGAGCGATGCCGCTTTGCAGTGGGCGGGTGATCTCAATTTTAAAGTCAATACGGTCCTCGATTACATCGGCGGGGGCAGCGACCCGATGAACCAGAGCCTCATTGGAGGAGCTTCGCCGGTGTTCTATTGGGGGAAAGGCAATACGTATGGCAAGAAAACGGGCGAACTCGAGTATTCCCAGGCCACGCATGGCGCTTACAAGGGGCTGAAGGGGGGGATTTTCGATCAAAGGCTTTCGGTGTCAGGCCAGTTGAGCAAAAAAATTGATGATCTGACTCTCGGAGTCAATGGGGGTAATTCGACCGAATGGGATTACATCTCAAACTTTTTCAACCTTGATGGGACCTACGATCTTAACGGCAAAAACACGACCCTTTCGACCGGTTTCGGTTATGCCTCTGATACCGTCTGGGCCGATGGCGGGAACCAAGGGCAAATCCATCAGACCTACACGAACGGTAAGGACATTGGTGGCAATAAGAACACCTACCAGGCGCTTCTTGGGGTGACCCAGATCATTGATCGAACCTCCCTCCTGCAGGCGAATATGACCGTCAGCAATAGTTCTGGATTTCTCTCAGATCCTTATAAGTCAGCCTGGGTCAACAACATCCCCGGGGGGGGAGGGTTTGGCCCCCAGAATACCTTTTGTACCCAATCCGCTCGATTTTCCTTTTCACCCAACCTCTGTGCAGATACTCGACCAGGGACGAGAACTCAAGAGGCCGTCCTCATCCGGTACGTGAAGGATTTTGAAGAACTCAATCAAGCCGCGCTCCATCTCGACTACCGCTTTTACTCCGACAGCTGGAATGTGGATTCACACACCTTTGAAGCGAGCTGGATTCAGCCCTTACCCTACGAGATGATTCTGTCGCCTCACGTTCGCTATTACACCCAGCGCTCTTCTTTCTTCTATCAAGGGGTCTATGAGAGTCCGACGGCCAATGGGCTTTACTCCTCTGATTATCGACTGGCCAGTTTTGGGGCGGTTGCCGGCGGCGTGTCCTTGAATAAGGCGATTATTCCCAATTTCAATGTGGGCGCTGGGATCGAACTTTACGATCGCAGCCAGGGCATGGGATTCATGGGAGGGACCGGCAGTGCCGTGGATAACTACAGCTTCACGCTCTACTCGATTAACGTCAATCTAAAGCTTTAAAGTGACGGCGTCAGAGCCTTTCCGGTTTCCCTTTAGGGCCATGGGTTCGCCCTGCCATCTGTCGCTCTTTGGAGGCCCCTTCGACGAGGTGGCGCGGGCCGCGAAGATCGTCATCGAGGAGGTTGAAAAGATCGAGCAGCGTTATTCTCGCTATCGTGAGGATAGTGCCTTATCAGACCTTAACCGCAAGGCTTTCTCACCTCAAGGGGTGGTCGTTGACGATGAAATGGCGGGTCTTCTTGATTATGCGAACACCTGTTATGAACAAAGTGACGGTTTATTTGATGTCACCTCGGGCCTCCTTCGACGGGCCTGGAACTTTCAAAGCCAAGCCGCCACCTTGCCCCCCCAGTCAACGATAGATCAACTCTTAAAGCGGGTGGGTTGGGGTCAAGTCATCTGGGATCGACCCCTTTTTCGCTTCAAGGCCGCCGATATGGAACTCGACTTTGGCGGCATTGCCAAGGAGTTCGCGGCCGATCGTGCCGTCCATACGCTCCTTCGTCTGGGAATAAAGAGCGGGGTGGTCAACTTCGGTGGGGATCTTCGGGTGATTGGGCCAAAACCCAATGGATCCCCTTGGGAGGTGGGTATTCATCATCCTCTTCATGCAGGAGAACTTCTTGCAACGCTCCATCTTCATCAGGGTGCGGTCACCACCAGTGGGAGCTATGAACGCTATATCGAAGTCGCTGGACAGCGCTACTGCCATTTACTGAACCCCAAAACCGGGTGGCCCGTCCGAGGGTTGGCGTCGGTCAGTGTCGTGGCACCATTGGCCTTGATCGCGGGGAGCGCGTCGACCATCGCCATGTTGAAGGGGAAAGGAGGACCCCAGTGGCTCAAAACCATGGGCCTCCCTTCGCTTTGGATCACCGATGCGGGCAAGGTCGGTGAATTTAAGCGTCCGCCATCAGAGGGTCATCGAGGACACCAGTGATCACGGAGTGAGCCGGATTCGTTATGATTGAGGGTCTAAGAAGTCTCGCAAGACTTCTCATCAGGAACGCTTGAATGCTCCTTAACGAAACGGTGCCCTACGATGATTGACCGGCTCGAAACGCTCTTTAACCTCATTGATGGGGCGAATAGCCAAGATCCCCATCATGATCAGGTGGGGGAACATTGTTACCCCAGAGAGTTTCTTTATGGGCAACGAATGTCGCTTTGGCTCGAGCGCATGGATCCTTTGGCGCCAGAGGTTTTGAAAATTGCAGCACGCGGGCAGCATCTCCGCCGCTTTGATATCCCGAGGGATCATTATCCCGAAGGCCGCACCGGTTATCTCAACTGGCGAACGACCCTTTATCGGTTTCATGCCGATCGTCTTACTGATTTGATGCAATCGGTAGGATACGATGAGGCCAGCATGCTTCGGGTAAGGACCTTGGTTGAAAAGCGGGGTATCAAGACCGATGCAGAGGTCCAGCGGTTAGAGGACGTCATTTGTCTGGTGTTTCTGGAGTATTACTTTGTTGATTTTGCAGCGCGCCATGATGAAGAAAAGCTCATTGGGATTGTCCAAAAGACGTGGAGCAAGATGTCCGATGAAGGGCACCACTTCGCGCTAACGCTGTCTTTTCCAGAATCGATTCAACGCCTTTTAGGAAAAGCCATCGGCGCTTAGAAGAGGGCTAAGAGCCTTGCGAGCCGAATGTTTGTTCGAGAATGAGTTGATACCAGCCATAGGCCTCAGCCGCTTCGATCTCGCCCAAAGCCCCCGGAGGAGTTTCTCCCTGTGACAGGGTAATCAGCTCTTTTGATCCTCTTTTGAAGCCATAAACGCCGGTGATCGAGATGGCGTGGCTTTGATCGATCAAGCTGTAACAGTGGTTGATGAGTCTTGGTTCGATAGGCGGCCGTTCAAGAAGGCTTTGAATAACCGCCACGGCACAGGCCCGCGCCTGGGCCTGGGCCGCGAAGGCGGATTTCGGCATTGGGCCGATGGTGGCGGCATCCCCGATCACGTGGATGTTTGGATAGCGTTTTGATTCAAAGGTCATCGGATCCACATCGCACCAACCAGAGGCATCGGTTAACCCGAGTTGCTCCCCCAATCTTCCGGCTTTTTGGGGGGGGATGACATTGAGAACATCCGCCTGAAACCGATTAAAGGCCATGTGAACCGTCCGCTTTCGGGTGTCGACGTGGTCCATTTCGCCCTCTGTTTCATTAGAGATCCATTCGATCATGCCGGGATAGTATCGATCCCAAGCGGCGGTGAAAGCCTTTTGCTTTGAAAAACGGCTCTTCGCATCAAGGATGAGAATCTTCGCGGTTGGATTGTGTTGTTTGAAGTAGGCGGCGACGAGGGATGCCCGCTCGTAAGGGCCTGGGGGGCAACGATAAGGATTTTGAGGGGCGGTGATAATCAACGTCCCGCCTTGTCGCATGTTCTTAATCTGATGGGCCAATAAGCCTGCCTGACCGCCCTTATAAGCATGAGGGATCTGGCGGCTAAGAGATTCAGACATCCCTCGAACTTGATCCCAGCGAAAATCGATGCCGGGTGAAAGGATGAGTCGATCAAAGGGAAGCGTCTCACCCTCTGCGAGATAAAGGCGCTGAGGGTTATGGCTGACGCGAACCACCTCGCCCACCCGCAACGGGATGTTATCGGCCGCAAGGGGCAATGAAAGATCTTGTTGGAGGCCCTGTTCAGAGGCAAAGCCGCCGATCACCCAGTTGGATCCTAGACAACGGGTATAGCTGAGATTGCGATCGATCAACGTGACCTGACATTCAGGCGCCAGGCGCTTGATGGCTCTGGCGACATTGAGCCCCCCAAAGCCTCCGCCTACCACAAGGACCCGGGCCTTTTTAAGCGCGGGGTGTTGAGGGGGGACGAGCTTGCAGGCAGACAGCAAAAGTCCCTGGGTTGAAAGTCCGAGAAAGGCGCGGCGGGATAGCGTCATCTTGGGGGTGCCCCTGACAGGCACTGGGCTATCTTTAAAAGTTCTGGATCGGTGTAACCCGAGGCAATCCGTTGCATGACCGTTGCCGGCCTTTCACCTAGGCGGAAGGACCGCAGGGTGGATACAACGTCTTGAGGGTCGAGTGAGTTGATGGCCGGAAATGGCCCACTACCCTCGCCTTTATCGCCATGGCACCCGGCGCAGGCAAGGATCAGTGGGCAGTCGGCGACATCCTCGAAGGCGGCTGGGGCATCCCTTAGAGCAAAGAGAGAGAGGAGCACCCACGGTGTAGGTCTAATAAGAGCGGGCGCTGAGATCCGCATGGGGCCCTCATAGGGAAAATCTGGGTCTCTATTGTAGCGCCGAAAGGGGGGGTCAAAGAGGGGGATGGTGGCGGGTTTCGGTGGTGCGTCACGAGCAATAAAAAAGTGCGACAAAATGTCGCACTTTTTTATTGACATCGGTCTTCTGGGTGTTAGACTTCGCTCCACTCCGAGGATTGGAGGACTGACTTTTGGGCCAACTGCCCTTGAGTTGGGAGGCGTCAGGGATGG
>CAILMG010000184.1 GCA_903835265.1 uncultured Methylococcus sp.
ATTAACATTCTTTTCATTGACTCAATTCCTTGGCGCCCCGAGACCCCACTTCACTAAGGTGGCTGCGCGTCTCATAGGGTCGATCAGCGCCAGGATCATCCATCCCGGCCGGCTGTTCAGACCCCTAATATTCGGGTAGCGTCATCCGCCAATCGGCGGATGGAACCACACAATGGTCCACTCGGGTCGCATCGTTTCGGCTCGTCATGGGTCGAGCGCTCAAAACCCTGGTTGTTTACGATTCGCCGCGGCAACCCACCGCCGACGGATCAATCACGTCAGGCAAAGGGAGGGCAAAGGCGGTGCGGGATCCAAACCGGTTGACGCAATCGGTTCAAAAGGTCAGAGAAGCTGATCCTTCGAGGGCTGCGTGCCTTATCAGAATTCGTGATTGGGCGGCTTCTGGCCGGCGGCGCACAACATCCATCCCGCTCTTTATGGACGTTCGCACTTTATTCGTTTCGTTATGCCGGCTTGGCGGCAACATCTCTCTCTGTCGCCAGCACCAAGACCCCAATCCGTATAACTATAACAATCTACCGTCAAATCATCAATTTAATCGATGATACTGCTATTATTCTATTGATGAATACGCCGCCGACCAGTCCGGCTGTCCAGATGATTGAGGTCGATGCCGATCATGCCGGACAGCGCGTTGACAATTTCCTATTTACGCGCCTCAAGGGTGTGCCTAAGAGCCATGTTTACCGCATTCTAAGGACCGGTGAAGTCCGACGGAATGGGGGTCGGGTGAAGGCTCAAGACCGCCTTGAAGCGGGTGATAGGGTGAGGGTACCCCCTGTCCGTGTCGCTGAGCGGGAGACGCCTCAATTACCCATTGAAGCCCTAAGATCACGGATTGAACCACGTATTCTTTATGAGGATGAGGATCTTTTGGTTCTGAATAAATCCTCGGGGATGGCGGTTCATGGTGGGAGCGGGCTGAGCTATGGCGTTATTGAGGCCTTAAGGGAGCTTCGGCCGACCGCGAAATTTTTGGAGCTCGTTCATCGTCTTGATCGTGAAACCTCCGGTTGTCTCCTGATTGCCAAAAAGCGCAGTGCCTTGAAGTCGCTCCATACCCAGTTTCGAGAGGACGATGTCAATAAGGTTTATGTGGCTCTGATCGCCGGTCAGTGGGCGAAGAAAAAAATCATGGTCGATGCGCCCCTCAAGAAGAATGTTCTCCAGAGCGGCGAGCGGATGGTCAGGGTGGCCCGCGATGGGAAGGCGGCGATGACCGAATTTAAGCGCCTTGATCTCTTTCGAGAGGCGACGTTGGTCGAAGCGCGGCCGATCACGGGACGAACGCATCAGATTCGAGTGCATGCTCTTCACCTTGGGCACCCCCTCCTAGGCGATGAGCGCTATGGTGAGGAGATGGTCAATCGACAGTTCAAAACGTTGGGCTTGAGGCGATTATTTCTGCATGCCAAAGAAACCACCTTCTTACACCCGAAGACTCAGAAAGCCATCACCATCGAGGCCCCTCTTGATCCCGATCTTCTTGAGGTGTTGAAGGGGTTGCCGCGGTGAAACGTCATTACGACCTTTTGATCTTTGACTGGGATGGGACCTTGTGCGACTCCATTGGGTGGATCGTTGAATGTCTTGAGGTCTCTGCAAAGGCCGCTTCGCTTCCCATTCCCCCAAGGGCTAAGGCCCGTTCGGTGATTGGCTTGAGTCTCGGTGAGGCCATGGACTCCTTATTTCCGGGGCAGCCAAAAGCGGCCATCGATACCCTCATGGGCCATTATCGAAAGCACTACCACAGCCGCTCATTGGAACACTTGTCATTGTTTGAGGGCGTTCCTGATCTTTTATCTCAATTGCGGGAAGAAGGTTTCAAACTCGCGGTAGCAACCGGTAAGGCCCGCTCGGGGCTTGATCCCATGCTGGTTGCAACCGGGCTCACGACGATGTTTCATGCGACCCGCTGCGCGGATGAAACGGCCTCCAAACCCCACCCGATGATGGTCGAGGAGCTTTTGAGTGAGCTTCAAGTGACCCCGAAGAGGACCTTACTCATTGGTGATTCGCTGCATGACCTTCACTTGGCGCGGAATGCCGGTGTGGATGCCGTGGCCGTCGCTGCCGGGGCCAATACCCGGGATGAATTGTTGGAACTTCAGCCGCTCGCTTGTCTCGAACAGACGGCGGACCTTTTGACCTATTTCAAGACGAGAATCCCATGAACCAGTCTCCAAGAGACCCTTTAGAACCTTCATCAAACGCGGCTCAAGGCTCAGAGCGGCAGATCATTGAAAAAGTCCTCTTAGCCTCGATTGAAGAGCAACGCCAAGCGAGGCGTTGGGGCATTTTCTTTAAATCCCTGTTTGCGATTTATCTCGGTGTGGGCCTCTTTATGGCGGCCAAGCCCTTTAAGGACATCGCCGAAGATGGCGAAGGACACACCGCCGTCATTGATGTGGCGGGGGTTATTGCGCCAGGACAACCCGCGAGCGCCGATAATATTATTGATGGCCTTCGTGAAGCCGTCGAGGATAAGAAAACCAAAGGTATTCTGCTTCGGATGAATAGTCCGGGTGGAAGCCCGGTTCAATCGGCTTATGTCTATGATGAGATTCGGAGGATTAAGCAACAAAAGCCTGATCTCCCGATTGTCGCGGTGATTTCCGATATGTGTGCTTCTGGCTGCTACTACGTCGCCTCTGCGGCGGACAAAATCTTTGTCAATAATGCCAGTGTGGTGGGATCCATTGGGGTCATTATGGGCGGCTTCGGCTTTGTCGATGCGATGAAGCAGTGGGGTGTTGAGCGCCGCATCATGACCTCAGGCGAACACAAAGCGCTCCTCGACCCTTTTGCTCCGGTCGATGGGGTCGCCAAAGATCATATGCAAAAAGTACTGGGGCAGGTTCATCGTCAGTTTATTGATGCCGTGAAACTCGGTCGTGGCGAGCGATTAAAGGAAACCCCCGACATGTTCTCAGGCTTGATCTGGACTGGCGCTGAAAGCATTACCCTTGGACTATCTGATGAGGTCGGGGATGACCGGATGGTGGCTGAGAAGGTCCTGAAGGCGAAGACCATGGTGATCTTTAATCCTGAAGAAAATGTGTTTGATCGGCTGACCCGAAAGATGGGCGCGACGGTTGGGAATGTCCTCATGGAAGGCCTTTCAGAGCGCCTCAGCGTTCCCCATTAGAGCCTCAACTTTTGGCGCTTGAATTTAAGATTCTTGATGAGACCCCGGTTTACCGGGGTTTCTTTAATCTAACCCGCTACCATCTCCGGCATTCCACCTTTGAAGGGGGCTGGAGTGATCCTTTGATGCGGGAACTGTTTCATCGTGGTCACTGCGTGGCGGTCCTCCCTTACGATCCCCTTAAAGGTGAGATTCTCCTCATCGAACAGTTTCGGATTGGGGCGGTCGGGTCCAAGACCATTCCTTGGCTCCTTGAAACGGTTGCGGGAGCGATTGAGGCGGGTGAAAGCCCTGAAGATGTGGCCCACCGGGAAGGCGTGGAGGAAGCCGGGTGTCAATTTCAATCCCTTATCCGGGTGGGGACGTTCTATACCAGTCCGGGTGGCACCTCTGAAGCGGTGACCGTCTTCATTGGTGTGGCTTTAGGGCCTCTTCAAGAAGGCCTATTTGGTCTTGAAGAGGAGGGTGAAGATATCCGTGCCATCGTCATGTCATTGGATGAAGCCTTGGTACTCCTTGAAGCAGGAACCATCGATTCGGTGGTTCCTGCCTTGGCGCTTCAATGGCTGGCGCTCCATCGGGATCGACTCGAAAAGGGATAGGGGAGATGACGCAGTCACTGTGGCATATGCCACAGATGGGTTCTCTTGAGTCCGACAATAAAACTATATCCTATTGTTTTTAAAGTGTAAAAATAATGGCATAAAGTCTGCTTAAAGGGCCTACTGTCCTGGAGGTACGAACTATGCCCCGATTTCTCACTGTCCTTTTTTCTTTGCTGTGGGTCATGACGACCTTGAAGGCAGGGGCGTCTTCCGATGCGCCGTCCTCGGCGGCTGGATACATCGATCTTGAGACGCTGGCGGGGGGTGGGTTTCACCTCAAGGTGGATCAGGCGACCACAGGGGATGTTTTAGACCGTCTTTCAAGCCAAGTCGGCATTCCTATCGTTCATGGCCATGAACGCGAGGAGCCGATCACACTGGCTTGTTCGTCGAGCACCATCAAGCCGCTTCTCGAGTGTCTTTTAGGGTCAAGCGCTAACGTCCTTTATATTGCTGCGGGTTCAGCATCAAGCAAGAGCCCTTCGGATTACGAACGAATCGTCATTCTGTCGTCTTCTCGAAGAGACTTAGAGCCCACCGATAGGGGTGTTTCATCCCCATCCTCTTTAGCCCCCAAGGTATCCTTGCCGCTCACGCCCTCCGGTGATCTCCTGATGGCGATGCTGAAGGATTCAGACAGTTCGAAACGGATTGACGCTCTTTCTCTCCTTTGGCAATCGGGTGGTATGGATCAGGAGACCCGTCGAAGTCTTTATCAGGCCGCTTTGAATGATGAAAATGGCGAAGTCAGGGGGAGTGCTCTTTCGGGACTCGCGCGGTTAGGCGATCCATCAAGCCCCTCTCTCATAGCAAATGGCGTCATCGATCCCGATCCCTCGGTTCGTCTGGCGGCGATTGAGGCCCTGCCCTTGGCTTTAGAAAACCGAAATTATTTAGAATCGGCCCTGGCTGATACCGATCCAATCGTGCGCCAATTAGCCCAAATTCGCTTGGCGGCGATGCCGCAGTGAGGGTGCAGGGATTCATGCACGCCGTTTTTACTATCGATTAAAAGAGAAATGAGATGACGATGCGATCAGGAATGGTCTATGGGATCTTGCTTTGGGGATTTATAAGCCAGGCTTTGGCTGATGGCGGGGTTGGCGTGAAAGCCCCTTCATGCACGCTTTCGAAGATCGGCGGAGGGGGCGAAAAGACCCTCGAGGCCTACCAGGGCAAGGTGATCTATGTCGATTTCTGGGCCTCCTGGTGCGGTCCTTGTGCGCAATCCTTTCCCTTCATGAACAAATTACAGAAGGAGTTGGGTTCTAAAGGCTTATCGATCGTCGGCGTTAATTTGGATGAAAAAGCCGGGGATGCCATGGGGTTTTTAAACCAAACCCCAGCACATTTTGAATTGGTCGCGGATGCTGGGGGTAAGTGCGCCCATGAATTGGGGGTGAAGGCGATGCCGTCTTCCTACCTGATTGATCGGCAAGGGGTGCTGCGATTCATCCATTTGGGCTTCAAGCCCACCGAGGCTCAGGCCTTGAGAGATGAGGTGGAGGCCTTGCTCGATGAGAAAAGTCCCGTCAAATGACCCTTTTGATCGGCTCATTCAAAGTTTCTAAGAAGGCAGCCCATCGCGGCCAAGCGTCCTTGGTCCTCAGAAAGCTCTTTGGATATCCATTTAATCGCCTCTTGCAGGGCCTTCTTCTTTTCGCCTTCAGTGTTGTTTTAGAAGGGTGCGCGGAGGTTCAGCCTTGGGAGCGCGGTAATCTGGCCAAGCCTCATATGGGCTTGCAGCCTTTCCCGAGTCAAGCGGCTCTCCGTGAACATATTTATGGCTCCAGAGAATCAGCCTCCGGAAGCACGGCCTCCTCGGGGGGCGGTGGCTGTGGCTGTTACTGATGACGATCGATAGGCGCTGTGTTGATCAACCTCCTCACTCAAAGTCTCCGATCGCTCGGTCTTAGAGGGCCGGTCGCTTTGACCGCTTCAGCCCTCCAGCGACTGCGGCGTCCTAACCCTAAGGCCCTGTCTCTATCGGGCTCTTCGATCCTTTCAGAGCCATCCGCCTTGAGTGCGTTGCGTGCGGCAGCCCTTGCATTGCCTGGGTTAGTGGCACAAAACCCGATGGCGGTGGCAGCACCTGGGGATATCGTTGATTTGCAATATGGCTCCTACAAACAGACGCCCTGGCAATTGCTGGATGGTCTTAAGAGTCAATACACCCCCTTACAGGTCGATAATATCGAGGCCAATGGGCTTTTGACCTTTTCTGATCGCTGGAAATTTGGCTTTAATTACGCTCAGGACACGTGGTCAGGGGCAACCCCTGTTTCTTCTGCACCCAACGCGCTGGTGGGCAATAATCCATCGGCTGCCGGGGCATCCCCCTTGGTTCGTGGTAATGGAACGATCCTCTACGATAAAAAACTGACGCCGTATCGGCTTGACGATAACACCGCGAATTACGTTCCTGATAAGCGCCTCGTTCAAACGGTTGCTTCTGCCTCCCCTGAAATCAGGAATCAAGGCAATTTCAGGCTGGGATACGAATGGGATGAGTCTGCCCTTAATCTAGGGGGCGGTGTGTCGCAGGAGCCTGACTATAACTCCGCCTTTGGAAGCCTGAATGGCCGAATGGATTTTAATCAGAAGCTGACCGCGGTGAACCTCGGTTTGAACTATGCCAATAGTGATATCAACGA
>CAILMG010000185.1 GCA_903835265.1 uncultured Methylococcus sp.
CATTTCTTCAATTTCTTCTCTTGGGTAATGGGCCATCGGATTGTCCTTCAAATTGCGGAGGGTGATGGGGGCGATGTCCTCATCCTGCCTGATGATATGATTTTTATTTGGCCGTCGGAGCTGGGGTAGTTGCGGGGGCGTTGGTTGCGGCCGGCGCGGCGGTCGCGTCCTTTGGCTTAGCCGCTGAAGGGTCCGTTGTCTTGGTCGTTGAGGTGTCTGAATCATTTCCACTGACTTTTTTGGCCACCTTGATCGCCGCGAAAGGAAGGCAGCCACCAAGGCTTGCAAGCATCGAGACGAGGAGTATGGTGGTCAGGAAGGGGCGATTTGAGTGGGTCATGAGGTTTGATTATCCAGTGAGGGAGAAATGAAAGCTTTCACTTCGAATTGTAGACTACGCGTTGGTTGATGAATATCACCATCGACTTCTTAAGTCCCCGCGATGTGACCGCCATCCGTCAGCTGGCCGAGAGCATCTGGCCCATCGCCTACCGGGATCTTCTATCAGAAGATCAGATTCGCTACATGATTGAGCAGCGCTATGACCCTGAGGTTCTTTTGGAACAAATGGCCGCGGGTGATCTTTTTCTTGGAGCTCGGAGGGATCGGTGGTGTGGGTATGCCCATGTCTATGCCTTGGGTCTGGGACTCTTCAAGCTCGACAAGCTCTATGTGGATGTCGATCATCAAGGCCAAGGTATTGGTCGACAACTTCTAGAGCGGGTATTCTCGGAGGTGATCCTCGCCGAAGGGGTCGAGCTGACACTTCGGGTCAATCGCCTTAACCTTCATGCCATCAAGGTTTATGAGCGAAACGGTTTTGAGATCACCGGCACTGATAAGGTGGCGATCGGTGGGGGGTTTTTTATGGATGATTATGTGATGACGTGCTCGCTGGATGAAAAAAAGGGATTTGATGCGCTATCTGAATGAACGCCCGCTGATCGTCCTGACCCTCTTAACCGCCCTTTTTTTTAGCGTGGTTCTGGGGTTTTATAGCGACCCTAGGAATGACTGGGATGTCTGTGTTGAAGAAGGCGGGGTTTGGTCATTCGATGAGGCGCGTTGCCTTGCCCCTATCGACGTCTCTAGCAAAGCGATAGGCCCCCTCTAATTCAGACTGTTTCACTCAGGAACTTGAGAGCCCCTCAAGGTGTCTCAAGAAGGGCTTATACCTAAGTGACTTTAAGCCGTGCTACATCTTCGACGCATGTACCCCCCAACTCGTAGCACGGTTTTTTTATGCCTGAAATTCGGCATTTTTTGGGCATAACGCATCCCTTCATCGATCCAGCGATTAGCCAAAGCGGTTCATTAAAACGATCATCGCAACCAAAAGACCTAGGCAGCGCCTGAAGCCATTGACCCCTTGGAAGATCTCAAGGCCAGCCCAATAAAGGATCGCTAACAAACCGATGGTGCTGATCCAAAAGGATGGAATGAAGGAGATCTTCAAGGATTCGAGGATAGTAGCACCGAGCCAAATCCATAAAGGCCCATTCGGGAATTGGGCGATAACGATTCGTCCCTTAGGATCCTTAAAGAATTGGCTGAAGTCTTTTGGTGGGCGAAAAGATGACATGATCGGGTCCTCCTGGATCATTTGAGGGGGACAAAGGCTCGAGCGAGCCGAATGCCTGTAAATTGCCAGCACGTATGGGCGGGAAAAAAATTCCGGTAAGTGGGGCGGCTATGTCCCTTTGGGGTCGCAAGAGAGCTTCCTCGAAGCACATATTGATTGACCATAAATTTAGCGTTGTATTCACCCACAGCACTGGGGTCAAGCCTGAAGCCAGGGTAGGGCATATAGCTTGATTGGGTCCATTGCCAGGCCCTAGCTGTCATCTGTTCAAATTCGTGTGTTTTGACGGATTTCATCGCGACTTCCCACTCGGCCTCCGTTGGGAGCCGGGCCCCTTTCCAGCGGGCATAGGCGTCAGCCTCATAGTAGGACAGATGAAGGATGGGTTCACTGAGTGCCAAAGGCTGCTGGCCCCGAAGCGTGAATCTGCTCCAAACCCCCTTTTCTTCCCGCCAGTAAAGGGGCTGATTCATCCTTAAGAGCTGGCGCCACTGCCAGCCTTCTGA
>CAILMG010000186.1 GCA_903835265.1 uncultured Methylococcus sp.
CGGAGCTATCGGGGTCAAAGAAGGTATAGACCGCGGAGAACCCCTGCTCCAATTCATCCACGACAGCCACTCCGAGCAAATGATCGCCCTGGATAAATTCCAAAAACACTGTCCCCTCAAAGCGATCATTGGCCAGGAAATCGATGTACTCCTGAGGTCCCGCCTGACCCATGTTGCTCTCTGGATGTCGCGCCATCTGATAGCGCCGGTAAAGATCATAATGATCGGCATTAAAGATCGCTGGGCGTTCGACCACCACGACATCGTCAAAATGTTGTTCGCTCCGTCGCTGCGCTCGGCTCGGCTTAAATCGGTTAACCGGAATCCTCACCGGCTCACACGCGTTGCAGTTTGGACACTGGGGACGATAGATCAGCGATCCGCTGCGGCGGAAACCATGCGCCACCAAGACGCTGTAGAGGTGGGGGGTAACGACGGCATCCGGAGCTAGAAACGCCATTTGGGCGGTCCGCCCATCGAGATAGGGACAGGGCTCTAAAGGGCCGAGATACAACGTAAGGGTGCTCACCTCGAAACCCCCCAGGCCGTCGCGGCAGCCGGCTTATCACAGAGCCTATTCAGCGCCAGAAGAAATTCGGCTCGAGGCATGGGACGGGCCCCAAGACTTGAGAGGTGATCGGTTTGAACCTGACAATCGATAAGCTGATAGTCCCAGGCGCGAAGGCGCTCGACAGCGGTTACCAGGGCGACTTTCGAGGCATCAGTCACCCGATGGAACATGGATTCCCCGAAAAAAACCTGACCCAGGGCCACGCCATAAAGACCCCCAACCAGAACCCCCTCCTGCCACGCCTCAAAGGAGTGAGCGATCCCCTGCTGATGCAGTGCCCGATAGGCTTCTTGAATCTGAGGGCTAATCCAGGTTCCTTCACCCTCCCGCCTTGGCTCAGCACAGGCGGCCATCACGGCTTCAAAGGCCTTATCATGGGTGACCTCCCATAGAGGCTTTCGACGCTGTTGCCGAAGACTTTTCGACACCTTGATTTGATCGGGGATCAGCACTAAGCGGGGGTCCGGGGACCACCAAAGAATCGGTTCCCCCTCGCTAAACCAGGGAAAGATGCCTTGTCGGTAGGCGTTGACCAAGCGCTCCTTGGAGAGGCAGCCGCCGATGGCTAGGAGTCCATTGGGCTCTTCAAGCGCTTGATCCCCAGACGGAAATGCCTGATGGGGATTTTTTGGATCAAGATGCGGGATCACGGGATGGCCTGCTTGAAAGGGGAACGCGCCATGAGCGCATCCCGATAGGCTTCGACCCGCTGATTTTCGAACGCGAGGTGACGGGCAATGGCCGCCCGAAACCTTAGGTCTGGAATGAAGTGATAGGAAAGGGTGGTTGTCGGCAGAAAGCCGCGGCTGATCTTATGCTCCCCCTGAGCCCCAGGCTCAAAGTGCTTTAAGCCCTTGGCGATGGCGTATTCAATCCCTTGGTAGTAACACGCCTCAAAGTGAAGCCCCGGGACTTCTTCAACACAGCCCCAGTAACGCCCGTAAAGGGTGTCAGTGCCCACCAGAAAATAGGCGGCAGCGACCATTTCGCCCCCATGACGGGCCATCACCAGCAGCACCTGATCCCCCATCGTAGAGGCAATCTCCTTGAAAAAATCGAGAGTCAGCGCTGGATAATTGCCGTGTTTATCGAAGGTTCCCCGATAAAGCGCATGGAAGGTCTGCCATTCCTTGGCACTGACCTCAAGCCCCGAAAGACAAACCAGCTCGAGACCTCGCTCCTCAACCTGACGCCGCTCCCTCAGGATTTCCTTTCGGCGTTTCGACGTCATGGTCGCCAGAAAAGCCTCAAAATCTGGGTAGCCTTGGTTTTCCCAGTGAAATTGACAACCCCAGCGCGGGAGAAAATCAGAACGCTCAGTAAGCTCGGGATCCGTCGCAAACAGCCAGTGCAGCGATGAAACGCCCGCATCAAGGGTCATTTCAGCCGCATGAGCCATCAGCGCCCGGCCGGTGTCCTGAGAGGAAAGGGATGGATCCGTCAGCAGTCTCGTCCCCGTGGCCGGGGTAAAAGGTGCGGCGACGACATGCTTTGGATAATAGGAAAGCCCGGCTCGCTCGTAGGCCTCAGCCCATGACCAGTCAAACACAAATTCGCCAAAGGAGTTGAATTTAAGGTAGCGCGGCAAGGCTCCACGGAGATGGCCTTTAGCGTCCTTCAGAAGAAGAGGGCAAGGAATCCAGCCCACTGCCTCCCCGAGACAACCCTTGGATTCAAGTGCCGCCAGAAACTCATGCCGGAGAAAGGGTAAGTCTGTCCCCGTCAGTCGATTCCACTCGCTAGCTTCAATCCCTGAAACCCCAAATGGCTCTGATTGTGCCGTTAAGTGAAGCATCTCCTGGCCCTGCTCCTTCACCACTTTAAGTGCTCATCCGGCGATCATCCGCCAAAACAGTTCCATACCAAGGCCCAGGATGTGGGATAATCAGGCGTTATATGTCATTTTCCGGCCCCAGCGACCTAGGGAGCCCTACTGGAACATGGCCTTCACTTCGCTTTCCTGTGCTCAAAAGAGATGGCTCAATACGTTTATACCATGAACCGCGTGGGCAAGGTGGTCCCTCCCAAACGCGAGATTCTGAGGGATATTTCCCTGTCGTTCTATCCTGGCGCTAAGATTGGCGTCCTCGGCCTCAACGGCTCGGGTAAATCCACCCTGCTGAGAATTATGGCGGGTGTTGATACCGAATTTAATGGCGAGGCGCGAGCGCAGTCCGATATCAAGATCGGTTATCTTCAGCAGGAACCTCAACTAGACCCCAACAAGAATGTCCGCGAAAACGTCGAAGAGGCGCTTTCACACATTCAAGAGGCCCTGAAGCGACTGGATGAGGTCTATGCCGCCTACGCGGAGCCCGATGCCGATTTTGATGCCTTGGCCGCTGAACAGGGCCGCCTTGAAAGCATCCTTCAGGCCAGCGACGGCCATAATCTTGAGCGCACGCTTGAAATGGCGGCGGATGCCCTAAGGCTTCCCGACTGGGATGCCGATGTCACCAAACTATCAGGCGGCGAGCGGCGACGAGTCGCCTTGTGTCGGCTGCTCCTCTCAAGCCCTGACATGCTTCTGCTGGATGAACCGACCAACCATCTCGATGCAGAGTCGGTCGCCTGGCTGGAGCGCTTCCTTCATGATTTCCCGGGGACCGTGATCGCCGTCACCCATGATCGCTACTTCCTCGACAACGTCGCCGGCTGGATCCTTGAACTCGATCGAGGCCATGGCATTCCATGGGAAGGCAACTATTCGACCTGGTTAGAGCAGAAGGAGAAGCGCCTAGAGATCGAGGAAAAACAGGAAAGCGCTCGAATGAAAGCCATGAAGGCCGAACTCGAGTGGGTAAGAACAAACCCCAAGGGGCGCCATGCCAAAAGCAAGGCTCGTCTAGCCCGCTTCGAAGAGCTCTCGAGCCAGGAAACCCAGGCCCGCAATGAAACCAAGGAAATCTATATTCCACCGGGCCCTCGCCTCGGCGATGTCGTGGTCGAAGCCGAAGGCGTCAAAAAAGGCTTTGGCGATCGACTGCTGGCCGAAGACCTGAGCTTCAGGCTGCCGCCGGGCGGCATCGTGGGCATCATCGGTCCGAACGGAGCGGGTAAAACCACCCTCTTTCGGATGATGGCTGGGGTCGAATCTCCGGACGCTGGGACCATTCGCATCGGTGAAACGGTCAAAATCGCTCATGTTGATCAAACCCGCGATCATCTCGATGGCAATAAGACCGTGTGGGAAGAGATCTCAGACGGTCTCGACATGATCACGGTGGGAACCTATCAGACGCCCTCTCGCGCCTATTGCGGACGCTTCAACTTCAAAGGTTCGGACCAGCAAAAACGCATCGGCGACCTTTCAGGGGGTGAGCGCAACCGGGTCCATCTCGCGAAACTTCTAAAAAGTGGCGGTAACGTTCTCCTCTTGGACGAACCCACCAATGACCTTGACGTTGAGACCCTCAGAGCGCTCGAAGAGGCTCTCCTTGATTTCCCTGGCTGTGCCGTCGTCATTTCGCATGATCGCTGGTTCCTCGACCGGATCGCCACCCATATGCTGGCCTTTGAGGGCGACAGCAAGGTGGTGTGGTTCGAGGGCAACTATGCTGATTATGAGGCCGACCGTAAACGCCGCCTGGGTGATGAGGCCGATAATCCTCATCGCCTCCGCTATAAACCTCTGACGGTCTGAGCGGACCCTTCAGCCTGCGGGAATGCCTCGCAGGTCTTTCCGGTCATCCTGCCAGGTGGCGGTTGACCGGTCCTGTATTCATTGTGCACGAAGATCCATGACCGACACCCCCCTATCCTTTGATGACTTAGAACTTTCACCCGCGATCCTCAAGACCGTTCGGGAGATTGGCTATGAGTCCCCCTCCCCGATCCAGGCGGCCAGCATTCCACACCTTCTGGCGGGCCGTGATCTTTTGGGTCAGGCCCAGACCGGGACGGGCAAGACCGCCGCTTTTGCACTACCGATTTTGAGCCGAATTGATGTCTCCAGAAGGGTTCCCCAGGCCCTGGTCCTAGCGCCCACGCGCGAACTCGCCATCCAGGTTGCCGAGGCCTTCCAGACCTACGCACGCCACATCGAGGGATTCCATATCCTCCCGGTTTACGGCGGACAAGGGATGGGGCAGCAACTTCGCCAGCTGGCCCGCGGTGTCCATGTGATTGTCGGCACCCCTGGGCGCGTCATGGACCATCTCCGTCGAGAAACCCTTAATCTCGATCACCTGCAGACATTGGTCCTTGATGAGGCGGATGAAATGCTCCGCATGGGCTTCATCGAGGATGTTGAATGGATTCTAGAGCACACGCCAGAAACAAGACAGACCGCCTTGTTTTCGGCCACGATGCCTCCGGTGATTAAGAAAATCGCTAGCCGACATCTCGACAATCCGGCCGAAATAAAGATCCAGAGCAAGACCTCAACCGTCGAAGCCATCAATCAACAGTTTTGGCTCGTCTCGGGTCTTCAGAAACTCGAAGCCCTAACCCGCATTCTCGACGCCGATGACATTGATGCCATGATCATCTTTGTCAGGACCAAGACCGAAACCGTCGAACTCGCGGAAAAGCTCGAGGCCAGAGGCTATGAAGCGGCCGCACTCAATGGCGATATGAGCCAAATCCTTAGAGAGAAAGTCATCGACCGCCTCAAGAAAGGCGCTCTCGACATCGTCATTGCAACCGACGTGGCTGCCCGCGGTCTCGATGTTGAGCGAATTACCCATGTCGTCAACTATGACATCCCTTACGACACGGAGACCTATGTCCACCGGATCGGTAGGACCGGCCGTGCCGGCCGCAAGGGTACCGCCATTCTCTTTGTGACACCCCGCGAGCGGCGCATGCTGATGGCCATTGAGCGGGCGACTCGCCAACCCATTCAGCAGATGCGGCTACCCACCCTCAGGGACATCGCCGATAAGCGCATTGAACAGTTCAAGTCGCAGCTGATTGAAACCATGGAGAATCATGATCTCGGATTCTATCGGGGTCTCATCGACAGCATGGTCGCTGAAGACGTGGGCCAAGCGGCCGACCTTGCCGCCGCGATCGCTCATCTCCTCTACCGCGAACGCCCCTTAGCCGTCAGTGATGAACCTGAACCACCGACACGAGAGTATTCGCGCGACTTTCAGGATGATCGGCCTCGAAGCCGCGATCGTTCGGAACCTCGGCCATCCCCTCGGCGCGATCGGGACACCCCTGATTTCAAACGGCCGGAGGGGGATATGCGGCAGTTCACTATTGATGTGGGCCGCTCCCACGGCGTGATGCCTAAGGACATTGTCGGGGCCATTGCCAATGAAGGAGGTATCGGTGCCCGCCAAATCGGCTCCATCAAACTGTTTGACACCTACAGCACGGTAGAACTGCCTCAAGGCCTTCCGAATGACGTTTTTCAGGCGCTCTCCAGAACCTTCATTCGAGGTCAGAGAATCAACCTCCAGCCGGTCGAAGCCGGCTCCCGAAAACCGGCCCCAGGCCCAAAACGGAGCTATGGGAGTGATAAGGCCAGCGACAAAAAACCACCGACCCGCAAAAAGAAAGTCGAAGGACTCGTCCTACCACCTTCTAAATATCGCGCCAAACCCAAACCGGATAGCGAGTAGGTGAGAAACTCAGGATGCTGGAACAGGTCCTCCTGGAATTAAGGCAGCTCAACGCCACCTTGGCGAAGCTGGTTCCAACCCCCCCGAGCCCCCCGGATCTTGTATCAGGCCGGGCTTTTCGCTGGCTGGGTAAAGGTCAGCCATGCCCCTTATCCCTGATTGAGCCCATCAGAACGATCCGCCTTGAGGATCTCAAAGGGATCGATCGTCAAAAGGCCGCCCTGATGTCGAATACCCGACAGTTTCTGAAGGGGCTACCCGCCAACAACGCGCTCCTCTGGGGTGCCCGCGGTACCGGAAAGTCGTCACTGATCCAGGCCCTTCTGAACGCTTATGGCGATGAAGGGCTCAGAATGATCGAGGTCGCTCGACAAGACCTTCAGGAACTCTCCGACATTCAGACCCTACTGAAGGATCGTCCGGAGAAATTCATTCTCTATTGCGACGACCTCTCCTTTGAGGCGGATGATGCCAACTACAAGGCCCTCAAAGCGATTCTGGAAGGGTCCATGGCGGAGCCTGCGAGTAACCTCCTGATTTATGCGACTTCTAATCGTCGCCATCTCTTACCGGAATATCCTGAAGAGAATCATCAGGCCCGCTGGGTCGATGGGGAACTCCACCAAGGTGAAGCCGTGGAAGAAAAACTGTCGCTCTCAGAACGATTTGGGGTTTGGCTCGCTTTTCATAGCTTTGATCAGCAACAATATCTCGACGTCGTCCATCACTGGCTCGAGCGCCTTGGCTTTAAAAAGGATCTCGAATCTGCTCGAACCGAGGCATTAGCCTATGCGTTGCTTCGAGGCTCAAGGAGCGGCCGGGTCGCCTCACAGTTCGCCAAAGATTGGGCCGGCAGAAGACAACTCGAACCCTCCTGAATCCCTGATAACCCCCCATGTAAGACCGCACCCTCTGTGCGGTGAAGGAAGCCCACGATGACTCAAGCCCGCCATATTCTCGTCACCAGCGCCCTCCCCTATGCCAATGGCCCAATCCATCTCGGTCATTTGGTGGAATACATCCAGACCGACATCTGGGCACGATTCCAGAAAATGCGGGGGCACACGTGCCATTATGTCTGTGCAGACGACACCCATGGCACGCCGATCATGCTGCGGGCCGAAAAGGAGGGCATCACCCCGGAGACCCTTATTGAGCGGGTTCAGGTTGAACATGAGCGGGACTTCAAGGGGTTTCATGTGGCCTTTGATCACTACTATTCCACCCATTCCCCGGAAACCAGGGCGTTCGCAGAAACGATCTATGGCCGCCTCAAGGACCGGGGGCTCATTGAATCTCGTGCCATCGAACAATACTTTGATCCCCTCAAGGAAATGTTCCTACCGGATCGCTTCATTAAAGGGGAATGCCCCAGATGTCACGCCAAAGACCAGTATGGCGACTCCTGCGAGGCCTGCGGCGCGACCTATTCCCCGACCGATCTTCTCAATCCGGTGTCAGCCCTCTCAGGCGCCACCCCGATTCGGAAAGAATCTGTGCATTACTTTTTTAAACTGGGGCAGTGTGGGGATTTCCTCAAGACCTGGACACGGGCCGGTCATCTCCAATCGGAAGCCGCCAACAAGATGGCGGAATGGTTCGAGGCGGGCCTTGCTGATTGGGATATTTCACGCGATGCCCCCTATTTTGGATTTGAGATCCCTGGGGCGCCGGGCAAGTTTTTTTATGTCTGGCTTGATGCTCCAATCGGCTACATGGGGAGCTTCAAGAAATATGCAGCGGTCAATGGCATCGACTTTGACGCTTACTGGAAACAAGGGAGCGATACCGAGCTCTATCACTTTATTGGCAAGGATATTCTCTATTTTCATGCCCTCTTCTGGCCGGCGATGTTGGAACATTCGGACTTTAGAACACCCACCAAGATCTTTGCCCATGGGTTTCTGACGGTCAATGGCGAAAAGATGTCCAAGTC